>JAFIFL010000111.1 GCA_020832055.1 Gammaproteobacteria bacterium
CCCGACGCGATCAGGTCAACGCCGACATAGCTCATGTAGGTCCCCGTCACCCCCCCCCCCGCTGCACGGCCACAACCACACCCCGCACCCCCCCACCCCCGTTGGTCGGGCCCCCCACGGCCAGGACCAAGGTCCCCGGTCGGCGCGCCGTTTCCTGCGGATAACCGCAGGAGCACGGTAACAGGGCAGAGTCACCGACTGGGGCTCCTCATTGCGTACCGGAACAGCTTCGACTCACCGTCCTCGTGGCGGCGAGTCGTTTCGGCATCCGATTTCAGATCGACCTCACGACCATCAGCCACCAGCGCGAACATCGAGCTGGCCCGGGACGCCCCGCATCCTCCGAACATCGGCCGGCTCCGGACCGGACCGAATCCGGCGAAGACGTCATGCAGCGCCTGAAGAAAATCGCGCCCGATGGCCATACGCACGGAACTCCTGCCGCGTTTCATGGTCGGACATTTGTTACCGAAATATCCCATTCGACAAACCGAATGTTTCTTGCGTCAAGCCGTCAGCAAGGTCGAATATATCGCTTTCATCTTTAATTTCAGGCGAGTATAGTCCCCTCCTCAAAGTTACATAATGTTTCAAAAAGTTTCTTGTTGATCTCGAATCCCGAGATCCACTGTCCGAAAAAGGATCACTTCCATGCGTAAACTTGCTCTCATGACCGCCATCGTCGCCGCCGCCGCAGTCCCTGCCGCCGCGCTCGCAGACGTTTCCTATTCCTACGTCGGGGCCGGTTACGGCGCGCTCAAGCCCGACGGCATCAGCCGTCTCGACGGTTTCAATCTCGACGGCTCGGTCGCCGTCACCGAGAACGTGCATCTGATCGCCAACTTCCTGCGCGCCAAGGACAGCCCCTTCACGGCCAATCGCACCCGCGTGGGCGCCGGCTACAACGTCCCGCTGAACTCGCAGGTCGACCTGGTCACGCGCCTCGGCTGGTCCTTCACCAAGGTCAGCATCAGCGGCGCTGGCAGCGGCAAGGACGACGGCATCTTTGGTCAAACCGGTCTCCGCAGCATGGTGACCGACACCCTCGAGGTGAACGGCTTCCTGACCTACGACGATACTGAAGACAAGGTCAGCGCCGACCTCGGTGCCGTGCTTCACTTCACCCCGCAGTTCGGCGCCACTGCCGGCTACACCTACTCCAGCAATCTGCAGACCTGGAACGTGGGCCTGCGTTACAACTTCTGAAGAGACCAGCACAAAGACCATCGCAGACCGCCCGCCCGGCGCCAGCCGGGCAGGCGTGCTCGATTCCGGCATCCCCGGTACCATCGAAGCTGATTCAGGCTTGTGGATGACCTGCCGTGACCCCAGCCTCCGGGTCTGACGAACCCGTACGTTCCTCCTGGTTCAATCGCTTTCTCAACGGCGTCGAGTGGCTCGGCAACGCGCTGCCTCATCCGGTGACGCTGTTCGCCCTGCTGTCGGTGTTCATCGTTCTGCTATCCGGCGTCCTCGCCTGGCTCGGCGTTGCCGTCGATGACCCGCGCCCGGAAGGCGCCCCCGGTCGCGCGGCCGACGGCGTCATCACCGTGGTGAGCCTGGTCAATGCCGAGGGTCTGCGGCGGATCGTCGAGAATCTGGTGGCCAACTTCGCCGGCTTCGTACCGCTGGGTACCGTGCTGGTGGCCATGCTCGGCGTCGGCGTCGCCGAGCGCTCCGGCCTGCTGTCGGCTGCCATTCGCGCCATGGTGCTCGGCGCGCCACCGAAGCTGGTCACGGCCGTCATCGTCTTTGCTGCGGTCCTGTCCAACACCGCCTCGGAAATGGGCTACGTGGTGATGATCCCGCTGGCGGCGGCCATCTTCCACGCCTTAGGCCGACACCCACTGGCCGGTCTCGCCGCGGCATTCGCCGGGGTCTCGGGAGGTTATTCCGCCAACCTGCTGCTCGGCACCGTGGATCCGCTGCTCGCCGGCATCACCGAGGCCGCTGCCCAGATCATCGAACCCGGCTACTTCGTGCACCCTGCCGTGAACTGGTACTTCATGATCACCAGCACTTTCCTGGTCACCGCCATCGGCACCTGGGTGACCACCGCCATCGTCGAGCCCCGCCTGGGCAAGTACGATCCGAGCCAGGCTGCCGAGGATCTCGACGAGGGGGATCGGCTGGCGCCATTGACGGCAACCGAGAGGCGCGCACTGCGCTGGGCCGGCGTCGCCGCCCTCGCGGTCGCCGCTCTGGTGGCCCTGATGGTGATTCCGGAATGGGGTGCGCTGCGGGAACCCGGGGCGGAGTCGACCATCGCCGCCATCACGCCCTTCCTGCGCGGCATCGTCGCCCTGGTGTTCGTGTTCTTCCTGGTGCCGGGTTTCGTCTATGGCCGGCTGACCGGCGTCATGAACAACGACCGTGACGTCATCGACGCCATGGCTGCGTCCATGAGCAAGCTCGGGCTGTACATCGTCCTGGTGTTCTTCGCGGCCCAGTTCGTCGCCTTCTTCGGCTGGACCCAGCTCGGCCAGATCACCGCGGTGGTGGGCGCTCAGTTTCTGCAGGACATCAATCTCACCGGTCCGGCGGTGTTCCTGCTGTTCATTCCCATGTGCATGTTCGTGAACCTGTCGCTGGGTTCCGCTTCGGCCCAATGGGCCGTCACTGCACCCATTTTCGTGCCCATGCTCATGCTCACCGGCTACAGTCCGGAGGTGATCCAGGCCGCCTACCGGATCGGCGATTCCACCACCAACATCATCACGCCGATGATGAGCTACTTCGGCCTGATCCTCGCCTTCGCCAGCCGCTACGTGCGCAACCTCGGCATCGGCACCCTGATCGCCACCATGCTGCCGTATTCCATCGCCCTGGCCATCGGCTGGATCGCCTGGTTCTACATTTACGTCTTCGGCCTCGGCCTGCCGGTGGGTCCCGGAGCACCCACCTACTATCCTTCCTGACGTTCAGGCATTGACGTCGATCACCACCCGGCCTCGAATCCTGCCGGCCAGAATGGCTGCACACAGTGCCGGCACCTGGGCCAGCGGCTCGACCGTATAGACCTGGGTAAAGCGTGCCGGATCGAGCAGGGCCGCCAGATCCTTCCAGGCCCGCTCGCGCACGGCCATGGGCGCCATCACCGAATCAATGCCCTGCAGGCAGACGTTGCGCAGCAGGAAGGCCATCACCGTGGCCGGCAGGTCCGCGCCCGCCGCGAGGCCACAGGCCGCCACGATGCCGTCGTAGCGCAATTGGGCCAGGGCTGTGGCCAGCGTCGTGGACCCCACACTGTCCACCACTGCCGCCCAGGTTTCCTTCTCCAGCGGCTTTGCCGAACGGGCCAGATCACCCCGGGCAACGATGCTGTGAGCGCCCAGACTGCGCAGGTAGTCGGCGGCTTCCGGCCGCCCGGTACTCGCGGCCACCTCATAGCCCAGTGCGGACAGCAGCAGGACGGCAAAGGATCCCACTCCGCCGGCGGCACCGGTCACCAGCACCGGTCCCCGCTCCGGCCGGACGCCGTAATCCCGGATCGCATTCACCGCCAGCATGGCCGTATAGCCGGCGGTGCCGATGGCCATGGCCTGCTCGCTGCTGAAGGCATCGGGAATCGGCACCAGGAAATCCGGATTGACCCGGGCGCGCTGACTGTAACCGCCCCAATGCCGCTCGGAGAGACCGTAGCCATTCACCAGCACCCGTTCCCCGGGTGACCAGACCTCGCTGCGGGACTCGACCACGGTGCCGGCCAGATCGATGCCGCAGACCATGGGCAGGGTCTGACAGATGGGCACCGCACCCGTGACCGCCATGCCGTCTTTGTAGTTGACGGTGGAATACTCCACATCCACCAGCACCGCTTCGTCCGGCAGGTCCGCGACGCTGAGCGTCTCGAGCGCTGCCCGGGTTTTGCCGTCATCGCCGGCGCGGGCCACGATGGCCTTGAAGCTGTCGCTCATGAAAGTCTCCGTCAGGATGGTACGAATGGGGGCCATGCCCGCGGCCGCTGAACAGCGACCGGGAACGCGAAGCAGATGGTAGCGCTAAGGGCCCGCCGTTGCCTCCACGGCCGTCCGCCGCTCCCGCTGCGCCAGCAGGACGTAGAAAGCCGGCACCACGAACAGGGTGAAGAGGGTACCGATGCCGAGACCAGTGAACACCACCAGCCCGATGTGGAAGCGGCTCACCGCGCCGGGGCCGGACGCGAGCAGCAACGGCACCATGGCCACCAGCATCGCCACCGTCGTCATCAAAATCGGCCGCAGGCGAATCGCAGCAGCGGCCTCGACGGCCTCCCGGAGCGCCATCCCTTCATGGTCCCGCATGCGATTGGCAAAGTCGACGATGAGAATGCCGTTCTTGGCCACCAGCCCGATCAAGGTGATCAGGCCCACCTGGGTGTAGAGATTGATGGTGGCAAAACCCAGGGTCACGAAGAACAGCGCACCGGCGATGGACATGGGCACCGCCATGAGAATGATCAGCGGATCCCGCCAGCTCTCGAACTGGGCTGCCAGCACCAGATAGATGACCAGCAACGACAGGAAGAACGTCACCACCAGCGCCTCGCCCTGCTGCCGGAACTGCCGCGACTCGCCGAGATAGTCGTAACCGAGCTCCCGCGGGAACCGCTCCGCGGCCAGCCCCTCGAAGAAACTCAGTGCCTCGCCAAGGGACACGCCCGGTGCCGGTACAGCGTTGATGATGATGGCGTTCTGCTGCTGCAGCTCCATCCGCCTCGTGGGCTCGATGCGATGCTCGAAGCTGACGATGGCAGACAGCGGTATCAGGTCGCCGCTGCGGCCACGCACGTGGTAGTCGTCGAGCGCTGAGGCCGAAGCACGGAACTGCCGACCCACCTGGGGAATCACTTCATAGCTGCGACCCGCCTGACTGAAGCGGTTGACGTAGCCCTCACCCAACAGGGTCGAGAGGGTCAACCCGAGTGATTCCATGTCGATCCCGAGATCGCCCGCCCGGTCACGATCGATGATCACCCGCGTCTGTGGCAGGGCCATCTCGTTGGCCTTGTTGGCGAACAGGAAACGGCCGCTGCTCATGGCCTCGCCCACCAGTTCGCCCGCCACCCTGTCCAGCTCGATGTAGTCCTGATCACCGGTCACCACGAACTGCACCGGTGCGCCGGCCGCCGCACCGGGCAGGGCAGGAAACGTGAAGGCGCCTGCCTGCACACCCGGTACCGTGTGCAGCAGACGCTGCAGGATGGGCTGGATCTCCGCCTGGGAGCGTTCCCGCTCATGGATGGGCAGCAGCCGGAATCCACCGAAGGTGGTGGCCGGTGTCCCACCGCCACCGAGCATGAGAAAGCTGCGGGCATACTCGGGAATGGTTTCGAACAGCTCGACGACGCGCCGGACATGGGCCTCGGTGTACTCCAGCGTCGCCGTATGGGGGGCGGTGATCTGAACGTTGATCGCCTCCCGGTCTTCCGCCGGCGCGAACTCCGATTGACTGGTGACGAACATGAAGTAGATGCCGAACATCATCACGGCCGAGAAGAAGTAGGTCACCGGACGGTAGTTCAGCGAGGCATGCAGCAGTCTGCGATAGGCTTCGGCCAGCCGGGTGAAGCCATGCTCCACGGCCCGCTCGAAGCGGCCCTGTTCGGCGTCGGTCTTGAGCACCAGGGAGGACAGCATCGGCGAGAACGTCAGCGCCACGATGCCCGAGATCAGCACCGCGCCCGCCAGGGAGAAGGCGAACTCGGTGAAGACGATGCCCACCAGCCCGCCCATGAAGCCAATGGGCGCGTACACGGCCAGCAGCGTCGTGGTCATGGCGATGATGGGCAGAGCCAGCTCCCGCGCGCCCACCAGGGCAGCTTCCAGCCGCCCCTTGCCTGCCGCCATGTGGCGATGGACGTTCTCCACCACGATGATGGCGTCGTCCACCACCAGGCCGATGGCCAGCAGCATGGCCAGCAGCGTCAGCAGGTTCAGAGAGAAGCCCAGCAGCAGCATGATGAACGTGGCGCCGATCAGCGACAGCGGCACTGAAATCGCCGGGACGATGGCTGCACGGGCGGAACCTAAGGCCAGGAAAATCAGCAGCAGGACGATGGCCACCGCCTCGAACAGGGTCCGGTAGACCTCGGCAATGGAGGACTCGATGTATTCACTGCCGTCATGGGTGAGCTGCATGATCAGCCCCGGCGGCAGCTGCCTTTCGACTTCGGGCAACAGCTCACGAATCGCCCGGGAGACCTCGATGGGATTGGCGCCCGGGCCGGTCTCGATGCCCACCAGGGTGGAGGGAGCACCGGAGTACCAGCTGACCTGATTGAGATTGCGCGCGTTGAGCTCGACCTCCGCCACGTCCGCCAGCCGGACCAGGGTGTCACCGCTGACGCGGACCACCAGCTGCTCGAACTCGGCAACACCGGTGAGATCGGTGGCCGCGGAGAGGTTGACCATCAGCAGGTCGTCCTTGGTCTGGCCGATACCGGCCTGGACGTTTTCCCGCCTCAGGGCGGCGCGCACGTCCAGCGCCGTGACGTCCAGCGCCGCCATGCGCAGGGGATCGAGCCAGATGCGCATGGCCAGCTGCTGGTCGCCCATGACTTCGGCCTTGGCCACCCCCGGGATGGCCTGCATGCGCGGAATCACCCCCCGCATGAGGTAGTCGGTGATCTCCGAGGCCAGCATGCTGTCGCTGGCGAAGCCGATGTACATCAGCGCCCAGCCCTGCTCGGTGCGGACGTCGATCACCGGATCGAGGGCTTCATTGGGAATCTGATTGCGCTGACTGGCGACCTTGGCCTGAATCTCGGCCACGGCCATGTTGCCGTCGTAGTTCAGTTCCATCACCGCCTCGATGATGGACACGCCCTGACGTGAATCGGACTGCACGTAGTCGAGGCCGTTGGCCTCGGCGATGGCCCGCTGCAGCGGTGAGGTGATGAAGCTCTGCACCAGATCCGCATCGGCTCCGGGATAGACGGTCGTCACCGTCACCACGGCGCGCTCGGTGCGGGGATATTCGCGCAGCTCGAGCATGCCCATGGAGCGCAGGCCCAACAGCAGAATGAGCAGGCTGATGACCGTCGCCAGCACCGGGCGCCGGACGAAGACGTCCGTGAAATTCACCGCTGCGCCAACCCAGAGGGCAGCTCGAGGCTGTTGTCGATCCTGACCCGCTGGCCGCCTCGCAGCTTCATCTGGCCGGTCGCCACCACCTGATCACCCACGGCGAGTCCTGCGAGCACCTCCACCCGACCGTCCCGCACCCGGCCGACGCGGATGGGCCGGCGCTCCACCACCGGTTCGCCCGCGGCATCCGGCTCGATGACGAACACGGTCTCGCCGAAGGCCTGATAGGCAATGGCCGTCCTCGGCAGGGTCATCACCGGCAGCGGCTCGCCGACGAGCACGGCGACCTGGGAGAACATCCCCGGGCGCAGCAGCCCATCCGGATTGGCCAGGGTGGCCTGCAGATGGACGCTGCGGCTCGCCCGTTCCAGGGCCGGGCTGATGGCGTTGACGCGGCCCTCGAAGGTCATCCCCGGCCAGGCCGCCACCGGCGCACGCACCTGCTGCCCCACCGCCAGTTGGGCGAGAAAGCGCTCTGGCAGGGTAAAATTCAAATGAATGGGGTCCAGAGCCTGAAGGGTGACCACTTCGTCGCCCGGAGACAGGTACTGCCCCAGATTCACCAGACGAATGCCCAGTTCACCGTCGAAAGGGGCGCGTATGGATTTGCGGGCAATGAGCACCGCGTGTTGCTCGGCACGGGCTTCCAGGCTGCGCACCAGGGTGGCGGCACGATCCAGCGCCGACTGGGACACGACTGCCGTTTCGCGCAGGTCCTTCGCCCGCTTGAGATCGAGACGGGCCAATTCCAGATCGGCTTCGAGGGCCTTGAGTTCGGCGCGCTCGGCTGCGGCATCGAGGTCGATGAGCAGGTCTCCGGCCTTCACTCGCCCCCCGGATGCGAAGTGGATGGCCTGCACCCTGCCGGGCACCTCGGTCGCCACCTGCACGCCCTGGGTGGCCATGAGGTTACCCAGGGCACGGACCTCTTGATCCCACAGTTCCTGCGCCACCTCGGTGGAGGACACCACCACCGCCGGGGCACCCGCGGCGCGCATTTCGGCGAACTGCCGCATCTGATGGGCCTTGTAACCGGCAATACCCCCGAACAAAAGCGCCAGCAGGACGGCGACGATCACGAACCGCAAGACCAATTCACTTCCTCCCTTTCGGCGGCTGCTCTGCCGGCTTGTGCCCCGCCTGTTGTACCCCCGGTCGTGCCGTCCGCTGGGCAGCCGGCAACCGGACGGCAAAGAATGCTTCGACTTCGGCCCGCTGACGTTTGGCCGACCAGCCCGCCGGATCCAGCGTGGCCAGCACACCGAGCCCGTGTACGAGCATGGCCAGGGCATCGCCGTCCGCGTCCACGTCACGGCCCGGGCACAGCTGCCCACGTTCCAGCGCGTGGTGGATGATGTCACGACAGTAGCGGCGGAATCGGCGCTGGCGCGTCCGTCGCTCTCCGTCCCAGACGCTGTCTCCGGGCCAGGACACCCAGAACGTCATCCACACCTGCCACATTTCCCGCATGTCGGCGGTCGTCGGCAGCAGGCCTTCGAGCAGCTTCACGATGCCAGGAAGGTCATCCGGAATGGTGTTCGGCAGCCGGTACATGACCCAGGCCGGATCTGCCAGGGAGTATCGAAGCAGCTCGTCCTTGGTCTCGAAGTAGTGCGTGAGGACGCCGATGCTCCAGCCGGCCTCCCTGGCCACTTCACGCAACGTGACACCCTCGAGCCCCTGCCGCAGGATGGCACGACGCGTGGCCGCGGCCAGCTCAGCGCGGCGCGCGTCCGCGTCTACCTGCTTCGGCAAGACATGCTCCCGAGCTCCCCTCGGTTATGGAATGGTGGTTATAGTACAAAGAAAGCACACATGCCATGCACGAATGAATGTATCCGTGCCGGGGAAGGCCTCCGTCGCCTGTGTCTGTCGCGACGGAGGCCCGTCAGCGGATGAACCCGCAGGAAACGCTAGCGATCCAGGTTCATCACCTTAGTCCACGCAGCCACGAAATCCTCGACGAAAATCTTGCCGGCATCGTTGCTGGCATAGTGCTCAGCCACAGCCCGCAACTCAGGATGGGACCCGAAGATCAGATCCGCAGGCGTGGCGCGCCATTTCCGCTCGTCGCTGGCCCGATCGTAGCCGTGGTACATGCCTTCGTGGTCCGGGCATTTCTGCCAGCGTGTGGACATGTCCAGCAGGTTGACGAAGAAATCGTTGCTGAGCTGACCAGGGCTGTCGGTGAACACGCCCAGATCGCTACCGCCGCTGTTGGCGCCCAGGGCCCGCATGCCGCCGACCAGCACCGTCATCTCCGGGACCGTCAACGTCAGCAGATTGGCCCGGTCGACCAGCATCGCTGCCGGCGAGCGGCCGTTGTCACTGGCGAAGTAGTTCCGGAAGCCATCCGCCTTGGGCTGCAGCGGCGCGAAGGATTCGACGTCAGTCTGTTCTGCGGTGGCGTCACCGCGACCCGGCGTGAATGGCACGCTGATCCGGTGGCCTGCGTCGGCAGCCGCCTGTTCGATGGCCGCGGCACCGCCCAAGACGATGAGGTCAGCCATCGACACCCGCTTACCTCGCCGCTGACCGCCATTGAAGTCCTGTTGAATGCCTTCGAGACGCTCCAGTACCCGCGCCAGTTCCTCAGGATCGTTGGCTTCCCAGTCCTTCTGCGGTGCCAGCCGGATGCGCGCACCGTTGGCGCCACCACGCAGATCCGAACCCCGGAACGTGGATGCCGAGGCCCAGGCCGTACGCACCAGTTCCGGTACCGTCAGTCCGGAGTCGAGGATGGCACGCTTCAAGGTGGCGACATCGCGATCGTTGATGAGGGGGTGATCGACGGCCGGGATGGGGTCCTGCCAGATCAGATCCTCATCCGGGAAGCTGTTGCCGACATAGCGGGAGCGCGGTCCCATGTCGCGATGGGTGAGTTTGAACCAGGCCTTGGCAAAGGCCCGCTCGAACTCCTCGGGATTCTCGTGGAAACGCTTGGAGATCTCCCGGTAGATCGGATCCTCCTTCAAGGACAGATCGGTGGTGAACATGATCGGCGCATGGCGCTTGTCCGGATCATGGGCATCCGGGACGAGGTTCGCAGCCTGATCGTCAGCGGGTATCCACTGCACAGCGCCGGCCGGACTTCTCGTCTTCACCCACTCGAAGGCGAACAGGTTGTCGAAGTACTGGGTGGTCCAGGCGATGGGATCCACCGACCAGGCCCCTTCCAGGCCACTGGTGAAGGTATCGGCGCCCTTGCCCGAGCCGCAGGAATTCACCCAGCCGAAGCCCTGCTCTTCGATGTCGGCTGCGGCCGGCTCCGGGCCGACGCAGTCTGCGGGGACGGCGCCATGGGCCTTGCCGAAGGTGTGGCCACCAGCAATCAGCGCCACGGTCTCCTCGTCATTCATGGCCATGCGACCGAACGTTTCGCGGATGTCCCGGGCCGCCGCGAGGGGGTCCGGATTGCCGTTGGGGCCTTCCGGATTGACGTAGATGAGCCCCATCTGCACGGCTGCCAGGGGATTCTGAAGTTCGCGGTCACCTTCGTAGCGCTCGTCTTCGAGCCATTCGGTTTCCGGGCCCCAGTAGACGAGATCCGCTTCCCAGTCGTCCTCACGACCACCGGCGAAGCCATAGGTGGGGAAGCCCATGGACTCCAAGGCCACATTGCCCGTGAGCACCATGAGATCGGCCCAGGACAGACTGCGCCCGTACTTCTGCTTCACCGGCCAGAGCAGACGCCGGGCGCGATCCAGATTGACGTTGTCGGGCCAGCTGTTCAGCGGCTCGAAGCGCTGCTGGCCGCCGCGTGCCCCACCGCGTCCGTCAGCGATGCGGTAGGTCCCGGCACTGTGCCAGGCCATGCGGATCATGAACGGGCCGTAGTGCCCATAGTCCGCGGGCCACCAGTCCTGGGAATCCGTCAGCACGGCCTCGATGTCCTTTTTCACGGCTTCGAGATCGAGTTGGCTGAAGGCACGGGCATAGTCGAAGTCGGTGCCCAACGGATTGGACTTAGCAGCGTGCTGTCGCAGCGGGGCCAGATTCAGCTGTTCAGGCCACCAGAATTGATTCGGCCGGGGTTCGGCCTGCGCGAAGGCGGTGCCTGACGGCACCGCCAGGACCACCGCCAGCGCCAGTGCGGCGCCGATGGCCAAGGTCAGTCGTTGCATGGGTTCTCCCTCCTGAGACGCGACCGTACGTCGCGAGTGACAGATTTATAACAGCCTCAAGAAGCGATCCAATTGACCTTGATCATGAACCCCATTGACTCGATCTATGATGGTGCCCAGCGCGACCGCCCAACTCCCCGGAATCACAAGGAGGCCAGACCGGCCACCGGGGAGACGATCGAAACCGGTTCAACCGGCCGGGTTCGCGACCAGATGATCGAACCTGCCGGCCGGGCGCTGGGCGCGATAGGCCTCGACGATGGGCTCGATCTGCGTCGGCGTGGCGCCGTGCAGGATGACGCCGTCGCAGCCGAGATCGAACTGATGGTTGATGCCGGCCACGCACTGCTCCGGTGAACCGGTGGCTGCACTGGCCAGCCACTCCTCCGGAATCAGCGTCGCCACGTGCTCGAGTTCCTCGGTGGTGGCCAGATTGTCGATGGCGCCTTTGAAGTTGGCGACGAAAGGGTCGGCCCGGAAGCGCTCGAGGACCTTCGGATCCCAATCGTTGGTGCGCACCATGAGATCACCGTAGGCCTGCAGATAGGTGGCCATGCGTCCAACGAGCTTCTTCAGGCGCAAGGGCTCGGGCAGGTGATCGCCGATGGTGGCGAAACAGGACCACACCCGCACCGCGTCCGGATCGCGGCCCGCCTGCTCCGCAGCCCGCTTCACCGTCTCCACGCAGCGCACCGTGGTCTCGTCCGTGAAGAACGTGTGCAGCACCACCGCGTCGAAGACGCGCCCACCGAGGGCCAGCGAGTTCGGTCCGAAGGCCACCCAGGTCATGGGAATGTGCTCGTCGAACTCAGCCCCCATGCTCAGGTAGGGGTACTTGCCGGCCGGGCCGTCGTGGCCGGCCACGGTCTCGCCACGCCAGATCCGGCGCATGAGACCGACGAAATCCTCCACCTGGGCCGTCTTGATCCGCGGCAGCCCATAGGCATCGAAGGCCATGTCAACGCCGCGTCCGAGACCCAAGGAGAAGCGGCCTTGGGTCAGCTTGTGCATGGTCATGGCATAGGCGGCGGTGACCATGGGATGGCGGGTATTGTGGTTGGTGGCGGCCGTGGCGATGCCGATCTCCGAGGAGATGGCACCCGCCGCACCCGACAAGGTCGCCGCCTCCTTGATGTTGAAACGCTCGGAGATGAACGCGCTGCCGATGCCGAGGCGCTCGCCGTGGCGAACCTCATCGATGAGATCGAAGGGCGTCCGGGGCGCGCCGGCGAGCGTATAGAAGGCCAATTCGTTCATCCGGTCCATCACGGTCTCCCTGGGGGCATGGATTAAGGCATGCAGATTATCAGACAGGTCATTGCCTCGCTGGCCGCAAACGCCATACTCAGCGGCAGCAGCCCACCCTCGGGGACCACGCCATGACACCCACATTGATAGCGCTCGTCGGTTTTGCACTCTGGACCATTGCCCTGACTGTGCTGATCGGCGGCACGCGGGCCTACATCGCCCAGACCACAGACAAGGCGCCCAACACGTTTGCCGCCAGCGGCGACGACGTCGGCGGCTTCAGCCAGCGCCTGGCCCGGGCCCATGCCAACTGCTGTGAGAACCTGCCGGTGGTCGCGGCCATCCTGCTCAGCGTTCAGGTCAGCGGCATGCACGCCCTCTCCGATCCCCTGGCGCCATGGATCCTGGTGGCCAGGATGCTGCAGTCCGTCGTCCATCTGGCGTCCACCAGCGTGCCGGCGGTGTTCATCCGCTTCGGCCTCTTTCTGGTACAGATCGTGCTGCTGCTGGTGATCGCCCTGCGGGCACTGACGGCGGGCTGATGGCAGGGCACTGGACGGAGCAGCACGCAGGGTTCAAGGCGCCAAGTCGCTGGGTTGCCCGCTGGGCGGAGACTGTTCCCGCAGACGCCAGCGTGCTCGACCTCGCCTGCGGCAGCGGTCGCCACGGCCGGCTGTTTCTCGACCGCGGGCATCCTGTGACGTTGCTGGACAGGAACATCGCCGGCGTCGCGGATCTCACCGCGCAAGCCGAACTGATCGAAGCCGATCTCGAAACGGACCATGGCTGGCCCCTGGGTGATCGCCGCTTCGGCGTCATCGTGGTGACCTGCTACCTGCACCGCCCCATCCTCGATGACATCGTCGAGGCCCTGGCGCCGGAGGGGCTGCTCATCTACGAGACCTTTGCCCACGGCAACGAGGCCTACGGCCATCCGGCGCGCCCGGCCTACCTGCTTCAGGCCGGCGAATTGCTGGAGCTCGCCCGCGGCCGGCTCACCGTCCTCGGCTACGAGCACGGCTACGACGAAGATCCCAAGCCCGGCATACGGCAGCGGATCGCTGCCCGAAAGGACCCCAATGCTTGACGGAACTGTTACCTGGGAGTCATCTTTGGCAGGACTTGACCTCCCCCGGGAAACGCCCATGAGCCTTGCCTTCAGATCCATCCACCTCGTTCTGACCACATGGCTGCTCCTCGGTGCGGCCTGCCTGCAGGCCGCCCCCCCCCCCAGCCGGGGCCGCCCCGGCACCACCCCGCCCCCCCCCCAGCCAAAAATATTAAACAGTTTTCCCCCCCATTCTTTG
>JAFIFL010000112.1 GCA_020832055.1 Gammaproteobacteria bacterium
ACCTTCACGCTGCGCGACGCGGGCACCCGAATTCGGGTGATCTCGGCAAGGGATATGCACTGGAAGGAGCGCGACATTTATGATCAGGGTGCGTAAACCACGGCCAGAACTTGTCTCTGAGGCTGATGAACGCGAGTTCTGGGAGTTGCACGACTCCACGGACTACGTGGACTGGAGTCAGGCTGAATCGGTGCGGTTGCCGAACCTGAAGCCGTCCACCCAGTCGGTGTCCATGCGCTTTCCGCTCGGACTTCTCGAGCGCATCAAGATCGAGGCCAACAAGCGTGATGTTCCCTACCAGTCCCTGATCAAGGTCTGGCTGGCGGAGCGTCTGGCCGCGGAAGATGCCAGGTTGAGACGCTGAGCGCTGTGCCCCTTCCTTCCTGGCCGGCCGAGGTTTCCCCGAAGGCCTCGTGGGGCGGGTGCTCGGTCCGTTGCCGTGCCTCTGATGATGGGCATCCACCCTCTCGAATACGCCTGTTTGTGATGCGGGGTACACCGCTCGCTCCCTGATTAGCGCGGCCCCTCTCGGCTAGCGCCGGCGATTCAGCTACAATCCGCGCCCTTCTGGCCCCCTGAAGTTTGATGGCGTGCGCCTGACCGCAGTGGCTTGCTGGTCTGCAGCGCACTCGCGTAGCCAGCTGTTAGCTGCCTGCTAGCTGCTTGTTAGTTGAAAGGACGATACCTCTACGACCGCGGGCCCACTGAACCGGAATGGAAATGAAGAGCGCCGAAATCCGCAAAGCCTTTCTGGACTTCTTTGCCGAACAGGGCCACGAGGTGGTGCCGAGCAGTCCGCTGGTGCCGGGGAACGACCCGACGCTGCTGTTCACCAATGCGGGCATGGTTCAGTTCAAGGACGTCTTCACCGGACGCGAGTCGCGGGCCTGTCGCCGTGCGGCCAGCTCCCAGCGCTGCGTCCGGGCCGGCGGCAAGCACAACGATCTCGAAAATGTCGGTTACACGGCCCGTCATCACACCTTCTTCGAGATGCTCGGCAATTTCAGTTTCGGAGATTACTTCAAGCAGGAGGCCATCGCCTTTGCCTGGAGTCTGCTCACGGAACGCCTCGGCCTGCCAGCCGACCGGCTCTGGGTGACTGTCCACGACAGTGACGACGAAGCCGCCGCCATCTGGACTGATGTCATCGGCGTGCCAGCCGACCGGGTCACCCGCATGGGCGACAAGGACAATTTCTGGGCCATGGGCGATACCGGCCCCTGCGGCCCCTGCTCCGAGATCTTCTACGACCACGGCCCCGAAGTGGCCGGCGGCCCTCCGGGGACCCCTGACGAAGACGGCGATCGCTATGTCGAGATCTGGAATCTGGTGTTCATGCAGTTCGAGCGAGCCGCCGACGGCACGCTGACCGATCTGCCCCGTCCCAGCGTCGACACCGGCATGGGGCTCGAGCGCATCGCTGCCGTTCTGCAGGGTGTGCACAGCAACTACGACATCGACCTGTTCCGGAATCTGATTGCCGCCGTGGTACGGGAAACCGGTGCCGAAGGCGTCGCGGAACCGGCAGCTGCCTCGCTCCGGGTCATTGCCGATCACATCCGCGCTGCGGCCTTTCTGGTCATCGACGGTGTCCTGCCCGGCAACGAGGGCCGTGGCTACGTGCTTCGGCGGATCGTCCGCCGGGCCCTGCGTCACGGCCACAAGCTCGGCCGTACCGAACCCTTCTTCCACCGGCTGGTGGACGATCTGGCCGTCGAGATGGGTGACGCCTACCCGGAGTTGCGTAAATCCAGGGCCCACGTGGCCCGTGTGCTGCTGCAGGAGGAAGAGCAGTTCGCCCGCACCCTCGGCACTGGCATGGAAGTGTTCGAACAGGAAGCCAGGCGGCTTCAGGGCAAGACGATTCCAGGCGCGGTGGTATTCAAGCTCTACGACACCTACGGCTTCCCGGTGGATCTCACCGCCGACGTGGCCCGGGAGCGCGGTCTCGAACTCGACCATGCAGGCTTCGAACGCGAAATGGCCGCCCAGCGCGATCGCGCCCGCGCCGCCAGCCGCTTTGGGGCAGGCGCCAGCGGTCAGCTCGACGTCGAAGGCGAGGTGGAGTTCACCGGCTACCACAGCCTCGAACATGACGCCGCCATCGTGGCGCTGCTCCGGGTCAATGAAGGTCGGCACGAAGCGGTGACGCAGCTCGAAGACGGCGAGCAGGGCGTGGTGGTCCTCGATCGCACACCGTTCTATGCCGAATCCGGCGGCCAGGTGGGCGATGTCGGCACCATCGAAAGCCCCGGTGGTCACTTCCTCGTCACCGATACCCGTCCGGGTGCCGCCCAGCATCTGCACCTCGGCCAGCTCGAGCAGGGCTGCCTGAAGGTCGGCGATGGCGTCACCACCCGGGTCGACAGTGCCCGCCGGCAGCGCATTGCCCGCAACCACTCGGCCACACACCTGCTGCACGCCGCCCTGCGCGAAGTCCTCGGCAGCCACGTGGAGCAGAAGGGATCGTTGGTGGCGGAGGACCGCCTGCGCTTCGACTTCTCCCACTATCAGGCCCTGACCGAAGTTGAGATCAAGGCCATCGAGGACCGGGTGAATGAGCAGATCTGGCTCAATACGGCGGTCGCCACCGAACTGATGGATTTCGACGCCGCCCGGGAGCGCGGCGCTGTGGCCCTGTTCGGGGAAAAGTATGGCGATCAGGTCCGGGTCCTGAGCATGGGCGATGGTTTCTCCATGGAGCTCTGTGGCGGCACCCATGTTCAGCGCACCGGTGACATCGGCCTGCTGCGCATCGTCGCCGAACAGGGCGTGGCCAGTGGGGTCCGCCGCATCGAGGCAGTGACAGCCTCCGGTGCCGTGGCCTGGATGGACCGCAGCGAGCGGCTGCTCGACCGCATTGCCGATGCGCTGAAGGCCGCGCCGGATGAATTGGAACGGAAGGTCGCTGCGCTGGTCGAAGACAACCGCGCTCTAGAGAAGCGCCTGACCCAGCTGCAGGGACGCCTCGCTGCCGCTGAAGGGGAGGACCTCGCGGCCAGTGCCGTCAGCGTCGGCGACATCAAGGTCTTGGCACGGCAGCTCGACGTGGCCGATCCCAAGGCCATGCTGGCCACCCTGGACCAGCTCAAGAACAAGCTCGGCCGGGCGGTCATCGTCCTGGCCACCGTTGACGACGGCAAGGTGGCCCTGATCGCGGGCGTCACTGCCGACCTCACCGATCGGCTGCGTGCCGGTGACCTGATCAAGTGGCTGGGCGAGCAAGTGGGCGCACGGGGCGGCGGGAGGCCGGACATGGCCCGGGCCGGTGGCGGTGAGCACCCGGAAGCGCTGGCGGCAGCGCTCGAGAGCGTCACCAGCTGGGTGGCCGAAAAGGCCGCATGAATTGCACTGAGGGGCTGACTCTGACGTTCGCTCGAGAGCAGCCCAGAGCCCGATAGACTCCTGATACAGGATCCAAGCAAGCATGGCGCGCTACGTTCAGAAGTATGGCGGAACTTCCGTCGGCAGTATCGAGCGTATCCAGGCCGTCGCCGAGCGGGTGGCGCGCTTTCGGGCAGACGGCCATCAGATCGTGGTGGTGGTGTCCGCCATGAGCGGCGAGACGAATCGCCTCGTCGATCTCGCCGCCGCCATCCAGGAGGATCCGGCCGAGCGGGAGCTCGATGTCTTGCTGGCCTCCGGCGAGCAGGTCAGCGTTGCGCTGACCAGCATGGCCCTGCTGCAGCTGGGCATTCCGGCGCGGTCCTACCTGGCGCATCAGGTGGCGATCCGCACCAACGGTCAGCATACCCGCAGCCGAATCGAGAAAATCGACACGGACCGCCTGCGGGCCGATCTCGAGGCCGGTTGTGTACCGGTGGTGGCTGGTTTCCAGGGCATCGACGCGGAGGGCGACATCACCACGCTGGGCCGCGGCGGTTCGGATACGACGGCGGTGGCCGTGGCGGTGGCCATGGGCGCTGACGAATGCCAGATCTACACTGACGTGGACGGTGTCTACACCACCGATCCGCGGGTGGTGCCGAGCGCGCGCCGGCTCGATCACATCACCTTCGAGGAGATGCTGGAAATGGCCAGCCTCGGATCCAAGGTGCTGCACCCGCGTTCCGTGGAGTTTGCCGGCAAGTACGGCGTGCCCCTGCGCGTCCTTTCCAGCTTCGAAGAATCGGGGGATGGAACCCTGATCACCACAGAGGAGTCCCACGTCATGGAACAGCCGATCATCTCGGGCATTGCATTTGCGCGCGATGAGGCCAAGATCACCATCCAGGGCGCCCCGGACGTACCGGGAGTGGCCTCGAGGATGCTCGGTCCTGTGAGTGCAGAGGGGATCGAAGTGGACATGATCGTCCAGAACGTGGGTGCTGATGGCCAGACGGACTTCACCTTCACGGTGAAGCGAGGCGACTATGCGGATGCGCTGAGAATCGTCCGTGATGTGGTCAAGGACATGGGTGCGGGCGACGTGACCGGCGACAATCGTATCGTCAAGGTGTCCGCAGTAGGCGTCGGCATGCGCTCCCATGCCGGTGTCGCGACCCGGATGTTCGATGCGCTGGCCGCCGAGAACATCAACATCCAGATGATTTCGACCAGCGAGATCAAGATTTCGGTGGTGCTCGACGAGAAGTATCTCGAATTGGCAGTCCGGGCGATTCACGAAGCATTCGAACTCTCGGGCGAAGCCCGCGAGGAGTCATGAAGTCTCAGGACGGTGCGCAGTGAACCATGGCTGCCTGCTTTGCTTGGGATGCAGGGCTTTACATTACCCTGGGTTGAGAGGATGGAGACCTTGACGCGTAGCAATTGGACTCAAATCAGGAGCCCACTACATGGGCCGGCGCGACGTTCGGCAGGAGCCGGTGTCGTTGCGATGGAGGAAGCAGTATGTTGATTTTGACCCGCAGGGTTGGGGAGACCCTCGTGATCGGAGACGACGTTTCGGTGACGGTGCTTGGCGTCAAGGGCAACCAGGTGCGCCTGGGAGTCAACGCGCCGAAGGATGTTTCGGTGCACCGCGAGGAAATCTACCAGCGGATTCAGGGCGAGAAGGGCAACGTCCCTCCCGGCCAGGGCCCTGAGGATTGATCATTGCGCCGTTGGCCTGGGAATCCCTGAGCCACGTGGTATGATGCGCGCCGTTTTGGAGAGGTGGCCGAGTGGTCGAAGGCGCTCCCCTGCTAAGGGAGTATGGGTTAAAAGCCCATCGAGGGTTCGAATCCCTCCCTCTCCGCCAATCAAAGGGGGCCTCGGGCCCCCTTTTCTTTGGCGGCCAGCGGGCTTGCTGACGAGCCTGCCTCACGGCTGCCATCCCTCTCCCGCCAGGGTGCGGGCACCCCGAACCCCATTTCCGTGGCCACCGGGTGTCAATAGGGAATGTGGTTGACCACGCAAGTGGGCAAGTGCGACGATAATAAAGATTACAGAAATGCTGCAGCTCATGCTCGGAAACTGTCGAGCCAGGGAAGGTTCAGGGGGTTTCGTTCGCAGCTTGGCGAATGAGGGGACTCATCGCCCCGTTGCTGAAGCCAACACAGTATTGTACGGCCAGCCGGATTCGGCGCGTTCGCCGGGAGGTGGCGCTGTTGGTCTGGGTTTGCAGCAATGGCGCTGGAACGTGCCTGCTGTGGGGCTGTTACTTACAAGGGATCGTTGGGATTGGCTACGGATTCGGCAGACTTAGACCATCAGGCGGATTCGGGGGTTGCTGGAAACGGACTGAATCCCGGGCTGGGCGCGCGCCTGCTGAACCGGCTGACCTCATTGCCACGCGGCGGCAAGCGACTGCTCATGATGGGCGTCGACGCAGCCCTCTGCGCACTGTCCCTCTGGCTCGCATTCGCCCTTCGTCTCGGCACACTCCTTCCGGCGCCACTCATCGAGCACCTCTGGTTGGCCGCAACGGTCGTGGTCTGCAGTGTCCCGATCTTCCTCGCGGCCGGCATGTACCGCTCGGTGGTGCGCTTCATGGGCGCCGGTGCAGCCCTGGCGGCCATCCTCGGCGCAACCGGGTCCGCCGTCATCTTTCTGGTGCTGGGCCTCTGGCAGGCCTCGGCTGCGATCCCGCTGACCACGTTTGCCATCTTCTGGCTGGTGCTCACCGCCAGCCTCGTCAGCGCCCGCATGGTGGCCTGGCACGTCCTGCCACGTCCGGGCAATGGCAATGGTCATCGTGAAGCCGTGCTCATCTATGGGGCTGGGCTGGCCGGCATCCAGCTCGCCGGGCTGCTCGAGCACGACAGCCAGTACCGCCTGAAGGCCTTCATCGATGACGACCCGGCCATTCAGGGAACCGAGATCCGTGGCCGCCGTGTCTACGCAGCGGCGGCCATCGATAATCTGATCGAGACCCTCGACATCCGCCATGTTCTCCTGGCAATGCCGTCTGCCTCCCGGCGCCGGCGGCGAGCGATCATCGCTTCGCTGGAGGCGGCCAACGTTCACATCCGCACCGTTCCCGGCCTCGTGGACATCGTCTCCGGTTCGGCACGGGTGGACGAACTTCGCGAGGTGGAGATCGACGATCTGCTCGATCGTGACCCCATGCCGCCGAACCTCGACCTGCTCGATCGCTGCATCCACCAGAGGGCGGTCCTCGTCACCGGAGCCGGTGGCTCCATTGGCAGCGAACTCTGTCGCCAGATTCTGGGGCGCGGCCCGACACGGCTCGTGCTGTTCGACCAGAGCGAGTACGCCCTCTACCGGATGGAGCGGGAGCTGGCCGCGCTGGCCAAAGTCGAGAACACCCCGACCCTGATCGAGCCGATTCTTGGCGACGTGCTCAACCAGGAGCGGTTGCAGTACATTCTTGAGACTCGCGGTATCGACACGGTCTATCACGCTGCCGCCTACAAACACGTCCCGCTGGTGGAAGCGAACATGTCAGAAGGCGTGCGCAATAACGTCTTTGGCACGCTCGCTGCCGTCCGAGCGGCGCAGAACGCCCGCGTGTCCACCTTCGTGCTGATCTCCACCGACAAGGCGGTGCGCCCCTCCAGCGTCATGGGGGCGAGCAAGCGGGTGGCGGAACTCGTCGTGCAGTCCGGCCTCGGCGCTGCCGGCCGCAACATGCGGCTGTCCATGGTCCGCTTCGGCAACGTTCTCGGCTCGTCGGGTTCAGTCGTGCCTCTGTTCCGGGAGCAGATTCGCAAGGGCGGCCCGATCACCGTGACCCATCCGGAAATGACCCGTTACCTGATGACGATACCCGAGGCGGCCCAGCTCGTGCTGCAGGCGGGAGCCATGGGCGAGGACGGCGACGTCTTCGTCCTCGACATGGGTGAGCCGGTGCGGATCCTCGACCTCGCCCGCCGCATGGTCCGGCTGAGCGGCCTGTCAGTGCGTGACGCCGAGCACCCGGACGGCGACATCGCCATCGAGTACATCGGCCTGCGCCCGGGCGAGAAGCTCTACGAGGAACTGCTCATCGGCGACAACGTCTCGCCTACCTGCCATGCCATGATCATGCGTGCCAGTGAGAGTTCCATGGACTGGTCCATTCTCGAGCGACGGCTGCAGCGGCTGGCCAGGTACTGTGACCAAACGGATGGGCTGGCAGTGCGCGCCGAACTCGCGGAGATGGTGGAGGGGTACAGCGCAGAATCCAGGCCTGAGGTGGACGAGCGAAACGAGTCGGAACCCGTGGTGGAGCGTGGCGCCCAGATTCGCGCAGCTCCCTGACGCAGACGAACACGCCGGCGCTCCACGGGCTTCCGGCCCGACTGTGAGAAGCCACTCATTTCACGCAGCCCGCGGTGTTGCAGCGGCTCTCGGGCGTTCCAAGCAGCCTTCGCTCCGACTATCGTGTCAGTCCCGGTACCAACCCGGGATGATCATATCGAGCCCTGTCATTCGCCCGTCGCCGTGCCTCGGCGCGGCGTGCGTGGCCACCATTGTGGTCGGCCCCCTGAATGCGAGCGACCCCGGTCGACTGGAGAAGCGAAAGCGTGCAGCGAACATCACCCGATCCGGCGGCTGCGCGAAGCTTGAAGCACGCCTTTAGCCAGACGAAGCTCCGACCGCGCCTGTGGACTGGCTGTATCGCGTTGGGCGTGCTGGCTCTGCCGGTGCAGTCCGTTGCCGGCACCAACGATTTCGGCATGGCTGGCATTCTCGATATTCCCAGTGCACGGATGCAGGACGACGGTACGCTCGGGATCACCTATTCCCGCAAGGACATCGTCGACCTCTTCAATATCAGCTATCAGCCGACGCCATGGATGGAAGCGGTGTTCCGCTACGCCATCGGCAATCCGCGCGGTCTCGACAAGTCTACCGACAATCTCCGGGACCGCAGTTTCGAGGTCAAATTCCGTCTGATCGAGGAAGGCCGCCACCTGCCTCAGGTGGCGGTGGGTCTGCGCGATCTGGTGGGCACCGGCGCGTTCTCAGGCGAGTATCTGGTGGCGTCCAAGGGCGTCGGGCCGCTCGATCTCACCCTGGGTCTGGGCTGGGGGACGTTGGCTGACCGGGACATCGGCAGCAACCCGTTGGGCCGTATCAGCAGTACGTTCAATCGGCGCAGCGCCTCGATTGGGGAGGGTGGCACGTTCAGGACGGGTGACTACTTCTCCGGCCGGCGGGTCGGTGTGTTCGGCGGGTTCCGCTATGAGCTGCCGGTCTGGAATCTGGCCTTGGTCGGGGCCTACAACAGCGACAGCTACCGGCGTGCGCAGCGCTTCGGGACGGTGGACGATACCGACCCCTGGAGCTTCGGCGTCGAGTGGGAACCGTTCGAAGACATCACCGTCGGTGCGAGCTGGCAGCAGGGCAATCAGCTCGCCCTGCGCTTCAGCACGTCCGTGAACACCGGGACCCCCATCGCCCGCAAAGCGCCGAACAATTACGGTGCCCCCGGTACCGAGGACGCGCCGGCACGGCGGCCGAGACGGAATCAGACCTGGTTCAATCGAGCAGCCAGCGAGGCGCACAGCTCGGGATTGCTCCTGCGTTCGGCCAAAGCGCTCGATGATTCCACCCTCAATGTGGTCTACACCAATCAGGATTACCAGTACGAGGCGGACGCCATCCGCCGTCTCGCCGCCCTGGTCAATCTGTATGCGCCGCAGCAGTACGAAACCGTGATCGTCACCGGCCATCACGCCAATGTGGACACCCACTCCGTCCACTACCAGCGCGGCGGCCGGGCTGGCTGGGCTGCGGAGGTCGACCCGTCCCAGGAACATCGAGAGGTGACCTTGATGCCTCCGTTGCGGGTCCGGGATCCGGATCACGTCACGCCGTTCCGTTATCCCAATGGTGCCTGGAACGCCAATCTCGGGGTGCGGCCCTTCCTGTTCGATCCCGACAGCCCCTTCCGCTATCAGGTCTACGCCCGCATCGGTGCCCAGGTGGATTTCGGCGGTGGCTGGGGTGCGAGCGGCTCCTGGGTGCAGAACCTCTACAGCCAGTTCGACGACATCGGCCGGGAATCGGACTCGGTCCTGCCGCGGGTCCGCTCCGACATCATCCGCTACCTGCAGGAGAGTTCCTCCCGTCTCGACACGCTGAATCTGACCAAGCGCGGACAGTTCACCGACGAGTTGTACTATCTGGGATTCGCAGGCGTGCTGGAGGAAATGTACACGGGTGTGGGCGGGGAGGTGCTCTATCGGCCCTTCGGCAGTCGCTTCGCCGTCGGCGCCAATGTCATCGGGGTGCAGCAGCGGGACTTCGACGGTGGCCTGGGGCTGCGGGATTTCCGGACCGTGATCGGCCATTTGAGTGTCTACTGGGCCAGTCCGCTGTACAATTTCGACGTCGCCGTCCATGTGGGGCGCTATCTGGCCCGGGACGTCGGGGCGACGCTGGAACTGCAGAAGCGGTTTGCCAACGGCTGGTCGATCGGCGCCTTCGCCACGTTGACCGACGTTCCCTTCGAGGACTTCGGTGAGGGTAGCTTCGACAAGGGGCTCATTTTCCGGATCCCGTTCAACAGTTATGTGGGGTTCAATACGCGTGGTGCGTATTCGAGCATCCTGCGGCCGATCCAACGGGATGGCGGGCAGCGCCTGCACTGGGGAACGACGCTGTGGGAGACCCTTCGGGGCACTCACTACGACCACCTGTCCCAACATCGAACCAGGATGATGCCGCAATGAACAAGTTCGCACTGTTATTCATGGGGTTGCTCCTGATCAGCGCCTGCACGGTTCAGTCCCAGCAGCTCGACATGGCCCGTCAGGTCATGCCGCGGGGGGGCGACAGTGTCGATGTGGAACAGTTCGCCTGGCAGGTGCGATTCAACGATACCGAGTTCAAGGTCTATTCCATCAGCGTCGGGGGCGGCATCGTCTTTGCCAACGAGCAGGGGTTGGAGGTGGCCTTCGATGGCTGGGACGTGCTGATCGTCTCCGGCATGCCGGGCTCGCTGGGCATGATCCGAGTGGACAAGTCCGGCAGCCCCCGTGTTCACCACGTCCAGGGACTCGACGATGCCTTCGAGGTCCACTGCGAGGAGCCGCGGCGCTCCGGTAACGGCTGGCACACCCGCTGCCAGCATGAGCGCGACGGCCGCGCCCACCGCATGGATCATCGGATCAGCCTGACCGAAGACGGCCGGATCAGCCGGATCGAGGCCAGCCTGATTCCCGGCGTCGGCCCCATGGTCATCACCCCACTGTTCGACATCGGAAACTGAGCATGTCCGCGACACTGCCTGCCAGACCCCTACGCTGCCTCGCGCTGCTGTGCCTGTTTCTGATGATGCTCGGGGCAACCGGTATCGCGGTGGCCCAGACGGCCGCACAGCTGCAGCAGCTCCGCGGCATGAGTGACTCCGAGCGCCAGCGCCTGATGCGCCAGGCAGGCATCAGCGAAGACGAAGCGCTGCGCATGCTCGGTGAGGGGCGTCGGGGCGATCGGCGCGACGACCCTTCGCGGCGTCCGCTGACCGACATGGATCGGGTCGAGCGCGACGATGATGAGTATCAGCGTGACCGGGACTTCCGCCCGCGGGACCGACGTGAGCCTGTCGAGGAAGTGTTCGACATTTCACAGCGCATCCACTACGGCGACAGGCACGGTCTCGAAATGTTTCGCCGTGGACTCACCGGTTACCAGGAGCTCTACTCGATACCGGTTCCCGGAGATTATGTGATCGGCCCCGGGGATACCTTCCTGGTCACCCTCTCCGGGACCGAGACTGGCCAGTATCAGCTGCAGGTTCAGCGCGACGGTTGGGTGGATTTTCCTGCCCTCGGCCCCGTCGCGGTTGCCGGGCTGACCTTCGAGGATGCCAGACGCGTGATCTCCGACCGGGTGTCGCGGGAGAAGATTGGCGTGCGTGCGAGCATCACGCTCGATCAGCTGAAGTCCATCCAGGTGGTGGTGTCCGGTGAGGTTCGCAACCCCGGGGTCTACGTGGTGCCAAGCCTGGTCTCGGTCATTCAGCTCATCAATCTGGCCGGCGGGGCGACGGACGTCGGGGCATTGCGCCGCGTGCGCCTGCTGCGTGCCGGTGAGCAGCAGGACATCGACCTTTACGAATTCATCATCGCTGGCGAGCGCTCCGACGTGATCGGCCTGCTCCCGGGCGATCGCCTGCACGTGGCTGCCGTCGAATCAGCGGTCAAGATCGCAGGCGCAGTGCGGCGGCCGGGCGTCTACGAAGTGTTACCGGGTGACACCCTCGAGTCCCTGCTGGCCATGGCGGGCGGACCCGCTCCGAATGCCACGCTCCGGGATGCGATCCTGCGCCGCTACGGCGAGGGCGGGCGCCAGCAGGTGGTCGGTGTGGATCTGACGGCGCGGCAGGCCCGTGGGATGCGTTTGGAGGACGGCATGCTGGTCCGGGTGCCGGCGGCGTCGGATCATTCCGAGCGCCAGATCACCCTGGAAGGTGAATTCACCGTGCCAGGACCCCGTGAGTGGCGACCGGGCCTGCGCCTGTCGGCACTGTTTCGCGACATGCGTTCGGATGTGAAGCTCCGCCGGGCCGATCTCGACCAAGGCTACATTGTCCGTACCGATCCGGACACGCGCGCGATCAGTTTCCTGGCCTTCAGCCCTCGGGCCGTGTTCCGCCAGCCCGGTTCAGACGACGATCTGGAACTGCGCGAGGAGGATGTGGTCCTGCTGCTGCCCATGCCTGGCATCGTTCCAGAACCCGAGCCGGAACAGGACAGGGAGGCGCGGTCCGACGATGAACGTCGCGCGCAACCGCGTCGGCGTACGGACGACATGGCGGACGGCCGGCAGCCGCGAGGTTTCATGGGCATGGATGCGGCCATGGACGACCGCCTGTTCATGCCGGAGCCCGGCCGGCGTTTGCAGGTGCCGCGCAGGGAAGAGGAGCAGGTGCGCCAGGGCGACTCGTCGGACCGCACGGCAGAGCGGCGCGAAGAGCTTCGAGGCAAAAGTCGCCAGGAGCTGCTCGAACCGTATCTGGAGCGGCTGCGTCGCCAGACCCGGGATGGTTCTGCGGTACCCATGTTCACTATTGCAGGTGAGGTCCACGCGCCTGGAACCTACCCCATTACCCAGAACCGGACTCTGCGCGACGCGCTGGAAGCGGCGTCGGGGTTGCTCGAGTCGGCGGACCCGAACAATGCAGTCGTGCTGCGCCGGGACAGCTTCACCGGGGCATTGAGCGTCTTCAGTGTCGATCTGGAAGCCCTGCGTCGAGGTACTGCCGAGGCCACCCTGATGCCGGGCGACCTGCTGACGATCCGACGGGATTCGGCCCTGGCCGATCGGCTGGAGGTCGAGATTACCGGGGAAGTGGCCTCTCCCGGCACCTACACCGTCCCGGCGGGCGCGACTATGTCGGAACTGCTTGAACTGGCAGGCGGTGTGACGCGCCGCGCCGATCTCCGCTCCGCAGTGTTCTCTCGCGCCCGTCTGCGGGAAATGGAGCAGGAACTGCGCAGCCGCTATGTGGCCGAGATCCGCAAGAGTCTCATTGATGCCAGCGTGGCCGGTGACACCCGTTCCCAGGCCAGCGTCGAGGTACTGGACCTGGTCGACCGCCTGGAGAATGCGATCAGCGAGGAGTCGGACGGACGCCTGCAGGTCAATCTGCCCCGCCTCGCGGCAGGGGACATGAGCGCAGATCTGGAACTGTCCGACGGTGACCGGCTGCGGATTCCGGCCATGACCAATGCCATCAGCGTGGCGGGTCAGGTCCGCTCCCCCGGCTCGTTTGCCTACGTCCCGGGCATGTCCGTCCAGGCCTACCTCGAGCTTGCTGGGGGGTTCTCTGCCTATTCGGATGACGACGAGGTCTTCATTCTGCGCGGCGATGGATCAGTCAGCCCGGTGGGTCGCCGCCGGTCGTCCATGTTTGCCTTCGGCCGGCAGGATGATGAACTGCAACCGGGTGATCGCATCGTCGTGCCCATCGACTACAGCTACATCAATCGCTGGGAACTGGCCAAGGAGGTGGTGCAGTTCGTCTACCAGACTGGCATAGGACTTGCTGCAGTTGTGGCAGCATTGCGACGATAGACCGTGTCGGGCAGGGAGGGTTTTTGTGGGAGAGCGCTATTTCGCGCAGCGAAATGCGCCGCTCTGCATGACGTCCAGCGCAGGCAACGCCATCGACTTCGGCAGTGCGCTTCGAGATCGGCCCAATCGCTGCGCGATTAGGGCCTTCCCACAAAGGAGGCAGCGCGCCACTGTGGGAGAGCGCTATTTCGCGCAGCGAAATGCGCCGATCGGCATGACGTCCAGCGCAGGCAACGCCATCGACTTCGGCAGCGCGCTTCGAGATCGGCCCAATTGCTGTGCGATTAGGGCCTTCCCACAAAGGAGGCAGCGCGCCACTGTGGGAGAGCG
>JAFIFL010000113.1 GCA_020832055.1 Gammaproteobacteria bacterium
CGAAGCGCGTCGAGATCGGCCCATTTGCCTGCGGCAAATAGGGCTCTCCCACAGCGTGGCTCAGGCCGACAGCACGAACAGCAGCACAGTGCTGATCAGGCCGACAAACCACACCACCGACCGCAGCGTGGCCAGATCGAGCATGTAGACGACGCCGTAGACGATCCGTGCCACCACGAAGGTCACGGCCAGCAGGTCGATGGTCCCCTGGGCCAGCTGCCCCACGTGATGGGCGATGATCACGCCGGCGGCAAAGGGCGGGAAGGCTTCCAGAGCGTTCTGCTGGGCCCAGTTGGCCCGCGCCGGCCAGCCTTCCAGCCGGCCGAGATAGGCCCTCGGAGCCGTATTGTCGTAGCGGCCGCCGCCCGTGGTTCCACCGCCGACTTTGGCAAAGCCCACCCAGACGATGGGCATGAACATGGAAATGAGAACGCACCAGTAGGCCAGGGTCATCGGTCTGCTCCGTAGTGATTTGCCCCGAGGTTACCGCAAAGAGCATCAGCCCCCACCGCGCTGGGGCAGAAATGGTTGCCAGTGCTGACGCAGAATCCCCTGCGGCACCGCGTCAGGATCCTGCAGACCGTAGTGGTCGGGCCAGCTGCCATCTGCGGGCAACCTGTAGCTCCCCAGCAGGCGATCCACCAGCGGCAGGTGAATCGCGAAGTGACAGTGGGCATAGGCAGGATCGCTGGCATGGTGCCAGTGGTGGTAGCGGGGCAGCACCAGCACCTGCTCCAGCCAGCCGAAGCGCAGACCCAGATTGGCGTGGGCGAGCACGGCCTGCAGGCCCACCAGGATGACGTAGGCGTTCACGACAGCGGGGGTGAAGCCCAGCCACAGCAGGGGGAGCAGGACCAGTGAGCGGGTGCAGAGAATCTCCAGCAGATGCATGCGGGATCCGGCCAGCCAGTCCAGGCTGCGACTGGAGTGGTGCACGGCGTGGAAGCGCCACAGCAGTGGGTAGCGATGATAGGCGCGGTGGACGCTGGCCTGGGTGAGGTCCGCCACGAACACGGCGAACAGGAACTGCAGCCACACCGGTAGCAGTTGGATGCCGCTCTGCAGGGGCGGGTAGAGGGCCAGCGACAGCACTGCCGAAGTGAAGCTGGTGACGCTGATCAGGATGAACTGGATCAGCACGTGACCGACGAAAAAGTAGGCGAGATCGGTACGCCATTCGGGGCGCAGCACCGCCTGGGGATGGGCCGAGCGCATGCGCTCGATGGGAATGAACACCAGCGCCGAGGCCAGCAGGGAGATCAGGAACCAGTCCAGGCCCAGGGAGAATGGCGTCGGCGCAATCGGCTCGAACTCGACCGTGGCGCCGCCCAGCAGCAGGGCCAGGGTGGCGCAACCGATGCCCAGCAGTGACAGCCTGCGACCGTGGCCACGCAGCAGGCTGAAGGTGCCGAGCAGGAAGGTCGCCACCAGCCCCGCCAGCAGCAGGCTGCGGGCGAAGTCCTCGCTGTAGACCTGGCGGAACTCACGACTGGTGAGCAGTTCCGGGAAGTGAAAGCCGAGCACGCCGAGCAGGCAGAACGGGCCGAGCAGGGCGACGATCCACCCGAGCACGGGTGCATTCTGGGGAGGCATTGCTGCGGCTCATCGGCTTGGAATCCCTGGCGCTGAAATTAGCTCGCGTTCCAGCGCTCGTCCAGCGTCTCAGGTCACCCGGCCGCCGTCCTGCTGTAACATGCGCCGGTGCATTTTTGCTGCCTTTGGAGAGAGAAGCCCATGAACGGAGCCGAGAGCCTGATCCGCACGCTGGTGGACGCCGGAGTCGATCACTGTTTCGCCAATCCCGGAACCTCCGAGATGCATCTGGTGCAGGCCATCGACGGCACCACGGGCATGCGTCCGGTGCTCTGCCTCTTCGAGGGTGTGTGTTCCGGCGCGGCGGATGGCTACGGTCGCATGACCGGTCGTCCCGCCGCGACGCTCCTGCATCTTGGTGCCGGCTTCGGCAATGCCACCGCCAACCTTCACAACGCCCGGCGGGCGGGTTCACCGATCATCAATCTGGTGGGGGACCATGCCCGCCATCACGTCGCCTTCGACGCCCCGCTGACTTCGGACATCGAAGGCATCGCACGGCCGTTCTCGGCCTGGGTGCGGACTTCCCGCAGCGCCATGGGACTGGCGCGCGACGGCGCCGATGCGGTGACCGCAGCGATGACGCCGCATCCTGTCTCCACCGGTCAGATCGCGACCCTGGCGATTCCGGTGGACTGCGCCTGGGGTGAAGGCTCGGGACCGGTGGCCGTGCCGCAACCGCAGCGGCCGGCCACCGTGTCCGGTGATCGCATCGAAGTCGTGGCCCGCCAGCTCGATGCCAAGACCCTGATCATGCTCGACGGCAGCGGCCTGTCCGCCGCCGGGCAGATGGCTGCGGCGAGAGTGGCGGCGGCCACTGGCTGTCAGGTGATGGCGGTGACCTTCCCGGCACGCACGGAACAGGGACCGGGTCTGCCGCCCCTGGCGAGGCTGCCGTATTTCCCGGAGCAGGTGATCAAGACCCTGGCCGGTGTCCGGCGCATCGTCCTGGCGGGTGCAGAGGCGCCGGTGAGCTTCTTCGCCTATCCCACCACCCCCAGCGATCTGGTTCCCAACGACTGTGACGTGCTGCGTCTGGCGCTGCTGCAGGAGGATGTGGTGGGCGCACTGGAAGATCTCGCGACTGCCGTGGGCGCGCCTGTGCATCCGCCGCAACTGAACGCTGTGCAGCGTCCCGAGGGCATCACGGGTGCACTCGATACGCGCAAAGCCGCCGCGGTGATTGCTGCAACCTTGCCCGAGCAGGCCATCGTGGCGGTGGACTCCGGCGGTGGCGGAGCGGCTGCAGTACCCTGTCAGACCGCAGCCCCTCATACCTGGTTGAACCTCACCGGGGGCGCCATCGGCATGGGTGCACCGCTCGCGGCGGGCGCCGCCCTGGCCTGCCCCGACCGCCCGGTGCTGGCGCTGCTCGGTGATGGCGGTGCCATGTACACCAATCAGGCCTTCTGGACCCAGGCCCGGGAAGGACTGAAGGTCGGCACCGTGATCTTTTCCAATCGCCAGTACAAGATTCTCGAACACGAGTACCGGCGGCTTGGGGTCAACGAAGTGGGCGGGCGGGCGGCGAGCCTGTTCGACATCGGTGGTCCCGACATCGATTGGCCGGCCCTGGCCGGTTCCATGGGTGTTCCAGGCAGCCGTGTGGATACCGCCGAAGGACTGGCGGCCGCCATCGAGCGCGGCTTCGAAAGCGATGGGCCCTTCCTGATCGAGGCGATGATCTGACTGGGGTCAGGTCTGGATCCGGCTCATGGCCACTTCCAGGTAGCGCTCGCCATCGGCCATGGCGATCTGTCCATCCTGCAGGGTGAGCTGCAGCTGCATGTTGCGTGAGGCCAGGGTGGCGACGGCGTCCAGCGCGGCGTCGGTGACGGTCCAGACCGTCAGGGCAGGCAGCCGTGAGCAGGCGGCCTTGTTCCTGCGCCACCAGACCTCGAAGGCGCGCTCGCCGTAGGTCAGCAGCACGACCTTCCCGGCGCGGCCGGCGGCGCGTCGCAAACGCTTCTCGTCGGGAAGTCCGAGGTCGATCCACAGTTCGATGCGGCCCGTGGCATCCATCAGCCAGAGATCCGGTTCGTCCTCGGTGGACAGGCCACGGCCGAACTCCAGTGCCGCGTCGGCATGCATGGCGAAGGCCAGGACCCGGAGCATCAATCGCTCCTCGGTCTCGGAGGGGTGTCGCGCCAGCGTCAAGGCGTGGGTGCCGTAGTAGCCGCGATCCACGTCGGAGATCACGAGCTCGGCTTTGTAGACGGTGGCCTTCAGTGCCATGGCTGCCTCGCCGTAACAGGGTCTCATGGAGCGGCGCTGCATTCTGCCACGGCAGGCGAGGCAACCGGGGCTTTACCGTGCGAGACTTCTTGGGTGCAGATCGCTAACTTCGATCTCGACCGACCACCCACCCCTGATGGAGCGCGTCATGGACATCGCTGTCGTCACCGGTACCAGCACCGGAATCGGATTCACCACCAGCCTGCATCTGGCGCGCCACGGGTACCGGGTGTTCGCCGGCATGCGCAATCCCGCCAAGGCGGCGGCGCTCGAAGAGGCTGCGGCGGCGGAAGACCTTCCGCTCGAGGTCATTCAGCTCGACATCACCGATGCCGGATCGGTGGCGGCGGCCTTTGCCAGAGTGACGGCGGAAGGTCCGGTTGACGTGCTTGTGAACAACGCCGGCATCGGCGGTGCATCGCCGCTGGAGCTGACGCCCGAGGACGAGCATCGGCAGATGTTCGAGACCAATTACTTCGGTGCGATTCGCTGCATCCAGGCCGTCGTACCGAGCATGCGTGAGCGGGAGCGGGGGGCCATCGTCAACGTCACTTCCGTCACCGGCATGATCGCCATGCCCAACCAGGTTGCCTATTCGGCGTCCAAGTGGGCCCTGGAGGCGGCGGGCGAAGCCCTGGCCCATGAGCTGTACCGCTTTGGCGTGCGAGTGGTGAATGTGGAGCCGGGGGTGATCATGACGAACATCTTCGAGAATTCCGCCGAAGCCACCCGTTATGACAAGACCTCACCCTACAAACAGGTGATGCGCCGCAACGGCAAGATGTTCGGGGCCGGCTTCAAGGCACAGACGCCGCCCGAACGGGTCGCCGAGGCCATTCTCGACGCGATCACCACCAGGGAGTATCGCCTGCGCTGGCCGGTGGGTGCGGATGCGGTGGGGATGATCAGCGGTCGCCGTCGCATCAGTGACGAGGATTGGGTGGCCATGGGGGCTGATCTCACCGACGACGAGTACAACGGTCGCTTCAAGGCGTGGTTCGACGTCGAACTCTGATTGCACCTGCGGGCAGCAAGCTGGTGTGGACGCATTTCGACTGGCCTGTTTCGTCTGGAGCGAAACAGGTCGCGCAGCGCCCGCAGGGTGAGCGCCATGGACGGCGCGCAACAGCGGACTCGCCCGCGAAGGCCTTCGGGGCCGCTCCCACGGGGGGCGTCATCCAGCATCAGCGGTGCTGCTTTCATGCATGGCGACGCGATCGGTCACCGGGGACACCCGCAGACCGCTCATGGCCTGGGGCAGCGCCGTGGTGATGATGCGCTGGCCTGCGCGCAGTTCCGTTGATCTGACCAGCACCCGATAGCCACTCTGGTCATGACTTTGGCCATGGCTCTCACCCACCACTTCGATGGTCATGGGCCGCAGTCGCCCGTCCTCCACCCGGTAGATGCGATTGTTCTCATAGATGGCCGCCACCGGCAGGGCCACCAGATCCGGCTCGGCGGGCAGGGCCACGCGCATGTCGACCACCCGCCCGAGTTCCGTGCCTGGTCCGGGCGTGAGCGCGAAGAAGGCGTCGATACCGGTGCGGCCGGGCCGCTGGGCGCTGGACAGACGCGCGAGATGCAGGGGGATGGTGTCGTCGCCGACGCGGGTCTCTGCATGGATCGGGAAACCGGCATCGAACTGTGCGCGCAGGCGGCGGGCATGATCGGTGGGAAGGGTGGCGCGGACCTCGAAGCTTGCGGCGTCAGCGAGTCTGACCAGGGGCGCGCCTGCCAGCACCTGATTGCCGCGGGCCGCGTGAATGGCCAGAACGGGGCCGCTGAATGGCGCCCTGATCCGGGTCCGTTCGAGATCGATGCGGCTGCGCTCCTCGGTCACCTCGGCCCTGGCAACGACGGCCTGCTGGCGTGCAATGCGGTTCGGAAAGTCGGCCAGCTCGGCACGGAACCTGGCCAGGGTCATGCGGGCGACCGCGGCATCCTGGCGCACTTCGTCGAGCAGCTGCCGGGCCACCATGCGGCGTTCGAACAGTTCCTCGAAGCGCGTCAATCTGGCGTCGGCCAGGGCAGCGAGTTCCTCCTGTTCTCGGGCCATGCTGGCGGTCAGGGCGGCGTCGGCCTGCAGCGAAGCCAGGGTGGCCTGGGCCTCCAGAGTCTCGGCCTGACGTGCGCGCAACTCCAGGCGGGTGGCGGTGTCGTCCAACTGGACCAGCAGGGTGCCGGCTTCCACCCAATCGCCTTCGCGGACCGTCACGTCGGCCACGGGTGCAGTCAGCGGCGCTTCGAGATCGGTGATGGACGCCGCCTCGATGCGACCGTAGAGGTTGACGGCAGGCGCCTGCAGGGCGGGCTCGATGACCTCGATGGAGACCGCATGGGCCCGTTCCTCGGCTTCAGCCTGGAGCGGCTTGGGCGTGGTGGCGATGAGCGTGCCTGCGATGCCCAGGCCGAGCAGCAGGACGGCTGCGCCAGGGGCAAGTTGCTTCAGTTGTGAGGCGGTGACGGGTGCTTTCATGACTTCAGGTCTCCCGGTCGGGATGCAATGACGGTTTGGGATGCGGTCGCATCCGACAGCGGCCTGCCGGCGGCGATGAAGCGCTTCAAGCCGGCTGCAATGTGGTTCCTGGCAGCTTCGATCAGCAGGATCAGCGACGGCACCACCAGCAGCACCAGCAGGGTCGCGAAGGCGAGGCCGAAGCTCAACGTGACGGCAATGGGTACGATGAAGATGCCGATGGACGACGTTTCGAACAGCAGCGGGCTCAACCCGGCGATGGTGGTCAGCGAGGTCAGGAGCACCGCCCGCAGGCGCGCGGTGGCGGCGTACTCCAGGGCATCACGGATGCTGCTGCCGGCATCGACGGCGCGCCGGAAGAAGGTCACCAGAACGATGGAGTCGTTGACCACGACCCCGGTCAGCGCAAAGAACGCCAGCAGGGACATGACGCCCATGTCCATCCCCATGAGCCAGTGGCCGGCGATGGCGCCAGTGAGCCCGAAGGGAATGGTGATCATGATGGCCAGCGGCCAGATCCAGGACGAGAACACCCAGGTCAGGATCAGGTAGATGAACACCAGCGTCAGCACGGCGCCGCTCTGAAGGGTCTTGAGCATCTGTTCGTCCTGCAGGGACTTGCCCGACAGACCGGACTCCACATCCCAGGTGCGGCGGATCTCCGGCAGCACGTTGTCGCGCACGTCGGCGAGGATCTGCATGGCGTTACCGGCGCTGGAATCCACCCAGGCGCTGACGCGGACCGCCAGTTCGCCGTCCACGTGACGGATGGTGTCGATCCCGCGTCGTGACGTGAGTTCGGCGACCGTGGCCAGCGGCAGCATGTCGCCGCTCGGGGTGCTGACGGCGAAGCGCTGCAGGGAGGCGAGATCCCGGCGCTCGGCGTCCGGCAGCATCACCCGCACTTCGAGTTCCGCATCGTCGCGATTGAAGATCTGCACCCGGTGGCCGTTGTAGGCCGCATTCAGCTGCCGGCCCAGGGCTGCCGGCGTCAAGCCAGCGGCGCGGCCTTCGGGGCTCAGGCTGAAGATCCACTGCTCCCGGCCCCAGGGCAGATCGTCGCCGACATTGGTGACGCCGTCATAGCGGGCGAGGCGCGAGGCGAGATCTTCGGCGGCGGACTTCAGGGTCAGCGCATCCCGGCCCCGCAGGCGGAAGCTGATGTCCGGGCCACCGGCGTTGGCGCCGCCAGCCACCCTCACCCGCAGTTCCTCGACCACCGGCGGGATGCTCAGGTGCCGCTGCCAGGCATCGACGAAGACCTGGGGTGGGACGCTACGGTCCTCTTCGAAGGCGTAGCCGGCGAAGACGGAGGCGTACTCGGCTCCCGTCTGCCGCTCGTTGTCGAAGTTGGCGAGATGGCTGCGCGTGACCCAGCCCTCGATGTTCTCCGGTCCGAGATCCTCCGCAGTGGCCAGCAGGGCGTCTTCGAGATGGGCGACGAACGCGTCCCGGTCGGCGGGGGTCGCGGCCGAGGCGAAGCGGATGTCGGCCTGCAGGCTCTCGAACTGCATGCCGGTGACCATGTTCAAGCCCACCCGCCCGGAGGCCACGAGGGAGAAGGCCACGGTCATGGCTGCGATGGCCGCACAGAGGGTGACGCCGGGCCGGGCCAGGGCCCGCTGCAGCAGGGGACGGAACCACTGCTCGCGGAAGGCTCCAAAGCCTGCATCGAAGCGGCTGCGGAAGCGTCCCGGTGCCTGGGCCGGACGTTGGAGGCTGCTCTTGAGATGGTGGGGGAGGACCAGGAAGCACTCCACCAGCGAGGCGAGAATGATGCACAGCAGGACCATCGGCAGGGTCAGAAGGAGTTCACCGAAGGGGCCGCCGAACAGCAGCAGTGGCGCAAACGCCGCCAGGGTCGTCAGCGATGCGGTGGCCACGGGGACCCACATGCGGCGGGCGCCGGCAATGGCCGCAGCACTGGCGTCCAGGCCCTGCTGGTGATGGGTCACGATGTCCTCGCCCACCACGATGGCATCGTCGACGACGATGCCCGTCGCCATGATGAAGGCAATCAGGGCGAGAATGTTGATGCTGCCATCGAAGACGCCCCAGTAGATGGCCAGGGCCAGCGCGAAACTCACCGGAATTCCCAGCGTCACCCAGCCGGCCACCCGGCCGCCTAAGAACAGCAGCAGGACCCCGATCACCAGCACGAGGCCGGTAGCGCCGTTCTTGCCGATCAGGGTCAGCTGATCAGCCAGGAAGTCCCTGGCCTCCCAGGTCAGGGTCAGTTCCACGCCTTCGGGCAGATCCGGACGAGTGGCTTCGAGCCAGTCATCCACCAGCTCAGCTGCGAAGAAGGCGTCGGTGCCGCGGGAGCGCAGCAGCACCATCTCGATGGCCGGCCGCCCCTGCTTGCGTACCTGAATCTGATCGTCACGGCTGCGATGCTCGATCTGGGCAATGTCCCCAAGTCGCAGCAGCTCGCCGTCGCGACCGAGTTCCAGCGCACTGAAGCCCGCCACGGAACGTTGCTGATCCAGACCCCGCAGCTGGCGGGCGCCCTGGGCCCGGCCCACGGTGCCTGCGGGGACGTCGGCGGACAGCCGGGCGATGTCGTTGCCCAGCTCGGTGAGTGTGGTTGAAAGCGCGGTGAGCTGTTCGGTGCCGACCATGATGGCCAGCTCCTGCTCCGGCAGGCCCCGAAGCTGGATCTCCGCGACCCCGCGGCCACGCAGCTGCCGTTCGAAACCCCGCACCAGCGGAATCAGCTCGGCGAGGTCACCGGGCCCGGTGACCAGCAGGGTGGCGATGTCTTCCAGGTTGCGGTCGACGTGGATCAGCGGCGGTTCGATGTCCGCGGGCAGATTGCGGACATTGGCAACCTGCTGCTTGACGCTGTCCAGGGCCCGGGTGAGATCGGTCTGATGGTCCATCTCCACGATCATGCGCGAACGTCCGGGCGTCGTGATGGAGCGCACTTCCTTGATGTCGGCAATGGTCCGCAGTTGCTGCTGCACCGGGATCGTGATCATCTGCTCCACGTCTTCGGCGCCGGCTCCCGGCCAGTGGATTTCCACCCAGATGCCGGGCCACTGCACGTCGGGATCGAACTGGGTGGTAACATGACGAACGGCCCAGGCGCCCGCCAGGATCATCATGATCATGACCAGATTGGCGGCGACCCGATGGCGGACGAAGCGCTCCATCAGTGAAGTGTTGGCGGGTTGTGCGGTCATGGCCCCTGGATCATCCCGATGTGGTTGACTTGGCTGGGACCTTCTCAGGAATCGTGCCAGTTTTTGAATACGACCTAACTCATTGAAAAGCATGGAGTCTATGCGCGTTCCTCAGAGAGAGTCGTCGCCGCTGTTGGCGGCTTTGGCGAGGGATTGGCGAAATCCACCAGTGCTGATGCAGTTCTGAAACGGGAGATGTCTTGGAAGCCAGCAATGCCCTGATCCTGCTCGGTGGCCTGCTGCTGTTCGTCAGCGTGCTGGCCAGTCTGGTGTCGGCTCGCCTCGGTCTGCCGCTGCTGCTGGTCTTCCTCGGTGTGGGCATGCTGGCCGGCGAGGATGGCCCGGGTGGTATCGTCTTCAACAATCTCGAAATGGCCATGCTGGTGGGGCATCTGGCGTTGGCCGTGATCCTGCTCGATGGTGGCCTGCGCACCCAGATGAAGACCTTCCGGGTCGCGCTGCGGCCCGCGGTGTCACTGGCCACAGTCGGGGTGATTCTGACGGCCGGTGCGGTGGGTGTGTTTTCCTGGTGGCTGCTGGATCTCGACTGGCGGGTGGCCCTGCTGCTCGGCGCCATTGTCGGTTCTACCGACGCTGCTGCCGTGTTCAGCCTGCTGCGTCGATCTGCGGCCCGTCTCAATGAGCGGGTGGAAGCCACCCTGGAGATCGAGTCGGGCTCCAATGATCCCATGGCCATCTTCCTGGTCATCGTCATGGTGGAGTGGCTCCGTCTCGGCGAAGGTCCGGGCATCGGACCGCTGGCGCTGACGCTGCTGCTGCAACTGGGACTCGGCGTCATCGGCGGCGTGCTCGGTGGCCGGCTGATGGCGGCCCTGCTGGCCCGGGTGCGGCTGGTGGAAGGTCTGTATGCCCTGCTGGTGGTCTCCGGCGGTCTGGCGCTGTTCGCCGGTATCAACCTGCTGGGCGGCAGCGGGTTTCTCGGCATCTACCTGGCGGGGCTGGTGGTGGGCAATCGCCGCAGCGACGCCACCGAGCATGTCCTGCGGGTCATGGACGGACTGGCCTGGCTGTCCCAGGCCGGCATGTTCTTGGTCCTCGGTCTGCTGGTGAAGCCCTCGCAGATGATCATGGATGCGCCCCAGGCGGCGCTGATTGCCCTGTTTCTGATTCTCGTCGCCCGTCCGGTTGCGGTCTGGCTGGGCCTGCTGCCCTTCCGTTTTCCTGCCCGGGAGGTGGGCTTCATCGCCTGGGTCGGATTGCGCGGTGCGGTGCCCATCGTGCTGTCGGTGTTTCCCATGATGGCCGGCCTGCCCCAGGCCGAACTGCTGTTCAACGTCACCTTTGCCGTGGTGCTGGTCTCGCTCATGATCCAGGGCACCACCGTGCCGCTGGCGGCCCGGCTGTTCCGGGTGGAAGTGCCGGCCCTCGGCGAACCGGTGGATCGGCAGTTGCTCGATCTGCCGGCCAGACAACCTTACGAGATGGTTCAGTTCGAAGTGCAGCCTGACACCTTTGCGGTGGGGCGCAGCTTCCTGGAGGTGGTGGACGCTTCGTTCCCGGAGCACAGCGCCTGTGTCGGCCTGATCCGTGATGGGGAACTCATCGACCCCGACCCGGAGGTGCACTTCGAGGCGGGCGATGTCGCCCTGCTGCTGCTGCCTCTGGACAGCTACGAGCAGGTGGCCGCCTGCTTCGCACGGCTGCCGGCACAGGGGCGTTTGGCGGCTCAGGCCTTCTTCGGCGAGTTCGTGCTGTCGGCGGAAGCACCTGCTGACGATGTGGCTGCGCTTTACGGCATCGAGCTGCATCCGCGGGAGCGGGGCCAGAATCTCGAGGAAGTCATTCGTGCCCGCCTCGGCGACAGGGTGGTCGTCGGTGATCGCGTCAGTCTTGGCGGCAGCCGATTGACGGTTCGTGAAGTGGAACAGGGGCGGCCCGTCCGGGTCGGTCTGAAGCTGGCGCAGTGAACGTGTGGAGGATCTGGCTATGGGGCCTGCTGCCGTTGATGATGGCGTGTCGCAGTATGGCCGTGCCCGTGGGTGATCCTGTCAGGCCCGGCGAGCTTTCGGGACGGGCATTCGTCACCGCGGATGGCAGCGAACTGCGCATGCACAGGTGGGCGCCGACGGAGCCCCCGAAGGCCGTCATCCTCGCCCTGCATGGATTCAACGATCACGGCGGGGCTTTTGCAGCCCTCAGTGACAGCCTGAATGAGGCCGGAATTCTGCTCTACGCCTACGATCAGCGTGGTTTCGGGCAGTCCGAGTATGTAGGAAGGTGGGCCGGGGAAGAGGTTCTGGCCGCGGATGCGCGCCTTGCCCTGGAGCTGATCCGGGAGCGTCATGCCGAACTGCCCCTCTATCTGCTCGGCAAGAGCATGGGGGGGGCGGTGGCCATGCTGGCCATGGCGGACGCCGATGCACCGGACGTGGACGGCACCCTGCTGGTGTCGCCGGCGGTGGTGGGCGAGGCCGTGATGCCTGGCCACCAGCGGCTCGCCCTGTGGCTGGCGGAGCGACTGGTCCCCGGACTGCCATTGTCGGTGGAACTGGGGCAGGCATTGGGCTACCGCCCGACGGATCAGTCCGAGGTCATGGCGGCCCTGCGTGCCGATCCCTTGGTGCTGGATCACCCGACGGTGGCGGCGGTGGCCGGATTGGCCGATCTCATGGAGGCGGCCCTGGCGGCTGCGCCGAAGGTTCAGGGCGACATCCTGCTGCTGTATGGGAAGCAGGATGATCTGGTGCCGGTACGCGCGGTCTGCAAGCTGTTTGACCGGTTGCTCGCAACGGCACCTGCCGGTCGCTGGCAGGTGCGCGTCTATCCCCAGGGTTACCACATGCTCACGCGCTACAGTGGCGCGGCGACGACGCGCAAGGATCTGCTGCAGTGGCTGGCGGGTGAGCGCGAGGCATCGTCATGGCTCGATCCTGCTGGTGGCCGGGCGGCTCTTGGCTGCGATCGCTGATGGCCTGACGCTCTGGGACTGAAGTTCAGGCGGTCACGACGCTGATGACGACCGCGACCACCGTGGCGACGATCAGCACGATGCTGTAGGCGAGGCCGATGCAGAGAAACTTGAAGATGGTCATGGCCCAGCCCTGGCCGTAGACATGCCGCTGCATGAGCAGCAGGTAGATCGGAATCCACCACCACGCTGCTGTGCTCAGCCAGCCCATGGTCGACTGCAGCACCCACCAGCCGTCAGCGACCCAACCATGCAGTCCCTGCAGGGCGAACCCCATCAGCACCGCCAGGCCCAGGAAGCTGTGAGCATGGAGGCCGAACACGACGTGCTCCATGTAGAGCCTGCCGTGAAACAGATAGAAGAACTTCAGCAGCAGGGCGAACACCGGCATCAGAACGAACAGCACCGGCGGCAGCAGGCCGAAAAAGCGCCGGATGAGACGGTCGGGTTCCTCTTCGAGGCGGGCGATGTTGCGGGTGCCGCGCTCGATCCAGGCTTCGAGTTTCGCGGCAGCGGCTGCTGGAAACCAGCCTGGCAGCTGACTGATGCCGTCAGCGTCGAACAGCCAGTCCTCCGGCGAAAGTTCCAGGCTGCTCCGGCTCGGTGGCGTCGGGGGTGGGCGGCCTTCGGCGACGGCTGCGTCCCGTTCCAGGAGCCAATCCCGACGCCGTTCGTAGGCCCGCTCGACGCTGCGCTCGGCCACGATGACGCCCGATACGCCATAGGCACGCTGGGGATCGGCCTCGAGTTCCTCGCGGGTGCTCCGGAGATCGTCCCGCATGCGTTCGTATTCCTGCTCGAGTTCCTCGATGCTCTCGGTCTGCTGCAGCGGCGTGACGCCGCCGATGTCGAAGGGGCGATCCCCGAGATTCCACTGCAGGACCAGGAACGTCACCACTGTGATCACGAAGAACAGCCGGAACGGCAGCACGTAGCGCATGCGCCGGCCTTCGAGGTAGTCACGGGTGATGCGACCTGGCAGCAGATACAGCGGTACCAGCGTGCGCCAGATCCGGGAGTCGTACTCGAAGACGGTGTCGAGAAAATCGTGAACGATGCTTTTCAAGGGCCGCACGAGGCCCTTTACGGGCTGTCCGCACTGATGGCAATGCTCGCCCTGAAGCGCGGTGCCGCAGTTCAGGCAGGTGGTAGCGTCCAAGCTCGTGCCCCGATCCCCCGATCAAGTTCTACAGTCTACTTCCCTGCGGACTTGGCTGCCCAGATGCTGTTGTCGCGCAAGGCAGCCAGGCCCGCTGGCTTCGTTGGATGTCCTGCCAATCGCTGCATCGCTTCGCGATAGCAGTCTCCCACAAGGGCG
>JAFIFL010000114.1 GCA_020832055.1 Gammaproteobacteria bacterium
CAGCGAAATGCGCCGATCTGCAGGACATCCAGCGAAGGCAGCGTCCTCACCGCGGCAGCGCGCATCGAGATCGGCCCAATCGCTGCGCGATTGGGGCCTTCCCACAACAAGAGAGCTCGACGCGCCAGCTGTGGGCGTTACTCTGCTTCCCGGTCCCGCGCGCCTCTGCCCTGCTGCCCCGCGCGCCGCTCCATGTTCGTGAGCAGGCCGCGCAGGATGTTGACCTCCACCTGATCGAGGCGGGTGCGGAAGAACAGCCGCCGCATGCGCAGCATCACCTGTCCGGGCTCGCGCTGATCGTAGAACTGCAGCATGTCGAGGACGTCGGACAGATGCGTGAGCATGCCTTCCACGGCCCGGGTGTCGGCCCAGGGCTTGTCCCAGTCCGGCTCCGGCAGCAGTCCGCCCGCATCCAGCCAGCCCTGGCGGATCTCGTAGGCGACGATCTGCATGGCCATGGCCACGTTCAACGAGGTATAGGCCGGATCACTGGGAATGTGCAGGTGCAGCTGGCAGCGAGCCAGTTCGTCATTGGTGAGGCCACTGGATTCACGGCCGAACAGGAAGGCCACCTCCCCCTGGGGCACTTCCTTCAAGGCTGCCGCTGCCGCCGCCCGCGCATCCACCAGCGGCCAGGGCACGCGCCGACTGCGGGCCGAGGCGCCAATCACCAGCGTGCAGTCGTCGATCGCATCTGCCAGGGTCGGCACGACCCGCGCCGCGTCCACCACGTCCACCGCCGAGGCCGAGCGGAAGCGCGCCTCGTTGTCGGGAAACTTCAGTGGATTCACCAGCACCAACTGCTTCAGGCCCATGTTCTTCATGGCCCGGGCCGCCGCACCGATGTTGCCAGGATGGGTCGGCTCCACCATCACCATGCGGATGCGCTCGGCAATCTCCGGGGCGAGCCCGGGGGCATCCGTCGCGTTCGTCACTTTCCATTCTCCATCACGGTTGCTTCTCCATACGCCCTGGACTTCTGGTAACCTTCGCAGCCGTTCCAGGCCGGCCGTTTTCGACCCGCCTCCAACCATGGAGACCCGCCGTGCAGCCCATGGCCAACATCGCCCTGCGCGCAGCCCGGCGCGCCGGGCAGATCATCGTTCGTGCCCTCGATCGCGTCGACACCCTGGATATTCAGGAGAAGCGCAAGAACGACCTGGTGTCCGACGTCGACCGCGCGGCCGAAAAGGCCATCGTCGACATCCTCTCAAAGTCCTATCCCGACCACGCCTTCCTATGCGAGGAATCGGGCCTGATCGGCGCTGCCGGCGCCGACCACACCTGGATCATCGATCCCCTGGACGGCACCACCAACTTCCTGCACGGCATCCCACACTTCTGCGTATCCATCGCCTGTCGCGTGCGTGGCAGGCTCGAACACGCAGTGATCCTCGATCCCCTGCGTGACGAGTCATTCATTGCCTCCCGCGGCCACGGCGCCCAGCTCAACGATCGCCGCATCCGGGTCAGCAAGCGCGCGCACCTCGACGGCGCCCTGATCGGCACCGGCCTCCCTCCGGGCGAGGTCGAGGCGCACCTGACGCCCTACATGAGCATGCTCGAAACCGTCACCCGTCGTGCAGGCAGCGTGCGTCGATCAGGCGCCGCCGCGCTCGATCTCGCCTACGTGGCAGCCGGACGCCTCGATGGCTTCTTCGAATCGGGACTGAAGCCCTGGGACGTGGCCGCGGGAGCACTGCTGGTCACCGAAGCCGGCGGCCTGGTGGCGGACTTCACGGGCGACATGCACTACCTGAGCGGCGGCAGCATCGTGGCGGGCAACCCCAAGTGCTTCAAGGCCATCCTTCAGACCATCGCCCCCAATGTGGTGCCGTCGATGCGGCCGGAACGAGGTTCCGCCTGAGCTGCAGGCGCCGGCATCAGGGCTGAATGCCTTCCTGATCGGCGCCTTCCTTCACCGGCACCAGCAGATCCTCACGGCTGATGCCGAGCGCCAGCAGCGTGTTCGCGGCCACGTAGATGGACGAATAGGTCCCGACGAGGACCCCGACGATCAGCGCCTCCGAGAACCCTTCCACGGTCTGCCCACCGAAGATGAACAGCACCGCCAGCACCAGGATGGTGGTCAACGACGTCACCAGGGTACGGCCCAAGGTCTTGTTCAGGGCGATGTTGAGCACTTCCAGCGGCGTCTCCCGCCGCAGGCGCCTGAATTCCTCCCGGATGCGATCGGAGATGACGATGGTGTCGTTCAGCGAGTAGCCGATGACGGCCAACACCGCCGCCAGTGATGGCAGATCGAAACTCCACTGGAACAGCACGAACGCGCCCATGACGATGATGACGTCGTGGGCCAGTGCCACCACCGCGCCGATGGCGAACTTGCCGCTGAAGCGGAACAGGATGTAGATCATCACCAGAACCAGCGCCGCCAGCATGGCCAGTCCGCCCTGCTCGCGGAGTTCCTCGCCCACCGTCGGACCCACGAACTCGGAACGCCGCAGGGTGACGTCGGCGCCATAGACGCTGCGCAGTTGCTGCAGCAGCTCATCCCCCACGGTAGCGGTATCCCCCACCACGTCCGGCGGCACCCGCACCAGGATGTCCCGCGGCGTGCCAAAGTTCTGGACCACCAGATTCTCGTAGCCGAGGTCCTGCAGTTCGACCCGAATTTCCTGGGGATCGACGGCATCGGGGAACTGCACTTCCACCAGCGTGCCGCCGGTGAAATCGAGACCGAAGCTCAGGCCCTTGAAGATCAGCAGCAGGATGGATGCCACCACGGCCACACCGGATGCGATGGCAGCGACCTTGCGCCAGCGCATGAAATCGAGGGCGAGTTCGAACTCCCAGAAGGTCTGGCGCTTCTCGACGTTGCGGCGATCAATGTCCAGATCGGATTCGCTCACTTACGGGCTCCTCAGATCGCCAGCTGACGGATATTGCGTCCGCCATACATGAGATTGACCAAGGCCCGGGTCACCATCAGGGCTGCGAACAGCGACGTACAGATGCCGATGGACAGCGTCACCGCAAAACCGCGCACCGGGCCACTGCCGATGGCGTAGAGGATCACGGCCACGATCAGCGTTGTGATGTTGGCATCCAGAATGGCCACGAAGGCCCGGTCGAAGCCGGCCGATATGGCCGCCTGGGGACTTCGATACTGCAACTCTTCGCGAATGCGCGAGAAGATCAGCACGTTGGCGTCCACCGCCATGCCGACCGTGAGCACGATGCCGGCAATACCCGGTAGCGTGAGCGTGGCCCCGAGCAGGGACATCACGGCAATCAGCAGCACCAGATTCACCGCCAGGGCGATGTTCGCCGCCAGCCCGAACAGCTTGTAGTAGACCATCATGAAGGTCATCACCAGGGCAAAGCCGATGGCGACCGAGATGAATCCGGCGCGGATATTCTGCTCACCCAGCGAGGCGCCCACAGTGCGCTCCTCGACGATGTACATGGGCGCAGCCAGCGCCCCGGCCCGCAGCAGCAGCGACAGATCGCGCGCTTCGCTCTGGGACAATCCGGTAATGCGGAAGCGGTTGCCCAGAGCCGCCTGAATGGTGGCGACGCTGATCAGGCGCTGCTCTTCGTAAGGGATCTGCCGCAGCACCAGCTCGCCGTCCACTTCCTCGTAGGAGGAACGGGTCAGGGTTTCCCGGAACAGGATGGCCATCTGCCGACCGATATTGTGACGGGTGGCCGCATGCATGCTCTCCCCACCGCGGCCGTCCAGCGTGATGTTCACCTGGGGCATGCTGGTTTCCGGATCGATGCTCGCGGTGGCGTTGCCCACCCGATCACCCGTGGCAATGACGGCGCGCTGCAGATCCACGTCCCGCCCCTGATAGGCGAAGGTCTCCACCTCACTGCGGGGATGGTCGGCGCTGGCCACCAACCGGAACTCCAGGTTCGCCACCCGGCCGATGATGTCCTTGGCCCGGGAGGAATCCTGGATCCCCGGCAGATCGATGACGATGCGATTGCGGCCCATACGCTGCACCAGCGGCTCGGACACCCCGAGTTCATTGACCCGGTTGCGCAGACTGATGAGGTTCTGGGAGATGGCGTAGTCTTCGATCTCGCTGACGACGTCGGCGCGCAGACGCATGACCAGGGCCGGATCACCGTCGACGGCTTCGCTCGAAAGATCGAACTCCCGTACCCGATCGGCCAGTGCCGCCCGACCGGCATCCCGGTCCGCCTCGTCGCGGAAGCGGATCCGGATCTCAGGCGGTTCGAGGCGGGTGTCGATGGGCCGCAGGTACCGCAGCCGCTCGTTGCGGAAGACGGTCCGGACTTCTTCCTCGAAGCCGTTGAGCCGATCCCGGACGGCGGTTTCCATGTCCACTTCGAGCAGGAAATGGACACCGCCGGACAGGTCGAGACCATAGTTCATGCGCGCCCCGCCGATACCTTCGAGCCAGGCAGGCGTGGTGGAAGCGAGATTCAGGGCAATGATGTAGTCATCGCCGATGCCGTCGGCAACGAAGTGCTGGCGGATGATCTCCTGGGCGCGGATCTGGGTTTCGTTGTCGCGAAAGCGCAGGACTGCCTGACCGTTCTCGATGGCGACCCCGGTGGGTTCGAGGCCCGCGCCCACCGCCGCCTGTTCCGCCAGCGCCACCACACGCTCCGGAACTGCCGGCGAATCGCCACGCCCGGAAATCTGCACCGCATAGTCCGGCGGGTAAAGATTGGGCGCCGCGTACAGACAGCCAAGCAGAACCACCACCAGCACCACCAGATAGCGCCAGAGCGGAAAGGCATTGAGGTTGGCAGTACTGCCCCGCGGCCGGGCGCCCCCGAGCGTGACAAGCCCGGGCGGCGCGCCCGCGCCCGGGGAGCTGCCGCGGCTGCGTGCCATCAGTTGGATCCGGAGTCGAGCTTCTCGAGCGTACCCTTCGGCAGCGTCGCCACCACCGCGGCACGCTGAACCCGGATTTCGATGCCCTTGGCCACCTGGCAGCGCACGAAATCGTCCTCGACCTTGGTGATCAGGCCAACCACGCCACCACTGGTCACCACTTCGTCACCCGTATCGAGTGCCGAGATCAGTGCCCGATGCTCCTTGGAGCGCTTGAGCTGGGGGCGAATCAGGAAAAAATAAAAGATGACGAACAGCAGAATGAGGGGCAGGAATTCGAGCCAGCCTGCGCCGCCGCCCCCACCGCCTGCCTCCTGCGCCCAGGCCTGGGCGAAGAACACGCTCATGTATCACTCCCGGGAAAGTGCCCGGGGCCACCGCGCGGGCCACCCCACGCGGCGTACAGCCCCGAAACGAAGGCCGCGAATGTACCCGACTCGATGGCGCCGCGCAAACCAGCCATCAACGTCTGATAGTAATGCAGATTGTGCAGGGTGTTGAGGTGCGCCCCGAGCATCTCGTTGCAGCGATCGAGGTGATGCAGATAGGCCCGGGAGAAGTTCGAACAGGTGTAGCAGTCACAGTTCGCATCCACCGGCTCAGGATCATCCCGGAAACGCGCGTTGCGGATCCGGATCACACCCTGTGAGGTGAACAGGTGGCCATTGCGGGCGTTGCGGGTGGGCATCACGCAGTCGAACATGTCCACCCCCCGGGCCACGGCCTCGACGATGTCCCAGGGCGCACCCACCCCCATCAGGTAGCGGGGCGCCTGGGCCGGCATCCGCGGCGTCAGCCCATCGAGCACGGCGAGCATCTCGGCCTGGGGTTCTCCGACTGACAAGCCCCCGATGGCATAACCGTCGAAGCCGATGGCCGCGAGCCCGGCCAAGGACTCCGCCCGGAGATCCTCGTGCATGCCCCCCTGGACAATGCCGAACAGGGCCGAGGAGGAGTCGCCGTGGGCGGCCTTCGACCGCTCCGCCCAGCGCAGGGACAGCTCCATGGACGTGCGCACCGCGGCCGCCTCCGCCGGATAGGGCGTGCACTCGTCGAAGATCATGACGATGTCCGAACCGAGTTCCCGCTGCACTGCCATGGAACGCTCCGGGGACAGGAACACCTTGCTGCCGTCGATGGGAGAGCGGAACTCCACACCCTCCTCCCGGACTTTGCGCAGTTCGCCGAGACTCCAGACCTGGAAGCCGCCGGAATCGGTGAGGATGGGACGCGACCACCCCATGAACGCATGCAGGTCCCCGAGCCGGGCAATCAGTTCCGATCCCGGCCGCAGCATCAGATGAAAGGTGTTGCCGAGAACGATCTCGGCACCGACCGCCTCGAGATCACGCGGCGTCATACCCTTCACGGTGCCATAGGTGCCCACCGGCATGAAGGCCGGCGTCTGCACGCTCCCGCGGGGAAAGTCGAGGCGCCCGCGACGGGCCCCGGCGTCGGTGGTGATCAGTTCGAAGCGCATCTGTTCGGAGGGCATCAGGGACGGGGCTCCAGGGCCGCAGGATCGGGCCAAAGCAGCATGGCATCTCCGTAGGAAAAGAAGCGGTAGCGCTGCGCCACCGCCTCGGCATAGGCCGCGAGCACATGCTCCCGGCCGGCGAAGGCCGAGACCAGCATGAGCAGTGTGGATTCGGGCAGATGGAAATTGGTGACCAGCCCGTCCACCACCCGGAAGCGGTATCCCGGCCGGATGAAGATCTCCGTCTCCATCATGGCTGGCGTCACGCAGCCGGCTGCATCGGCTGCCGATTCCAGCGTGCGGACCACGGTGGTGCCCACCGCGACGACCCGGCCACCGCGCTGGCGGCAGGCGGCTATGGCCGCCGCCGCCTCCTCGCTGACCTCGAGGCGCTCGCTGTGCATGCGGTGCTCCTCGATGCGGTCGACCCGCATGGGCTGGAAGGTTCCCGCCCCCACGTGCAGGGTGACATAGGTCTGCTCCACCCCCTTTGCTGCAAGTTGCGCGAGCAGTTCCGGCGTGAAGTGCAGCCCCGCGGTGGGCGCCGCCACCGCGCCGGGGCGACGGGCGTAGACCGTCTGGTAGCGCTCGCGGTCGGTGGCTGAGTCAGGCCGACGGATGTAGGGCGGCAAAGGCATGTGGCCGACGCCTTCGAGCAGGGTCGCCACCTGCTCGTCATCGGCGAAGGCCAGACGCAAGAATCCGCCCTCCTCCTCGGTCAGGACCTGCGCCCTCACCGTACGGCCCGCAGCGTCGTCGAACAGCAACGTCCGACCCGACTTCGGACGCTTGCTGGCACGGACCTGGGCCAGCACTTCCCCCCCTGTCAGAACGCGCTCGACGAGGACTTCCACCTCGCCCCCGGTATCCTTGCGGCCGTAGAGGCGTGCCGGAATCACCCGGGTGTCGTTGCACACCAGCAGATCACCCGGGCGCAGCTGAGCGGTGAGGTTGCGGAACTCTCCATGGCTGGTCGCCCCGCTGGCGCCATCGAGCAGCAGCAGGCGGCTGGCACTGCGATCCGCCAGCGGCGCCTGGGCAATCAGCGCCTCGGGCAGATCGAAGTGAAAGTCCTTGCGTTGCATCGAGCTCAGTCCCCGGTGCGGATCAACCACCGCCGACACGGGTGATCCGTCCGCGGCCGTCCGCCGGGAAGTCGTTGGAGCGCACCCGCCGCTGCAGCGCTTCGACCAGGAAGCGATCGAGGGCCTGGGGCAGCGAGATACCGAGATTGATCCGGTTCGCACCGACGATGGGATTGCCGAGCAGGCCCTGGGCCAGACGGTCGGTGCTCACCAGCCCCACGTTCGGTGCGTTCTCGCGCACGACACCATCCTCCACCAGCACGGCACCCCCGGTGATGCGCAACTGCCGCACCCGGGTTCCGGGCGTCACCACCTCGCCCTCTTCATTGAGCACCTGCGCAGTGCCATTGGGATCCCACTCCACCCGCAGTCCCGTGATCTGCAGAAACTCGGGGCCACCGACATTGGCGAAGGACCACTCCAACAGCTGCTTGAGCTGGGTGGCGCTGACGCTGGTCATCAGCGTCAGCGTGCGGCTCGCGTCGAGCAGATCGTAGGCATCCGCGCGCCGGATGACCGAGCCATCCGCCAGCACTTCATTGACGAGCACCGCCCCCGCATCCACCACCGCCGCGGAGGCATTGCCCGCATTGAAGGCCTGCGCCTGGGACCGGGCCAGCGCCAGCGCCGCGTCCGCCACCAGATCACCGAAGTTCGTCTCCCGCGCGCGCAGATTCTCGGCCCTGGCATCCAGCGCCACCTGCACCTGCGCGGCCTCGTTCTGCCGCAAGGTATCGATGGCAGCCTGCAGCGGCTCGAGGACTGCCGCCTGCATATCGGCATCGGCTACCACGCCATCCGGGGTACCGGAACCGGCCACCCGGATCGGGCCGGAATTCTGCTCATCGATCCCGAGCAGCAACCCGAGCGGATCCAGCGACACATCGAGGCGACCGAGATAGCGATACGCACCGGCCGTGCTGACCAGCGGCACTTCCACGCCGTCGAGATCCGTCGCCCACTGCGGATAGCTCCCGACCACCCGATCCTCATCCCCGGGGATGAGCAGATCGTCCTGATTGGCGAGCAGGCTGTGGCCGCCGGCGGCGATGACCACATCCACGTCTCGCAGCTGCTCTGTCAGCGCCCGATCCGCTTCGAGATCCGCCTGATGAGAGAGCAGGATCACCACCCGGGCCCCCGCTGCGGTAACCGCATCGACCTGGGACTGAACCACGTCGACGAGTTCGGCAGCCGGTGCAAAGGCCAGCCCGCGCGGGCTGGAGACGGTACGCATGTCCGGGCGAGTCGCTGACACCAGGCCCACCCGGCGACCGCCGACCTCCAGCACCCTCACCGGCGGCAGCCGATCGGTGGCAATGGGCGCCAGCAGATTCTGTTCGCCGGAAAGGTCTACCGTGGAGGTGATCATGGGCACGACTGGGGCGAACGCGGCGAGAAAACTCGCGAGACCTACCGGACTGAGGGCCAGATCACGCGGCCCGATACCCATGCCGGCATAGCCCAGCCGCGACATGGCATCAGCCTCGAAATCACCGTTCTGGCGATCGATGCTGGCCTGCCTGATGAGGCCCGGCGTGGTCTGATCGCCGCCGGACAGCAGCAGGCTCGGGCCGAATGTCTCCGCCGCGAAACGGGTATCGTCCACCACCGCGGCAAAGCGCGCCACGCCGCCGAAGTTCTCGAGTCCCGGACCGGCATGGAACAGTGCGCCGGCGCCGCCGGAGTGGTGCAGCACGCTCAGATCGAAGGGCGGAAATCGGGCCAGGAAGGCGGCCCGCAGGCTGCGTCCGAACTCGGCCTCGAGTTCCGCTACGGCATCATTGATCCCTTCGGCCAGGGACTCGAAGGCCGCGGCATCGAGGACGCTGTCGTCCACGAGGTCCATGAACAGGGCTTCGAAATCCGCATTGGCGCCACCGCGCAGGGCATTGAACAGCAGCGTGGCCGTGGCCGTGAGCAGACCGAGATCGGCATCGGTCTCGATGGCGTCCATCAGCTGGTCCCGTCGCGCCCCGGGATCCGTGACGGCCCCATCGCTGAACTCCTGGGCCACCAGACGCGCCACCACAGTCGAGGCTGGCAGCACCAGCTGCCCGGTCAGGTCGCCGCCCTCGGACAGACCGACAGTGCTGAAGAAGGCACGCAGTTCCAGCGCTGCCTGGTTGGGCGGCGCACAGCCGATCACGCCGCGCACGCCCGGATCGGCAAGCAGCACGAACTCGCCCTGGGCGTTGGCGGTGGCGGAATGCAGCACCCGCCCGTCGAGATCGAGCACCCGACAGCGCGCATTGGCCACCGGCGACGTCGGCGTACCATCATCGACCACGCCACGGATGGCTACCGTGGAGCGCTCGACCAGGGTACCGTCGTTACCGCCACCACAGCCTATGGCCAGCATCGCCACCAGGATGGCCGTTCCCAGCAACCGCACCTCGGCCCTGCCTCGAAGCATCAACTCTCTCCCTTGCGTGCACTCAGCGGGCGCTGTGTCGGTCTGCGCCCATGGAAGGCCGCCATGAGATACCAGCGCGGCGCCAGCGTCCAGTAGGTATCAGATTTCCCGGCGGCCATCGAGATCGGGATTGAGCCCGGGGGCCCCTGCCGCTATGCTCCGCCTCCGCGCCGGAGTGGTGGAATTGGTAGACGCGCCGGACTCAAAATCCGGTCCTCGCAAGAGGGTGTGGGTTCAAGTCCCACCTCCGGCACCAGAGAACACGGGGGCCCGACCACTTCACAATGTCGCGACCTCGGGGACTGAAGCCAACAGTAGACGGTTTCAGTAGACACTTCGGCGGCTCCAACAGGAGCCAAGCCATATCCGGATCGTCACTTGCCGACCAGTTAGCCGCCACCTGCTCAGACTCGCAACGGCGCAGGTGGCGGAGATCGACCGCTGGAGTGCTTGGCAACCGGATCCCCAGAGCATGCCGCCAGACAGACGATGATCAGCAAGGCTTCCCGAGCTTGAGCGGACAAAGGGCTGTTAGACTGAGCGCGGCTAAGCCGCAGCGAGGGCCGCATGAGCAAGGCTGAGACAGTAGCCGGTTCGATCTACGCGGGCGGCTGGATTGCCACCCTCGTCTATCTCATGTTCTTCGATGGCTTCCAGTACAACTGGTGGAACTGGGTCATCGTGATCCCGATCAATTTCTTCCTCGCCTCGATCTGGCCGGTCTACTGGTTGATTCTTCACTGGATTTTCTGACCGTGCTGGCTACGCAAGCTCGCACAAGGAAAGAGAGCCGAAACGAGCAGGAGCCGAGGGGATCGGAAACGCAGAGTGCCCGGCGAATGGCGCTGGCTGTCTGAGCTTGTCTGCACAGCCGGCCAGGATGCCGGATTTTGACACCACCCGCAGGCCACCCTTTTGGGGCCGTCTATTATCCGCGCTAATGCAGACTGATTGGTGCAGACCTTAACTATAGTCTTTGTGGAACCCGTATCTCATGCAATACTGGAGATTAAGGGAGCCCTGGACATGCCTAAACATCTGATTTATAAGCTGAAGATCCAAGGATCATACAAGCCCCAGACGATCCCCATGCAGCGCCTGTCCGAGTACATGGCGGATCTGGCGGCGCTACTCGGCGAACCTTCAAGCGTTCACTTCGACCGCCTAGAGGAAGGCAGCACTGTGCTTGTCGCGGCTATCGATGAGCCTGCGATTCCCAAGGTGAGCCACCGCGTGACCTCAATAGAGCGGGGAGATGCCCCGGCTGACCTGCGCAGGATCTTCTCTCAACTCGATAGGCGGCTGGCGGATGACAACGCCATCGGGAGCTTGACCGCTTACCCAGATGAAGCATCCGAAGCCCTTGTCCTGTCATTCCCGGGGATAGACCGACCTCAGCCCGTCGACTACGGCTTGGTTCGCCAGTACGGCACGCTTGAGGGGGTGCCGGTGCGCGTCGGCGGCCAAGACAAGACGGCTCACTTGATTATTGAGGATAGGACTCAGACCTACTCGGGAATCAATCTAACGCGTGACCAGGCAACGGAGATCGCACCCTACCTCTACAGGAAGGTCGTTAGGTTGCATGGTGCTGGTAGCTGGCGCCGTGACGAGGAGGGCCAATGGCAGCTAGAACGCTTCAGAGTTGATCAGTTCGATGTCCTCGAAGATGTCCCGCTCCTGGAAGTGCTCGAACATGTACGCTCGATCCAAGGGAGTGGATGGAGCGATGTTGATGATCCGACCGCCCTGCTGCAGGACTTGCGAGGCGCTCCCGACGACCGACGACACTGATGGCGGTCTTCGACGCAGCCTTCTTAGTCTACCTGTTCGATCCTGATGCGAACACGCCACAGGACCCGGAAACCGGGGCGCCCATTACCTACTTTAGGGAACGCATAGAGCATCTTGTCTCACAGCTTGAGCGGTCGAACGAGAAGATAATCATTCCGGCGCCCGCTCTCAGCGAATACTTGGTGCGCGCTGACGAGGCGGGAGCCGAACGCCTCCACTACCTCCAGAACCAAGGTGTGTTTCAGATCGTTGAATTTGGTGTGCTCGCGGCCGTGGAACTCGCAGCCCTGACCCGCGAAGCTATCTCGAAGGGTGACAAGAAGTCAGGCGTCGATGCACCCTGGCAGCAGGTGAAGATCGACCGTCAGATTGTTGCAATCGCTAAAGTCGCCCGGGAGACGAGGATCTATTCTGGAGATTCTTCTCTCCACGCGTTCGCTAAGCAGGCCGGTCTGGAAGCGCTTGGCGTGGCCGACCTCGATGTGCCGCCAGAAGATGCACAAGGCTCGCTCAGGCTCGATCCCCCTGGGGCCGACCCGTCGAATGAATAATCCCAGGGATCGCACATCACTCGATTTAAAGGCTTCAGAGACAACCGCATGAGTGACTGGCACTCGGAAGAGACCTACAAGAGCATGATCGAGCTATCGCAAGGTGCTCTGAAATTTGGAGCGGTTGTGAACGGCGGCGCTGCGGTGGCGCTGCTTGCTTTAGTAGGCGATCTGGGCAGTGCCGACAGCTCGATGCTCAACATCAAAACCGCGATGCTGTGCTTCGTGGCGGGAGTGGCCTCGTCAGGGCTCGCTCACGCCTGTGCCTACCTGACCCAGCTTCAGCTGTACCAAGAGACGGCATTCAGCGCATCCGAGCGGCACACGGTGTTCCTCTACCTGGCGATTGCGTTCGTTCTCGGATCCATAGGGCTTTTCTCCTTCGGCGCCTGGAGCGCCGCAACTGCACTCTTCGGTGTCGAGGGGCCGGCCAATGTCGGCACTCAAGGCGCTCCCTTCTACCCTTGGCTCGCACTCGCTGGTCTCATTTTTGCCTTCCTCGGCGCGGCCATTCTCTGGTCCAACGCCAATCCAAGAAGGGAAGTTCCAGGCGCAACAATAACGCCATGGCAGATTTACACGGTTTCGCAAGGTGACGACACGGATCCTGGCGAAACACTACCCCACGAGGAACTACAGAGATTGGCTGATCAATTGGAGAAGACTTTCACGAGCATGAACCGGCTCGGCTTCGCGTTGATTGCCATGGGAAGCCTGCTGCAAGGAGCCGCAGTATTCTTGAGTCTGGGGTGATCGCCTTGCGACTTCTTGGGTCGCCTTGAGTGGACCTGAGCATGATCAACACACCATCGATTCGATCGATCACACTCAACCGGCGCCAATTCAAATGCTATTGAACCCCCAAGGCTTTGAAGACCGCATCCTTCGGGTCCGCATAGAAGCCCGTCTGAAACTTCGCGAACAACTCCCCTGGGATCGTCGGGATATCTCCCACGCTCGACATCGGGAGCAATACCCGTTTGGCGCCCGCTTCAGCGGCTACCTGCAGCGACTCTGCCAGATTCTCGACGGGGATCAGGCTACCTCCGAGGCTCATGGTCCCGAGCACCACCATGCGAGGCTCTAACGCCTTCCCGACCAGTGCAGAGCAAAGGGCAACGAAGGCAGCAAGCGAGAGCGTCGTAGCCGGCCCGGTGTTGTGAGCCTCCACGACATGGAGGTGGTAGTCGTGATCGCCAACCTTCAGAGAAGCCTGCACCTGTGCGGCGTTGGCACGGAAGTAGTCGAAACCAACCTTGACTGCCTCCTTGGCAGCTGAGCTTGAACCAAGACCAGAGAGCTTCACCTGCCCGTTACCAGCGGTGACCTGGGTTTCGATGCGATAGAGCCCGAGCTGGCCGCCACTGCCGCGGGCGACGGTGTAAAGGGAACCTGGATTGAGCGGATCGTCCGGAATCAGCGAGTCGCCGCCCTGCTCCTTCACCCGCACAATCGTTTCCTCGTTAGTCTCGAGGTCGATGTAGCTCAGGTGAACGTCGAAAAACTCCATGCCTCCGATGCGTTTGAGCTGCTCCTTGACCCTCCGGCGGGCCTCCAGGGCGT
>JAFIFL010000115.1 GCA_020832055.1 Gammaproteobacteria bacterium
GCTATTTCGCACAGCGAAATGCGCCGATCTGCATGACGTACAGCGAAGGCAACGGTATCCGCTCCGGCAGAGCGCCTCGCCATCGGTCCAATCGCTGCGCGATTGGGACGCTCCCACAGGGCGACGCGCGGTGCGACCTGCCCTTCAGCCGCCTCCGGTGGCCGGTTTCTCGTAGAGGGATGGCGCCATCCGGCTTTCCTCGGTGATCTTGCGGCCAAGGGCCTCGAAGCCAGGGAGGGCGTCATCCGGGGGCATGGGCAGGTACTGTTTGCGCGCCAGCGCGGCCTCGATGTAGGGCGCAAGTTCCGCTGCCTTGCGCGCCTCGCGCTCGGCGGCCCGGGCCTTGAATTCTGGCATGACCTCACCCGCAAACAGTTCGAGCGCTTCGCAGATGTGTTGGTGCCGGTTGTTGCCCGCCTGCTGGATGAAGGTCACCTGGTCGACACCTGCCTGCTCGAATTTCTTCAAATGCTCCCGCAGGTCGTCCGGCGTGCCAATGCCGCCCCGGCCTCCGGTCAGGGCCTCGGCCATCTCGATGGGGTTGTCCTGCATGCGCTGGGCGTAGACGGCCTCGAACTCGGACCAGAGATCCACCCGGCCGGGCTTGTGGATGCCGAAGCCATAGAGACTGCCGAGCGCGTAGCCAAAGAACTCGAAGCCCTTCAAGCCACGTCGAATGGCTTCCTCCCGATCCTGGTGGCAGGAGAAACTCGACACCATGCAGATGTTGGGATTCACGCTCCAGCCGATCGGCACGCACTCGTCCGACTTGATGATGGCGTAGTACTCCTCCACCCACTCCTTCGCCTCCAGCGGATCCACGAAGGCGAAGGTGAGGGCACCCATGCCCAATCGCGCCGCCATCCTGATGGTGTCGCGCTGAGAGCAGGCCACCCAAAGGGGCGGATGAGGCTTCTGCACCGGCTTGGGGACCACGTTGCGGCAGGGCATGGAGAAGTACCGGCCCTCGAAGCCCGGATAGGGATCCATGGCCATCATGTTGCAGATCTGCTCGGTGGCTTCGAGATAGATGGCGCGCTTCTCGGCCACGGGAACGCCGAAGCCACCGAGTTCGAGGATGGCTGAGGATTCCCCGGTACCGAACTCCACGCGACCATTGGAGACCAGATCCAGCGTGGCGATGACTTCCGCCGTGCGCGCCGGGTGGTTGTAGCCGGGGATGACCTGGCGAATACCTTGGCCGAGGCGGATGTTCTTCGTACGCTGGGAGCAGGCCGCCAGGAACACCTCGGGAGCAGAGGAGTGTGAATACTCCTCCAGGAAGTGGTGTTCCACCTCCCAGGCGTAGTCGATGCCGAGGCGATCCGCCAGCTCCACCTGATCGAGGGCCTCCTGGTAGAGGCGCTGTTCGTCACCCTCGTTCCAGGGCTTGGGCAGCTGATGTTCGTAGAAGATGCCGAATTTCATGTCTCTGCCCTCTCAGGTCGTCTCGCATTCTCCAACGCTTGCTACGAACCAGGCTGCAGCCGGGTAAGCACCTGCTGCAACGTCGCCAGCCGCTGTGGGTCTGGTTCGCCGAAGGCGGCCAGCAGTTCCGCGCTGCGGGCCTCCACCATGGGTTTCATCTCGGGATGGCTCAGCAGCCAGAAGCGGTTCTCACGGACGCCCTCGAGGACGACGCGGGCCACGTCGTCGGCATCGATACCGCTGGCCATCATGGCCTGCATGAAGGCGTTGTGCTCCCGCGCCGCCAGCTCGGCCGCGGGGTCATCCGCCGCCCGCTCCGCCGGGCGGTTGCGCTCGCTTTCGAGAATGCCGGTGCGCACCATGCCGGGACAGAGCACGGAGACGCCGATGCCGTGGGGCACAAGGTCGGCGCGCAGGGCTTCGGACAGCCCCACCACCGCATATTTGCTGGCATTGTAGACGCCGAGCCCGGCGCCGGCGCTGAGGCCGGCCATGGAGGCGGTGTTGACGATATGTCCGCCTTCCCCTTGGTCGCGCATGCGCGGGAGCAGGGTCTGGATGCCATTGACCACGCCGCCCACGTTGACGCCGAGGACCCAGTCCCAGTCCTCGTAAGTGACCCGATCCAGGGTGCCACCCCGATAGACGCCGGCATTGTTGCAGAGCACGTGCACGGCACCGAATTCGGCATAGGCCCGATCCGCAGCTGCCGCGAAGGCGACGCGGTCGGTGACGTCGAGTTCCAGGGTGAGGACGGGCACATTGCGGCCGCGGAAGCGCTGCGCGACCGCCGCGAGCGCCTCGGTGTCCACGTCCGCGATCACGAGTTTCATGCCGCTATCGGCAAAGGCATCGGCCATGGCGAGACCGATGCCGCTGGCACCACCGGTTATGAAAGCCACTTTGCCGGCCAGATCCTGCATTGCGCGCTCTCCTGAGCAATCGAAAGTCCTGTGGGAGCGGACTCCTCCGGGATCGGCCATCCGCAAACGAACGGAGCTGCCCGCGGCCGAGGTGGGCTTCGCGGATGAATCCGCTCCCACGGGGAGGTGTGGCGCCCCATTCATGAGGACGCCGCTCGAACCCGGGCCCCTACCCTCGAGCTTGAATGTCGCAGGGTGCGGGGCCACCGGTCAACGTTCGACTAATGCCGCAAAGTCGGTGTAGAGCGGATCATCCGGCCATTGGCCGCTGCGCAAGGCGGCCGGGCCCTGCCAGAGGGTGCGATCCGTGGGCGCCGTGAAGGTCTCGAAGTCGAGCAGCCCAAGGCGGCGGCTGATGCGCCAGACACCGTCGCGTCGTTCGAGGCGGTCGAGGTAACGGCCACCGGAAAAGTAGTCCTCTTCGACCCCGGAGTCACCGTCGCGACGCCGGTGGTAGGCGAAGTAGTGGCATTCGCTGTGGGCGATGTCGCCATCGAGCGCGATGGTGATGTTGCCGAGCATGTGCTTGCACATGGCCAGCGGGCGAACGATGTCCAGGGCGATTGCGATGAAGTCCATGGAGTTGCCCTCGAAGCCGCCATGACGGTGGGAGGCGTCCGAATGGAAGCAGGACCGCAGGGCGTCTTCATCGGCCCGGTCACAGCCTCTGCAGTAGCGATGCAGGACGTCGCGGATGGCCTCGCGGTCAAGCAGTGCAGCGATGGCGGGATCGGGGTGGGTCATGACGCGGATCTCCTCAAAGTTGACTGACCGGCCGCAGGACCCTGGGCCAGGATGCCTGCCACCGCCTCACTGAGCAGCAGCCGCTGGCGCGGGGCGGGCCAGCTCTGTGGATCGAACACGGTCTGGGTGGCGACGCCCTGGGTCAGGGCCAGCAGCCGGTAGGCCTCGGCGGCCGGATCGACTCCCGCTGCCAGCCGGCCCTGCTCGCCCAACCGCTCCAGGGTTCTGCGGATACGTTTGCGGGCCAGCCGGGCCCGGCGCTGCTGTTCACCGCTGAGCAGCTCGTCACCCACAGAAGCGCCCCAGTAGGCGAAGAGCACGCGCCAGTCCCGCAGGCCGGCTGCATCCTGGGGCAGCATGGCGGCGAGAGAACCTTCGACATCCGTCGGATCCCGGGCCAGACAAGCTTCGACACGACTGCGGATGCGGTCGTTGACGGCGTCATAGGTGAGGGTGAGCAGCTCCTGCTTGCTGCGGAAGTAATGGCTCACCACTCCGGTGCTGGCATCCACCGCCCGCGCCAGCTCCCGGACGGTGAAACCGGAGATACCCCGGCTGGCGATGAGATCGCAGGCACCGTCGATGACCTCGGCGCGGCGTGCTGCGTGATCGACGATCTTCGGCACAGGCTGACGTCTCCAGCTGTGGGTTTCGAGAGTTGCAGTTGAAGGCTATTTTATAAAACATCTGTTGTGCTAACCAGGGTTCGGGAGAGGATCATGACGGCACAGAAACAGGCACGGCCACCCAGCGTACCCACCGGCCACGGCGGGCCCACCTATCAGGACATCATTGGGCGCGACAGCACGCCCGTCCCGGACGTTCTCGCCCTGCGTTCGAATCCGCCCCAGAGCGTCGAAGACATTCCCGTCGAGCACTTCATCTCCCAGTCCTTCTTCGACCTGGAGATGGAGAAGATGTGGCCGAAGGTCTGGCAGTTCGTCTGCCGGGAAGAGCATCTGGCCGAAGTGGGAGACTACTGGGTCTACGACATCGGCCGCCATTCCATCATCGTGATTCGCGCCAGCGACACCGAGCTCAAGGCCTATCACAACTCCTGCCTGCACCGAGGCACCAAGCTCAAACCCAGCGGCTCGACGGGATTCTCGCGGGATCTGCAATGCCCCTTCCACGGCTGGACGTGGTCACTTCACGGCAGCCTGGAACACGTGCCCTGCGACTGGGAGTTCCCCCATCTTGACCGGGAAGCCAACCGCCTCCCCGAGGTCCGTGTGGAGACCTGGAACAGCTTCGTGTTCATCAACATGGATGCCGGCGCCAGGCCCCTGATCGACTACCTGGAGGTGATGCCCCAACACTTCGAGAACTGGCGCTTCGAGGGCTGGCACACCTACCAGATCATCGAGAAGGAGCTGGCGTGCAACTGGAAGGTGGCGCTGGAGGGCTTCATGGAGGCCTACCACACCCCGCTGGTGCACCCGGAAATGACCCACGTGGTGGGGGACTGGAACATGCAGCACGACATCTTCGGCGACCACACCAGCCGCGACCTCTGCCCGCTGGGGGTGTCGAGCCCGGCTTCGAAACTGGGCCTGACTGAGCAGGATCTGCTGGACCGATCCGGCCTCGGCGATCCGTCCACCCGCAAACAGGCCAAGGTGACGCCCGGCAAGACCGCACGCATTGCCATGGCCGAGCAGGTGCGCAAGCAGTTCAGCGAACGCTACGGCATCGACCTGTCGCATCTCTCCGACGCCGAATGCATCGACTCCCTGAAGTACAACATCTTCCCCAACACCATTCTCTACGGCGGGCCGGGACTGCCGCAGATCCAGCAGTTTCTGCCGCTGGGCAACGATCCGGACCGCTGCCTGTTCGTGTCCTGGGGCTTCCGGCCGGTGGCACCGGATGCGGCGCGGCCGGAGCCGGCGGAACCCTACCGCTTGAAGGAGGAGGAATCGTTCACCAGCGCACCAGGCATCAACGAATTCTCCGGCCGGGTACTCGACCAGGACACGTCCATCATGCGCTGGCAGCAGGAAGGCATGCACGCCAGCGCCAAGGGGGCTCAGACCCTGTCGAACTATCAGGAAAGCCGCATCCGCCGCATCCACGAAACGCTCATGAAGTACGTCAACGACACACTCCCCAACTGACACGCGCAGTTTCCACATGCACGGATGCTGGTATTCTCCGACTTCGGACTCAGCCACGACGGGAGAGATGACGCGATGCTGGTAAAGACGACGCAGGTGGCCGTGGACCACGGCGGCAAGCGCTACGCAGGCCTGTACTCCGTGAGCGCGAAGACCCTGATCATCCGCATTCCGGGCATCGGTTCCCGGGCCCGGGAAGTGACCGAGTCCGACGACCCCAAAGCCGTGGCATCCGAACTGATGACGGACATCCTCGAGGAGGCGGAACGGGCCGGGACGCTGACCTGATCGCAGGCCCGCGCTCCTGAAACCCCGCTGCGGTCGCCCTACCGAGCCCCGCTCGCCCTGCTTGTGGGAAGGCCCTGATCGCACAGCGATTGGGCCGATCTCGAAGCGCTCTGCCGAAGCTGATGCCCTTGCCTTCGCTGCACGTCATGCAGATCGGCGCATTTCGCTGTGCGAAATAGCGCTCTCCCACAATGGCGTGTCACCCGAACCTGGCGCCGCGAAGGGCTACGCCGACAAGTCCGCTCCCACGGAGTCTTCTCGCAGCCCGCTGACATTGCTGTGGACACTAGCGCCGCAGGTCGTGAAAGCGCCCCACCCAGTCCAGCACCCTGGTCGGAGCGTTGGCCTTGCGCCAGGCGCTGGCGGCGGACTTGTTGATTTCGGCGAAAGTCGGATAGACGTGAATCGTCCCCATGATCTGCTTCAGGCCGATGCCGTGGGTCATGGCCAGCACGTACTCCGCCAGCAGTTCCCCGGCATGGGGACCGGCAATGGTGACACCGAGAATGCGATCCCGCCCGGGCGGCGTCAGTACCTTGATGAAGCCCACCCGCGAGCGCTCGGCAATGGCACGGTCGTTGTGGGCAAACTCGAAACGGGTCACCTCCACCGCAACGCCCTGCTGCCTGGCATCGTCCTCGTTCAGCCCCACCCGTGCCACTTCGGGATCGGTGTAGGTGGTCCAGGGCACCACCCGATAGTTCACCTTGTAGCGCCGGAACGGGCCGAACAGAGCATTCACGGAGGCATACCAGGCCTGGTGTGAGGCCATGTGGGTGAACTGGTAAGGACCCACCACGTCGCCGCAGGCATAGATCGTCGGCACCGTGGTCATCAGCGCCTCGTCCACTTCCAGGGTGCCGGCCGGGGTCCGGCGAACGCCAAGTTCCTCGAGTCCGAGGCCTTCGGTCACCGGTCGGCGACCCACCGCCACCAGAACCCGATCAAAGGCCAGTTCGACTTCTCCCTCGGCGGTTTCGGCCACCAGGACACCGCCCTGATCCGCCTTGCGAAAACGAACCGCCCTGTGCCCGGCGCGAACGTCGATGCCTTCCTCGTCCAGGGCAATGGCGATCAGCCCGGCCACGTCCGCATCTTCCCGGGGCAACAATCGGGGCGCCATGTCCACCAGGGTCACGGCAGCGCCCAGACGGGCAAAGCTCTGGGCCAGCTCGCAACCGATGGGGCCGCCCCCCATCACCAGCAGGCGTTGTGGCAAATCCCGCAGGTCCCAGACATTGTCCGAGGTCAGCGGATCCACCTCGTCGAGCCCGGGAATGGGCGGCAGCAGTGGTTCGCTGCCGGTGGCGATGACGATGCGCCGGGCCGTCCGTCGCTCGCCATTCACTTCCACGGTCCAGGGGTCGATCAGGCGCGCCGAGCCTTGCACGCAGCGCACGCCGAGGCCCTCGTAGCGCTCCACGGAGTCGTTGGGCTCGATGGTGCGGATCGCGTCCTGGACCCGCTCCATGACCGCCGGAAAGTCCACCCGGGCCTGGGCGTCCCGCAGCCCGAAGCGGTCGGCCGTGGCCACCGTGTGGGCGGCGCGGGCCGCGCTGATCAGGGCTTTGGAGGGCACGCAGCCGGTGTTGAGGCAGTCTCCACCCATCCTGTTGCGCTCGATGAGGGTCACCTTGGCCTTCACGGTGGCGGCGATCAGGGCCGAGATCAGACCCGCCGAACCGGCACCGATCACGATCAGGTTGTCATCGAAGCGCTTTGGTTTGCGGTAGGCGGCCAGCACCCGGCGGCGGGCGATGGCGTTGGTGAACGCCCGTGCGATCCAGGGAAAGGCCGCGAGCAGCACGAAGGCCAGAATCAGGTCCGGCGACAGCACGTCGCCGGGGCCGGACACCTCCGCCAGCCGGGTCCCGGCGAAGACGAACACCACGGTCCCCGGCAGCATGCCGATCTGACTGGCCACGAAGAAGGTCAGAGCGCGGATGGGCATCAGGCCCATGACCAGATTGATCATGAAAAACGGAAACAGGGGCACCAGCCGCAGGGAAAACAGATAGAACGCGCCGTCGCGCTCGATGCCGCGATTGATGGGGCCGAGTTGGCTGGCGAAGCGGCGCTGCACGGCATCGCGCAGCAGCAGCCGCGCCACCAGCATGGCGATGGTGGCGCCGATGGTGCTGGCGAAGGACGCCAGCACGGTACCCCACAACAGACCGAAGATGGCGCCGCCGGCCAGGGTCATCACCGCCGCTCCCGGCAGCGACAAGCCGGTGACCACGACGTAGATGAGGAAAAACGTACCGCCCGCGAGCAGCGGGCGATCAGCCACGAACTGCCGCAGTTCATCGCGCTGGCTCTCGAGGTAGTCGAAGGAAAGATACTGTCCGAGATCTGCCACGAAGAAGAGGGCGATCGCCGCGGCGATCACGACGAGGACGATCAGACGGCGACGATCCATGAGGCGGTGTCCTGTGCTGATTCCGATTTCGATGGCTGAAGCGGTCGGCTGGCACCCGACGCAGCGATCGGGGCTGCTACACTCGACAGGACGCCTGTGTCAGCCCGCCGTTCCGGGCTGTCGGCCAGCCGCATGGAGACTGCAAATTGAACCCCATCCACCCAGCCTCGCGACGCTTTCCCGCCACCCGCATGCGCCGCATGCGCCGGGACGATTTCTCCAGGCGGCTGATGCGGGAGCATACCCTGACCGCGAACGATCTGATCTACCCCCTGTTCGTAATCGAAGGCACGGCGCGCCGGGATCCGGTGGCCTCCATGCCCGGAGTCTGCCGTCTGTCCATCGACGAACTCGTGCGCGAGGCGGAAGCCGCGTTTGCGCTCGGCATTCCGGCAGTGGCCCTGTTCCCGAACACGCCGGCGGACCTGAAGACGCCCGATGGCCGCGAGGCCTACAACGACGACGGCCTCATCGCCCGCAGCATCCGCGCGATCAAGCAGGCGCTGCCCGAACTCGGGGTGATCACCGACGCCGCCCTCGACCCCTACACCAGCCACGGGCAGGACGGCGTCCTCGACGATTCCGGTTACGTGCTCAACGATGCCACCGTCACCGCGCTCTGCCGGCAGGCCCTGTGCTGCGCCGAGGCCGGCGCCGACGTCATCGCGCCTTCGGACATGATGGACGGCCGCATCGGCGCCATTCGCGAGGAACTCGAGGCCCACGGCCACATCAACGTGCGCATCCTCGCCTACTCCGCCAAGTACGCCTCCAAGTACTACGGACCGTTCCGGGACGCGGTGGGTTCGAGCGCCAATCTCGGCCCGTCGGGCAAGCACAGCTACCAGATGGATCCGGCCAACAGCAACGAGGCCATCCACGAGGTGGCGCTGGATCTGGCGGAAGGGGCGGACATGGTCATGGTGAAGCCGGGCATGCCCTATCTGGACATCATCCGGCGGGTAAAGGACGAATTCGGCGTCCCCACCTACGCCTATCAGGTGAGCGGCGAGTACGCCATGCACATGGCGGCCATCGAGAACGGCTGGCTTTCCGAGGACGTGATCGCAGAGTCTCTGCTGTCCTTCAAGCGCGCCGGCGCCGACGGCATTCTGACCTACTTCGCTCGCCGGATCGCCGAGTCCCTCAAAACCGTCTGATCACGAGTGGCGGCACGTAGGGGGTCACCGCCAGCAGCGCCGCCTCACGATCCAGGGCTTCCGTGAGGAACGGGTGCTCCTCACACCAGGCCCTGCCGGGGCGCAGTTCGAGCTGGCCCTGCCTGACCGCCACCTCGGGCAACGGTTCCGAAGCCGCCCGCTTCAGGATCACCGTCAACCGCAGCAGCATGCACAGGCGCGCACACACGGGGCGCAGGGGCACCGTCAGGGCATTGATGGCGATCGCAGGCCAGGCACCCCGATGGCCGCGGACCAGGGCGATCAGCATCAGCCGCTCATCGACGGTGAACCCCCGCAGCTCCGCGTTGCGCAGCAGCCAGGCGCCGTGACGTTCGTGGTGGGCCGCAGCCACCGCCAGACCGACATCGTGCACGCTGGCCGCAGCAGCCAGCAGTTCGCCGTGTTCAGGGTTCAATTGCAGGGCATCGACACAGCCATCGAACAATGCCGCCGCCACCCGGGAGAGATCCTCCGCATGCTGCAGATCCACCGAAAACCGGGCCTTGAGCGCTGCCAGGGTGCGTGCCCGAAGCCCCTCTTCCGGCAGCGGGATCATTTCGCGGATGAGGCCGTCCTGGAGCGCCCCTTCGGCCCAGTGCAGATGATCGAAACCCAGCCTTTCCCAGAGTGCGATCATGGCCACCAGGCCACCCGGAAAGACGTCTTCACGGTCCGGGTCCAAGCCGGGCAGGGCCATTGGCAGGACCGGCGCTGCGGCCAGCAGCTCGTAAAGTTCGCGCAGCCCGGCCAGCGTCAACAGGTCGGCATCCACGCCCCGGGCGCGTTGGACATCGCGCAGGGATTCGATGGTTCCCGACGTGCCCACCACTTCGATCCCGGGGTCGCTTCCGGATTCGAGCAGGCCATCGAGGCGGGTGTCCCGACAGAGCTCCCGGGCCCGTGCCAGAGCGTCCGCGAGCCCGACCCGAGGCGAGCCGCCGGCCAACACCCGGCGACTGAGGGGCACACAACCCAAAGCCAGGCTCAAACAGCTGCGCGGCCGGTGGCCACTGCCGAGCGCCAATTCCGTACTGCCGCCACCGATGTCGATCACCAGTCGATCCCGGCGCGTCTCCGGCAGGGTGTCCGTGGCTCCAGCAAAGATCAGCTCGGCCTCTTCTTCACCGCTGACAATCCGCACCGGAACGCCGAGGATGCCGGCTGCTGCGTCGAGAAGGGGGCCCGGATCCCGCATCGAGCGCAGCGTGCTGGTGCCGACGGCGCGGACATGGGCCCGCGGAATCCCACCCATGCGATCGGCGATCCGGCGCATGGCATCGCAGGCCAGGGCAAAGTGTTGCGGGTCGAGGGTACCGTCCCCCAGCAGGCCCGCGGCCAGACCAACGCGGAACTTCAGCCGCTCCACGGCCCGCGGTTCACCCTGATCGATCCGGGCCACCAGGAGGTGAAAGGTATTGCTGCCCAGGTCCACTGCCGCCAGATGCACGGGCGGGGCACCGGGACCGCTGGCCGCGAGTTCCTCGTCGACGGGGTCGCCATCGACGGGGTCGCCATCGACGGGGTCGCCATCGACCGGGTCGGGCCTGACCGGGTCGGGCCTGACCGGGTCGGGCTTGAAATCCTTGTCTCGTGCCATCACATTGCGCTCCGCAACGCCCAATGACGACCAGCGCGAAAGGGCGGGATGGCTTGCCCGAGCCTCCGCACCGGCCCTGTCTGCAGCCAGACAGAGCTGCCGCCGGTCCGACGCGCAGCAGAAACGCGAACCCAACCTCCGCTTCGACCTGCGCGCGGCGGATGATACACTCGCCAGCCGCCGTCTTCCCGAAGCCGCTTCCCGGGATCGAGACCACACCGGAGATCATTCATGAGTGACAACATCACCCACGTCAGCAAAGACACTTTCGACGATGACGTTCTGAAAGCTGATCGACCGGTTCTGGTCGACTACTGGGCCGAGTGGTGCGGACCCTGCAAGATGATTGCGCCCATCCTCGATGAGATCGCCGGCGAATACGGCGACCGGGTCAAGATCTGCAAGGTGAATGTCGACGAGAACCAGGAAACCGCAGCCAAATATGGCATTCGCGGCATTCCGACGCTGATGTTGTTCAAGAACGGCGATGTCGAGGCCACCAAGGTCGGCGCCGTGAGCAAATCGCAGCTCGCCGCCTTCCTCGACAGCCACATTTGAGCGCCTCCCGGACCACCGGTGTGCGCCGCCGCCGAGGCAGCGGCGCACGCGATTTACACACCAACAAGAGCGAATGGGCTTGACGCCTCCTGAGCGGCAAGCGAATATGAGGAAGCCTCGGGGGGGTGACAAGCACCGATCACACCGAGACCCGCGTTACCTCCACCCCACTTCCGTTACTTGATCGACCCCACGCTGCCGCACCGGCGAGTTCGTGCCGGATTCCACGCAGGATCACGTGTGGTCGTTCATCTACACCAAAAGCGTGGACATGAATCTCACCGACCTCAAACGCAAACCCGTACCCGACCTGCTCGACATGGCTCGCGAGATGGGCCTCGAGAACCTGGCCCGATCCCGCAAGCAGGAAGTCATTGCAGCCATCCTGCGCAAACATGCCAAGGGCGGCGAGGACATCTACGGCGACGGCACCCTGGAGATCCTCCAGGACGGCTTCGGCTTCCTTCGCTCGGCAGATTCCTCCTATCTGGCCGGCCCGGACGACATCTACGTCTCGCCCAGCCAGATTCGCCGCTTCAATCTGCGCACAGGTGATTCCATTGCCGGCAAGATCCGCCCGCCCAAGGACGGTGAACGCTACTTCGCGCTGTTGAAAGTCGATGAGATCAACTACAGCGAACCTAACACCAAGAAGCACAAGATCCTGTTCGAGAACCTGACGCCGCTGTTTCCCAACGAGCGTCTGCGTCTGGAACGGGGCAACGGCTCCACCGAGGACCTCACGGCCCGGGTCGTGGATCTGGTGGCACCCATCGGCAAGGGGCAGCGTGGCCTGATCGTCTCCCCGCCCAAGGCCGGCAAGACCCTCATCCTGCAGAACATCGCCCAGTCCATCACCTACAACAGCCCCGACGTCATGCTCATCGTACTGCTCATCGACGAGCGGCCCGAGGAAGTGACCGAGATGCAGCGCACCGTGCGCGGCGAGGTGGTGGCCAGCACCTTCGATGAGCCTCCGGCGCGTCACGTGCAGGTGGCCGAGATGGTGATCGAGAAGGCCAAGCGGCTGGTGGAACACAAAAAGGACGTGGTGATCCTGCTCGACTCCATCACCCGTCTCGCCCGCGCCTACAACACCATCGTGCCATCCTCCGGCAAGGTCCTCACCGGCGGTGTGGACGCCCACGCGCTGGAGCGGCCGAAGCGGTTCTTCGGCGCGGCGCGGAACATCGAGGAAGGCGGCAGCCTGACCATCATTGCCACCGCCCTGGTGGAAACCGGCTCGAAAATGGACGAAGTCATCTACGAGGAATTCAAGGGCACCGGCAACCAGGAACTGCACCTCGAGCGGCGCATCGCCGAGAAGCGCGTCTACCCCGCCATCAACATCCGCCGCTCCGGCACCCGGCGCGAGGATCTGCTGATGGGCGAGGAGGAACTGCAGCGGGTGTGGATCCTGCGCAAGCTGCTGCACGACATGGACGACACCGCGGCCATCGAGTTCCTGCTCGACAAGCTCAAGGACGCCAAGACCAACGACGAGTTCTTCATGTCCATGAAGGGCCGCGGCTAAAGAGCCGTGGCGGAGCCCGTCCGGGTCAACGCCCGCATCGAAGCGGTCACACCGCTCGGTGCCGGCGTCCGGGAGATCCGCCTTCACGCCGCCGAGGCACCGGCCTTTCTGCCCGGCCAGTACCTGCAGATCGTGCACGGAACGGATTCATTGATCCCGTTCTCCATCGCCAGCGCGCCGGACGAACTGCCTCACATCACCTTGCACTACCTCGCCCAGCCCGGTGCCGATGATGCCGCGCGCATGGATGCGATTCTCGAGACCGAGTCCAGCTTCGAGCTGCTACTGCCCTGCGGGAACTGCGGCTTCGCAAGGCCGTTGACCCGGCCAGTCCTGGCGCTGGCCGGCGGCTCCGGCATCGCTGGCGTGCGCAGCCTGCTGCGCGCCCTGCTGCCGGCACCGGTTGCCGTGACGTTGTACTGGGGGGCCGCGGCTGCGGAGGATCTGTACCTGCGGCAAGAACTCGATGAACTGGCTTCAAGGCACGCGACGTTCAACTGGACGCCGGCGTCAGAAACTGCCGCTCCCGGCTGCCGCACCGGCCGCGTTGGCGACGTGGTCGCTGACGACGTCGCCCGCGGCAGACTGAATCTGCGTGATTGGGAAGTCCTGATTGCCGGCGGTCCGCCCATGGTCTGGGGCACCGTCGAAGCGCTGAGGGCATACGGGTTGACTGCAGCGCAGACCCGCTCCGACGTCTTCGACTACGCGCCCCGCGCGGATCTCTGGGACTAGACTGCCCCCCGCCGCTGACATGACGCCCATTGTGGGAAGGCCCTAATCCCGCAGGGATTGGGCCGATCTCGAAACGCCAT
>JAFIFL010000116.1 GCA_020832055.1 Gammaproteobacteria bacterium
GCTGCCTTCGCTGCACGTCATCGAGATCGGCGCATTTCGCTGTGCGAAATAGCGCGCTCCCACAAGGTGGCAGCGCCCCCTCTTGTGGGAAGGCCCTAATCGCAAAGCGATTGGGCCGATCGCGAAGCGCTCTGCCGAAGCTGAAGCCTTCGCTGCACGTCATCGAGATCGGCGCGTTCCGCCGCGCGAAACAGCGCGCTCCCACAAGGCGCGGTCAGGCGACTTTGCGGAAGCCGATCCAAAGGTGTTCGAGGCCGCGCAGGATCATGTTCGGGTAGTGCCTGAAGTCGTTGCGGCCGGGCAGGAAGTGCAGGTCGTCCATGCGTGCGAGGATCTGCTCGAAGGCGCTGTTCATTTCCTCCCGGGCCAGGGCGGCGCCGAGGCAATGGTGGATGCCGGCGCCGAAGGCGAGGTGGGTGCCGGCATTGTGCCGGCAGACATCGAGCCGGTCCGGCTCGGCATACTGCTCCGGGTCGCGGTTGGCGGCGGCGAAGCGCAGCATGACCCTCGCACCCTTGGGGATCTTTACGCCGGCGAGTTCCACGTCCTCGGTCACCACCCGGAACAGCCCCTGCACCGGCGATTCCACCCGCAGCACCTCCTCGACGAAGATGCGGATGCGTGAGGGATCTTCGCGCAGCAGACGCTGCTGCTCGGGGTGATCGATCAAAAGCTGCATGCCGGCAGCCAGGGCGTTGGTGGTGGTTTCGTTGCCGGCCACCAGCAGTTGCTGGGTGATGGAGACCATCTCCTCCGTGGACAGCGGCTCTACGCCTTCCTCCCGCACATGCAGCAGGTGGCTCAGCAAGTCGTCGCGGGGTTCCCTGCGTCGGGCTTCGAAGGCTTCCAGGAAGTAGTCTTGCATCTCCTTGACCCGGCGGGTGCATTCGACGTGCTCCTCGGCGCTGATCATCATGCCCAGCGGCGCCACCGAGGCATCGGACCAGATCTTGAATTTCGGTGCGTCTGCGCGGGGTACGCCGAGCTGGTCGGCGATCACCAGCAGCGGTACCGGTTCGGCGAAGGCCTTGACGAAATCGCACTCGCCGGCATCGATGAAGCCCTCGATGGTCTGCGCGACGATCTCGTCGATGGACCCGCGCAGTTCGCTGCGTACCTTCCGCGGGGTGAACGGGTTGTCCACCATCTTCCGGCAACGGGTGTGGGCAGGGGGGTCGTTGGTCACCAGGGTGTCCACCTGCCGGATCATCTGCCGCCGGATCTCGGCGACGCCGGGGGGCGGCGCCTTGAAGCCGTCCATGGTCTGGCTGCCGACGTTGGAGAATACCCGGGTGTCGCGCAGGATCTGCCGCATCAGGTCGTAACGGGAGCAGATGTAGCAGCCGAGGCGGTCATCGAAATAGATCGGCTGCTCGTGCAGAGCGTGGTAGTACTCATAGGGGTGTTCCTGCACCTCGGCCTGCGCGAGGCTCTGCTGCTGCAGTAGGGACATTGCTGGCCTCCTTGGCTGGGCCGGTGAAGTCGACTCTCTGCTGCGACCTTAACCCATTCGCGACGAAAGAATCATCCTGTCCGGTTTTCCCCTGGCCTGAGCCGGAAGTCGAACCGCGGGGCGCGGCAGTCTATCGAATCATTCGAATGCTTTGCCGGGTTCTTTGCGATGGATTCAATGCTTTCCAGGGGTGATCCTTGCGACCCGCTGAAGTGAAAGGAGCACGGCATGGGACGTCTGGTGGAGGGTGAGTGGATCGACGAGTGGTACGACACGGAGGCCAACGACGGCGAGTTCGTTCGTGAAAATGCGGACTGGCGTCATTGGGTCACCGCCGACGGCGAGCCGGGGCCCACCGGCGAAGGCGGGTTCCCGGCAGTCCCGGGCCGCTATCACCTGTATGTGTCGCTGGCCTGTCCCTGGGCGCACCGGACGCTGATCCTGCGTCGGCTCAAGGGGCTCGAAGACGTGATCGGCGTATCCGTCGTGCACCCCCACATGCTGAAGGAGGGCTGGACCTTTGCCGACGACTTTCCCGCGGCCACCGGCGACCGGCTCCATGGTCAGCGCTTCATGCGCGATGTCTACCTGCGTGCGCGGCCGGACACCACCGGGCGGGTGACCGTGCCGGTACTGTGGGACACCGAGCGCGACACCATCGTCTCCAACGAGTCGGCGGACATTCTGCGCATGTTCGATTCGGCCTTCGACGCACACACGGACACCGACGTGTGCTTCTCGCCTGAAGATCTGCGGGAGGCCATCGACGCGATCAACGCCAAGGTCTACGACAACGTCAACAACGGCGTCTACCGCTGCGGTTTCGCCACCAGCCAGCAGGCGTACGAGCGCGCCTTCGACGATTTGTTTGCCACACTCGATGAGCTCGAAACGAGCCTTTCCCGTGCCCGCTTCCTGGTGGGCGGCGTGCTGACCGAGGCGGATTGGCGCCTGTTCACGACCCTGGTCCGCTTCGACCCCGTCTACTTCGGCCACTTCAAATGCAATCAGCGGCGCATCACCGATTATCCGGCCCTGTCGGGGTACCTGCGGGATCTTTACCAGTATCCGGGGGTGGCCGAAACGGTGGATTTCGCGCACATCCAGCAGCACTACTACTACAGCCACGACAGGATCAACCCGTCGCGCATCGTCCCGAAGGGACCGGCCCTCGATCTCGGCGCTGGTCACGACCGCCATCGCCATGGTGCGCTCGAAGTCCGTCGGCGTTCATGATCCCGTCATCGTCGCCGCCGAGAATCGCAGGCGTTTGTATTCCGGCCCGCCCTCGGAGAAGATGCGTCAACTGTGTTGATCGGAAGACAGCGCATGTTGCAGTCACAGGTCGCAGGGGAGCGCCTCCCGCGCATCCTGAGGGTGAACGTCGGCGGCCAGCCGGTGGAATGGCTGAGCTGGCAGGACGCGGTGTGTCTCTATGCCCGCGACCTGGTGGTCTGGACCCTGGGCGAGCCGGTACTGCGCATTCGCGGCGGCTTCTCCCGCTTGCACCAGTGCCGGACGGTGCTCGATCTGCACAGCATCATCGCCTGCGATGGTCAGGTTGTCCCACGAGCCAAACCCGTCCCGCCGCTGACCAACCGCGCCCTGTTCCGGCGCGATCAGAACCTCTGCATGTACTGCGGCAATGAATTCCTCGATCTGCACCTGACCCGGGATCATGTGGTGCCGCGTTCCCGTGGGGGTGGCGACGCCTGGGACAACGTGGTGGCAGCCTGCAAGCGCTGCAATCACCACAAGGGCAATCGCCTGCTGGATGAAATCGACATGGACCTCAAGGCGCTGCCCTACGCGCCGAACTTCGCCGAATATCTGGCCCTGATCAATTCCGGTCGGATTCTCGGTGACCAGATGGCGTTCCTGAAGGCCCAGTTCGGCCGCAACAGCCGCCTGAAGCATTGAGTCTCTGCTGATGACGTCGCGTCGCCGCGCGGTCGCTGGACGTTCGGCCCAGCGTGGTATCTGATGACAGCCGCGCGGCTCGGGAAGCCGGGCGATGACATGAGGTGGTCGTGAGGTGGCGAGGCATGAGTGAAGCGCGTGGCGCGAGGCAGACTCGGTTCGGGCCGGCAGAGTGGCTGCTGACCGGGCTGATGGCGCTGCTGGTGGCGTGCGGCGGCGGCGACGATGGTGGCAGCGGTGGCGGCGGGTCGCTGGACCGCAATCTGGTGATCGTGGGCGGGATCGTCGACGATGGCACCCCGACCTCGCCGGTGGCCAGGGCCACCTGCCAGGTCCGTGACCTCGAAGGCCAGCGGCTCGCTTCGATCAATGCCAACGCGCGGGGTGAGTTCCAGCTGTTGGTCCCGGTGGGAATCCGAGGGCTGATTGCCTGCGCCCCGCCGGGTCAGCCGTCGCTGGAACTGCTGGCCTTCATCAATACCCGCGGCGTGGCCTCCGGCTCGGAGATGTTCAACCAGCTGGTCGATCCGCGCACCACGGTGATCGCCCAGCTGCTGGTCCAGGAGCTCAACGACGACCCCGATCTCGACGCCACCGGCCGCTGGCGGGCGCTCCGGGACATGGTCAGGTCCGATGCCGACCTCGGTCTTCTCGGTGATGCGTCCACGGTGCTGTTCAATGGCGTGCGTGGTGGGTCCGATGCCGGTTTCGAGGGGCTGTTTGCCAATCTCGTCGACAACAGCCGGCTCAATGTCCCGGCCTTCGCCGCGGTCGCCTCCGAGATCAACATCGCGGTCGCGCGGCTGGAGAACACGGCCGGTCGCACCCTGGAGGCGGCCTATCTGGCCCGCTTCCCGCGCTTCGAACTGACCCTGCTGCATCACTCCGGTGGGGCTTCGGCGCTGCGTGCCGGGACCGGCGCACAGGCGGGCTTCGGCGGAGTCGCCCGCTTCGCCGCGGTACTGGCGGAGCAACGGATGGCGGTGGGGCGGCGCGGCCACAGCATCCTGGTCTCTGCCGGCGATCAGATCGCGCCGAGCCTCGAACTGCAGGCGAGCCTTTTGAGTCCCGACGCCTTCTTCGATGTGGATGCCCTGCTGGCGCTGGATTATGACGCCCTGGCGCTGGGTCCGCGGGACCTTGCCCTCGGGCCTGACGTGCTGGTCGAGTTCGTCGGCGCCTTCGACCCGGCGCTGCCGATGGTGGCGAGCAATCTGCGCGCCGGGAACGAGACCGCCATTGCCGAACTGTTCAGCAGCAACCGGTTGCAGCGCGGGCGCCTGATCGAGGTCGGTGGCCGAAGGGTCGGCATCGTCTCAGCGCTGCGCCCCGATCTGCAACGGGTTGCCAGTCCACGCGGGCTCGCGGTGAGTTCCGAGGCCAACCTCATCGGCGAGACCCAGAATGCCGTCGATGCGCTTGCCGCCCGCGGCGCGACGGTCATCGTCCTGCTCAGCCAGCAGGCGGACACCGCCGCGGATCTGGCCCTGGCGCGGGAACTCGACGGCGTCGACGTGGTGGTGGCGGCCGGTGGGCACGCCCTGTTCGCCCGGACCGGAACCAGGCTGGTGCCGGGGGACGCAGGGCGGGTGGTGTCCCCCTATCCGACCCTGGTGGAGGATTTCGAGGGCAGGAGCGTTCCGGTGGTCAGCACTCCAGGGAGCTACCGCTACCTGGGGCGGTTGGATCTGATTTTCGACCCGCTGGGGCGGCTGCTGCGGATCGACGGGGCGAATTCCAGGCCGATCCGGGTTGCACCGGCTTCCGAGCCGGACGGCGTGATGGGGGACCCGGAGATCGAGGATCAGGTGCTGTTGCCCTTGCGCGAGGGCATCGAGACCCTGCGCGAAACTGAGGTGGCCCGGAGCAACATCGTGCTCGATTTCCGGCTGGCGGCCGGCAGCGACGAGACCAATTTCGGCGCGCTCCTCGCCGATGCCGTCCTCACGGTGGCGCAGACCACGGGGTTGAATTTCGGGGCGCCGAACATCGATGTCGGCATGGTCGAACTCGGCAGCGTCGCATCCCGCGGTCCGCTGCCCGCAGGCCCGATCAGCCGCGCCGACCTGTATGAACTGACGGCTGCGGGAAGCCTGCTGACGGTACTGGCCGGGGTGACCCCGCCGGAGCTCAAGGCCCTGCTCGAGCACGCCCTTGCCGGCTCGGTCGAAGGGGCATGGCTGCACTTCGCGGGCATGACCGTCGAGTGGGACCCCGCGCGTGTCGCCGGAGCTCGCGTCCGTCTGCTGGCGCTCGAAGACGGGCCGACCCTGGTGGAGAACGGTGCGATCGTCCCGGGCGCTCAGCCCATTACACTGGCCACCACCTCCACGCTCGCCACGGGCGCTTTCGGCCATCCCGTGGTGGGAGAGCGGGCCTTCGGCCTCGGCCGCTCGCTGCCGGGTGTCCTCGATCGCTTCCTGAGCGAGAATCTCGGCGCCCGGATCCGTGGCACCGAGTATCCTCGGGGTGGTGCGGGTCGACTGACTCGCGCCGAGGAGGAGGAGACCGCGGCGCCCTGACCGTCACCTGCGCAGGCAGGCGCGACAGCCCTCAGGGCAATGGGCAACCCAGGCGTCGCGCGTCCTCCGCCAGTCGGGGATCGCCCCCGAAGCGGAAGCTCGAAAACAGCACCTCGCAGCGCTCCTCGTCGTCGAGGAAGCGCTCGTCTGTGGCCAATCGGTCGATCAGCTGATCATGGTCGAGGTGTTCGCGACTCATGCGGATGCCGCCGGAGTCCTCGGTGTTCAGGTGCAGGAAACTGACGCCCTCGCCCCCACTCAGTCGCTGCCAGACCGGTCCCTGGCCATCGGCCCCGCGGCCCGGATCGAGATCGTGGGCGAAGCCGGCCCAGTAGGCCATCATCCGGGCTGACAAGGCCTCCCGGCCCGGGGCGTTGCGCTCGTGGAACAGCAGGCCCGAGAGCCGGCCCACGTCCCAGTGCCCGAACACGAACGGAATCTCCAGGCCGTGAGCCGCGCCGAGCAGGGCGGAGAGATTGATGCCGAAGCGTCGCCCCTGCTCGTCCCAGTCCCAGCGGTAGGCCCAGACGGGAACGCCGGCCTGACGCAGTCGCGCGGCCGGTGCCGTCACGCCCCGCAGCTGCCAGGCCAGACCGCCGTACTCGGCCGTGAGTTCGTATAGCCTCGCGTCCCTGCGCCACAGCGGCAGCCCTGCGATGCGCACCACGTGGTCCGGGGAGAACACCATGAAGATCTTCGGTTCGTCGCGATTGGTGCCGAGGATCATGGGCACCGCATGAAAACTCCCGGGATCATCGAGGACGTCGAGGAACTCCCGTTCCGGCAGGACGTGGCCGTCCCGGATCACCGTCGGTGAGGCCGGCCCGAGCAGGCCATCGCCATCGCTGTACAGCGCGAACAGACCGGCGGTGTCGAGCCCGCGCAGGCGTCCGGCGAGTTCGTCTGAGGTGGCGTCCAGCTGCGCCCGGGCGCAGGACCGGTCGCACTGATCGCCGCCGAGCAGGCGCAGCAGCACTTCGCTGCTGCTGAAGGCGGCTCCCGGAGCGGTGGGGTCGTCGCTGACGTTTCTGGCCCGTTCCACGCTGACGCTGCCCGTCCCTCCGCTCTGGACGATGGCGCCGTGAAACAGGCCCGTACTCAGGGGCGAGACGAGGAGCGCGAAGATGTTGGTGCCGCCGGCGGATTCGCCGAACACGGTCACCCGGTCGGGATCACCGCCGAAGGCGGCAATGTTGTCCTGCACCCACTCGAGGGCGAACTGCAGATCGAGGATGCCGTAGTTCCCCGACGCGTCGAGGGGGTCGCCGTCATCGAGGACGGGATGTGCGAACCAGCCGAGGGGACCGAGGCGATAGTTCACGGTGACCACCACCACGTCGTGGGCAGCGGCGAGGGGGCCGCCGTCGTAGAAGCCGCTGTGGCCGACCGTATTGCCGCCGCCATGGATCCACACCATGACCGGGAGGTTTCCGGGCAGGGCACCGGATTCGTGTCGCGGCGCGTAGACGTTCAGAAACAGGCAATCCTCTTCGCCCCACAGTTGTCCCGTCAGGTCTTCCGGCGCGCCTCCCAGCGGCGAGGCAATCTGCGGGCAGGCGTGGCCGAAGTGCAGCGCTTCCCGCGTGCCCGACCAGCCGGGCGCCGTCTGCGGCGCACGCCAGCGCCGGTCGCCGACGGGGGCTGCAGCGAAGGGGATGCCCAGCCAGGCGTGAGCGTCGCCGGCTGTGAAACCGATGATATTGCCCTGCCCGAGCTGCCGCTGGCTGTCCGGATCGGCGCTCGGGGCGGGCGCCGGATCTGATCCGCCGCAGGCTGCGAGGAGCGCGAGCATCGGCAGCAGCAGAGAGCGCATTGCTGTCTTCACTGTCATGGTCTGCCCCCCGTGGCTGATGTTCGGTTCCGGCGTCAGCGTGCGGCGCCGATCTGCTCCAGCGCATCGGCCAGGGCGATGGGATTGGCGTAGAACGGTGAATGTCCGGTGTCGAGCTCGATGACCGGTGAGCAGGGCAGGCGCTCGATCATGCGCCGTTGCATGGTGGCGGTGATGGCCCGGTCGCCGCGGCAGACGACATAGGCGCGCGGCACCCTGCCGAAACCCTCATCGGTGGTGGTGACGGGGGCCGCGAAGGGCGCCACCGGTTGCGGTACGAGGCGGGCGATGGCGGCCTCGGCATCCTCCTGGCGGCAGTCGTGGTAGAAGACGTCGCGGGCGGTGTCCTCGGTGACCACCACGGTGTTCGGTTCCGGTCCGCTGCGCATGGCGCCGGCGAGGCCGCTGTCGCCGTCTTCGCCGCCGAGCTGTGCGAGGCTTTCACCGCTGCGCGGGAGGAAAGCACAGAGGTAGGTCAGTCCCGTCAGGAACGACGGGATCTGCTCGGCGACGGCGGTGATGATCGCACCGCCCATGCTGTGGCCGACGAGTTCCACCGGCCGGTCGAGCTCGCGTATCCACAGGCTGACCCGCTCCACATAGGTCGCCATGTCGACCTGATCACGGGGCGTGGCATCGGCGCCATGGCCGGGCAGGTCGAGGACGGAGGCGCCAAGATGGCGCGCCCGCAGTTCCTGCTCCAGATGCTCCCAGCACCAGGCGCCGTGCCAGGCGCCGTGAACGAGCACGAAGTGCATGGTCGTCGCTCCGCGAAGGATGAGGCCAGACCATACCCGCAAAGCATGTCAGCTTGCCAACACTCACCAGCCGCTCAGATGCTCGATCTCCGCAGGATAGGTGGCCTGATAGCCGAAGCGGATGCGACGCTGCTGGCCGGGAGCGTAGTCGTGCTGCCAGCCGAGGATGCCGGGCTGGTCGTCGAGATGGCGCACGGTGGGCGCGTCGCTGTCGGAGGTGAGCTCGATGCGGATGCGCTCGTCGCGACTGTTAGGGATCTGATCGATGACCAGGATCGGCATGGCTCGCGTGTGACGGTTGCTGACCTCGATCAGGAATGCCCGCTCCTGGCGCTGCTGCTGACGCAGCAGGCCCTCGCTGCCGCGACGGTCGTGCTGCAGGCTGTAACGGACCTCGATGCGGTCGTCGACGCCGAAGCTGGCTTCGAGCTTCGCACCTGGTGCCAGCCCCGCGAAGGCCGTGCGGCCGACCATGGCGCCGTCCTGGAACAGGTTGACCTGACCGGGGGGCAGAGGGGCGCTGCCCTGGTACTCGGCGCTGGCGAACAGCCACGCCGCCGGGCTGCGCTTGGGTACCGTGCGCGCACTGATGCGGGCCTTGAGGTCGTGACGGTCGAGTTCGAACAGGCGCCGGCTGTTATCGCCCGGCAGGGTGGCTGGGCCGCTGATCCGATAGGAGGTGGCGAAGGCGGTGCCGGCCAGCTCTGCCGAAGGTGCTCCGGCCATCCGTTCCTCCCGTTGCATCTGTGGCGCGGCGACAGCCATGTCCATGGCGTGCTCCAACTTCGGTTCCGCCACGCCCACGTACCAGGGGCTGAGACCCGGCAGGCGACCCCCGAGCTGGGGCCTCCCGAGGGCGAAGTGCAGTTCCGTATCCGACCAGTCCTCGCCGCTGTCCTGTTGGACTGCCGCGCGCTGGATGATTGACAGCCGATTGCGGTCGGTGTCCAGGCGCCAATCGTAAATCGGCTGCCAGCGCACCGTGCCGACGCTGTACTCCACGCGCAGTTGCACCGTGCCTGACTGCTGGCTCTGATAGTCGATACTGAGCTCCGTGTGATCCCGCTGGGCACTGCCGAGGTCGGCGAGCTGGCGCTCCAGCGTGGTGATGATCACACCGATCTCGTCCCGCTCCCGTTCGGCCTCACGCTGCGATTCGAGCACTTCCCTGGCCGAGCTGCCGAGGCTGCGCAGGGCCTGCGGCCAGGCGTCGGCTCGCAGGCCTTCCTTGCCGGGCTGTTCAGCCATGCTGCGGAGGAAGGCGTACTGCAGGGTGGCGGCTTCCACGCGATCCGCAGCGCTCTGCTGGCGCGTCCGCTCGTCCCGGATCCGCGCTTCGAGCGTCCTGGCCTCCGGGTGCACCCGTTCGGCGCCGCGGACGCTGCGGAACTCGATGGCGCCGAGCTGCAGATCGTTCACGCCGCGGGTCGTGACCCGCAGGCTGTCGCGATCGATCCGGGCGGGCAGGCCGGTGATCAGCAGCCGGTCGGCACCGGCTGCCACCGGCAGTTCGACGGCCCGGACGACCACAGCCCGGTCAGGGTAGACGGTGACCAGCTCGACCCTGCCGGCGCTGGCCGCGGTCGCAGGCAGTGCTGTCAGCATCATTGAGAGCAGGAGCGTGAGCAGGAGCGAGAGCGCAATGCAGTGGATCAGGGTTCCTTGGCGCATGAGGGCATTCTCCACGAATCTCTGGTCATGCCGGGATGACGGCTGCCGCAGCCCGACGCTGAACAACTGATCCCGGCCGGGTGGTTTGGTTCACTCGCGTCGCTATGGCGCGCGGGGGGCGGGGGCTGCGCAGGGGGGCTGCCGGCGTGCTAAAGTCGCGCCGTGAACAGGAATGATTATTGTTTTCATAGCCGTCCCCTGGTTTCCACGCAGCTGCGGTGGACACCGGCGTCTCTGTATCCCGCGTTCAGCCCATGAGTTCTGAAGCCCCAGCGCTTGGCGTCGCCGCTCCGGCGGCCTCGAAGTGGCGCGGCCGGTACGGCTGGACGCTGCTGACCGTCGCCATTGCCGGCTTCATTGCCCTGCCCATCGTCGTGGTCACAGCCCACGTGCTGATGCCGGCCGGTGAAGTCTGGGCGCATCTGTGGGCGACGGTGCTGCAACGCTATCTGACTAACAGCATCGGTCTGGTGCTTGGGGTCGGGGTGGGCGTCACCCTCATCGGCGTGGGTACGGCCTGGCTGGTGGTCATGTGCCGTTTTCCCGGCCGCGGCGTGCTGCAGTGGGCGCTGCTGCTGCCCCTGGCGGTGCCCACCTATGTCATCGCCTACGCCTACACCGACCTGCTGCAGTACGCCGGCCCGGTGCAGAGTGGTTTGCGGGCGTTCTTCGACTGGGGCCGGAACGACTACTGGTTTCCCGAAGTCCGCTCCCTCGGCGGCGCCATCGTGCTGATGTCCCTGGTGCTGTATCCCTACGTCTATCTGCTGTCCCGGGCCGCCTTCATCGAGCAGTCGGTCTGTGCCCTGGAGGTGGGACGGACTCTCGGCCGTGGCCCCTGGCGGCTGTTCCTGACCGTGGCTGTGCCGCTGGCGCGCCCGGCCATCGTCGGCGGGGTCGCGCTGGCGCTCATGGAAACGCTGAACGACTTCGGCGCAGTACAGTTCTTTGGCGTCGACACCTTCACTACGGGCATCTACCGGACCTGGTTCGGTCTCGGGGAGCAGGCTGCAGCAGCCCAGCTGGCGGCCTTTCTGCTGATCTTCGTGTTCATCCTGCTGGCGCTCGAGCGCTGGTCGCGGCGGCAGGCCCAGTATTTCCACACCTCCAGCCGCTACCGGGAACTGCCCCAGTACCAGCTCGGACCGGGCCGCGCCGCACTCGCCTGCCTGGCCTGCACTCTGCCCGTACTGCTGGGCTTCCTGCTGCCGGCCGGACTGCTGCTGGCCATGCACCTGCGCGAGGGCGACCCCCTGTTCGGCAGCCGGTTTCTGACCTATGCCGGCAACAGTCTCACGCTGGCCCTGGTGGCGGCCGCCCTGGCGGTGGCCCTGGCGGTGGTGCTGTCCTATGCGGTGCGTCTGCAGCGCAATGTGGTGTCGACGTGGTCGGCGCGGGTGGCGTCGGTGGGCTACGCCATTCCCGGGTCGGTGATTGCCGTGGGGGTGCTGATTCCTCTGGGCTGGCTCGACACCCGGCTCAATCAGTTCATGAGCGGGCAGTTCGGCATCCTGCCGGGGCTGCTGTTCACCGGCACCATGGTGGCCCTGGTCTATGCCTACGTGGTGCGCTTCCTTGCGGTGTCCTTCAATACCGTGGAAGCGAGCCTCGGCAAGATCACCCCGAGCATGGACGCGGTGTCGCGGACGCTGGGCAAGGGGGCGGGAGAGACGCTGCGGCGGGTGCACATGCCGATTATGCGCGGCAGCCTGCTGGCGGCGGCCATCCTGGTGTTCGTCGATGTCATGAAGGAACTGCCGGCCACCATCATCCTGCGGCCCTTCAATTTCGACACCCTGGCTGTCCGCGCCTATGAACTGGCGTCCGACGAACGACTGGCCCAGGCCTCGACATCGGCGCTGACCATCGTCGCGGTGGGCATCATTCCGGTGATTCTCTTGAGCCTGGCCATGAGCCGGTCACGACCCGGCAGCCAGTGATCCTCAGGGGATGGGGAAGAGGAACACCTGGCTGGGATCGAGTTCCATCGCCACCGGCTGATCCGGGGCCGGCAGGAACACCCCCGGCATCCGCGAGTGACCGTGGAATTCGCCGCCGTTCTCGGTGTGGACGCAGAGGTGCAGCAGACTGGTGCGCCCGAGCAGCCGCGAGACCACGACGTGGGAGCGCTGGTGGGCATGGGATTCCTTGACCAGACGGACGCTGACCGCTTCCGGCCGGATCAGCATGCGTACCGGCGTGCCGTCGGCGAACTCCGGTGCCGGCACCGTACCGAAGGCGCAGTGGGCCTCGCCGTTTTCCACCACCGCCCGGACTTCGTTCACTTCGCCGAAAAACCGCACCACGAACGGCTCCACCGGATGGCAGTAGAGGTCGTAGGGCGTGCCGAGCTGGATGATGCGGCCGTCGCGCATCAGCGCGATGCGATCGGCCATGAACATGGCCTCTTCCGGATCATGGGTGACCATCAGCGTGCCGGCGCCGCTGTTCTTCAGCACGTGCAGGGTGTCGTCGCGGGTGAGTTCCCTCAGGCGTGCATCGAGGGCGGAGAACGGTTCGTCGAGCAGCATCAGGGCCGGTTCGGGGGCCAGTGCCCGGGCCAGGGCGACCCGCTGCTGCTGGCCGCCGGACAGCAGATGGGGATAGCTGGCGGCGTAGTCTTCGAGCCCGAGTTTCTCCAGGATCTTCATGGCCCGCTGCCGACGCTCCGAAGGGGGGACGCCATCGAGACCGAAGGTGACGTTGTCGAGCACCTTGAGGTGGGGGAAGAGGGCGGAATCCTGGAACATCAGGCCGAGGTTGCGTTGTTCCGGTGGCGTCTGCCGTCGCTGGGGTTCGGCCACGGTGCGTCCCTGCAGCCGGATCTCACCGGCCTGAAGGGTCTCGAGACCGGCGGCGAGTCGCAGCAGAGTGCTCTTGCCGCATCCTGATGGCCCGAGCAGACAGACCACTTCGCCGGGCATCACGTCGAGACTGACGTCGTCGACGGCACGGACATCGCCGTAGTGGTGGGTGATCTGCGACAGGGACAGCGCGGGGCCGTCGTCGGCATGCGCTGCCGGGGTCAGCAGTGTCTGTGAAATCGTGGCCATGGCTCGGAGCAATCCTGGAAACCGCCCTGCACGGTATGCAAACGAGAATCATTTGTAAACTGGCCCTGTACGCGCCTCCCGGCGACAAGCCCTGTGGGAGAGCGCTATTTCGCGCAGCGAAATGCGCCGATCTCGACGACGTTCAGCGAAGGCATTGAAGTCAGCTTCGCCAGACCGCCTTCAGATCGGCCCAATCGCTGTGCGATTAGGGCCTTCCCACAATGGGGGCATTCCAGGAGTCGGGCGACAAGCCCTGTGGGAGAGCGCTATTTCGCGCAGCGAAATGCGCCGATCTCGAAGACGTTCAGCGAAGGCATTGAAGTCAGCTTCGGCAGAGCGC
>JAFIFL010000117.1 GCA_020832055.1 Gammaproteobacteria bacterium
AAAGCGCTTCGAGATCGGCCCAATCGCTGTGCGATCAGGGCCTTCCCACAGTTGGCGTCACGCCAGATCCAGGCGACACGCTATTGTGGGAGTGCGCTATTTCGCAACGCGAAATGCGCCGATCTCGATAACTTCCAGCGACGGCAACGACATCAGCTCCGGTAAAGCGCTTCGAGATCGGCCCAATCGCTGTGCGATTAGGGCCTTCCCACAAAAGGGACAACGCCAGCTGCTGGCGGCGGGCCGCAGTGCGCATCGAGGGACGCATTCCGGGCAACAAGCCCATCGTGTCCCTGATCGCGGCGAGGCATGCTCAGACAGTCCGCCCGGCGCGGTCGCCCTCACGGAAGGCTTCCAGCGCTGACCGCGGCGCCACGGCATCACCGACCACCGAGGTGGGTGCAAAGCGTTCGAACAGCGCGCGCTGATCCGTCCGCGGCCGGGGGTGGATACCGGTGACGATCATGTCGAAGGGCTTCACCTCCACCTCGCCCGAGAAGGCTTCCCGCAGGTGGGCCTGCCCCTCCGCGACCTTCACCAAAGCCGTGGTCACGCGCAGATCCACACCCCATTGGGGCAGCCGCGGGCGATAGTAAACCACGTGGGTAAAACCGGTATTGGCCCCGAAGGTGGGGAAGGGGGTAGCCAGCGTGACCTTGCCGCCACGGTTGACCACGGATTCCAGCACCAGGCAGGTCTCGTAGTTCGCCCGCTGATCCACCATCAGCACATTCAAGCCGGTCATATCGAGCTTCACGCCCTCGAACCGTCCGGCGGCGGCATCATCCGAAGAGATCAGCGGGATGGAGCCGTCGTCGTCGATGCCCAGATCCGTATGGGGTTCCGCGCCCGTTGCCATGATGATGGCATCCGGCTTCAGTTCCGCGAGCAAGGCCTCGTCCACCCAGGTCTGGGTGCGGACATCCACCTTCAACAGCGCCAGTTCCTGCTCCACCCACGAAGTGGCCGTGAGCAGGTTGGCCGCCGGGCCCAGCGGCTCCACCAGTGCAAAGCGTCCACCGAGCCGCGGTCCGGCTTCGGCCAACGTCACCTGATGCCCGCGGCGGGCGGCGATCTCCGCTGCTTTCATCCCGGCAGGACCACCGCCCACCACCAGCACACGCTTGGGCAGGCTGATGGGGACATCCAGAGCCTTGAAGCGGTTCTCTTCGCCCACCTCCGGATTGTGAATGCAGGTGATGGGGAAGGAGCCGGTGCGATCGATACAGCCCTGATTGGAGCCGGTACAGGTCCGAATGCGATGGGCCGCGCCCGTCGCCACCTTCGTGACCAGATCCGGATCGGCAATCTGGGCGCGGGTCATGCCCACGAGATCGCAATCACCGTCCTCGAGTGCCCGCTCCGCGAGGTCCGGCGTAGGAATCTTGCCCACCCCGATCACCGGTATGCGGCCCGCTACCGCCTCCCGCAGACCGCGGGTCAGCGGGAGGTATTCGCCGAAGGGGTAGCGGTAGTTGGCAATGGCGCGCGCATAGTGCCCGCCGCCGGCGCCTTCGGAGTGGTTGAGGTAGTTGATGAATCCGGTTCCGGCCATGGTCGAAGCGATTTCGCACAAGCGGGCGTGACCGAGCCCGCCGTCCTGCGGCTTGATGAAGTCGTCAGCGGAAATGCGCAGGCCGAGCACCTTGTCCGGGCCGATGGCGTCCCGCACGCGTTGGGCCAGGGTCTTCAGGAAAAAGAGGTCCTCTCCCCACTTGTCCGTCCGCTGGTTGGCGAAGGGACTGAACGACTGCTGGATCAGGTAGCCGTGGGTGCCATGCAGCTCCACGCCGTCGATACCGTTGCTGACCGCCGTCTTCGCCGCCTTGGCGAAGGCATCGATCACTTCCTCGATCTCTGCGTCCGTCATCTCATGGGACGCTTCGCCCGCATCGGAAATCGTTCCGGAGAACCCCCACAGTGGGGTGTAGTCGTCACGACTTTCGGACTTGCCCTGAACACCGAAGTGGAACAGTTGAGAGACGATTTTCGCGCCGTGGGCATGCACCCGACCTGAAATCTTCTGGAACTTCACCGCCATGTCGTCCGGGTCGTACATGAAGTGATTGGGAATCTGGCTGGACGGGTGCACATGCATGGCCGTCATGATGAGCAACCCCGTGCCGCCCTTGGCACGCCGCTCCTGGTAGGCGATGTAGCGCTCACCGTCAGAACCCGGTCGATAGAAATCGAGGAACGCGGAATGGGCGGTCGAGACCACGCGATTTTTGATCTCGATTGGACCGACCTGAATCGGTGACAGCATCTTCATGACATGGCTCCGTCTCGTGGATCTTTATGTGTCAGACTGAGGCCGAGGAGTATGGAGACATGCGAAGTGCGGGAGACCTGTGGATTCGGCCAGAAATACCACAGGTTTCATGAAGGAACTTTCAAGCCACGAGACTCGGGGAGGAGAAGCCATGCAGCTGGCAGAAATCCACCGCTATCCCGTCAAGAGCATGCTCGGCGAGCAACTACAGCAGGCCGTGGTCGGACTCAACGGTATCCTCGGTGATCGTGCCTGGGCCTTGAAAGACGAACGTCGCGGGGAGTTGACCAGCGCCAAGCGCTTCTCAGCCCTGATGGACATGCAGGCGCACTTCGCCGAGACACCCACTGCCAGCCACCCGTCCGCAGCGGTGGAGATTCGCGCGCGGGACCGCACGCTGTGGAGCAGCGACGAGGACGTCAACGACACGTTGACTGAGCTTCTCGGCCATCCGGTCTCGCTCTGGCCTCTGCTGCCGCCGGAGGAGGACGCTCACTATCGACGCGAGCCGGTGCCGGCGGGTACGGACATGGAGCAGGTTCTGAGAGAGGTTTTTGCCCGCACTGCGGACGAACCGATCCCGGAGATCAGCGCTTTCCCTGAAGTGCTTGCCACCCACCATTCGCAGCCCGGCACCTATTTCGATGCTTTTCCACTGCTGATCATCTCCCGCAGCGCGCTGTCCGCACTCGAATCGAGCGCCCGTGCTGCCGGCTACACGTCGAATTTCGACATGCGCCGCTTCCGCCCCAACCTCGTCATCGACACCGGCGCTGCGGGTTTCGTGGAAGACGCCTGGTGTGGGCAGCAGCTGCGCGTGGGCGAAGCGGTGCTGAAGATCGAGATGACCTGTCCGCGCTGCATCATGACCACCCACGGATTCGCTGACCTGCCGAAGGATCCGAAGGTGATGCGGGCGCTGGTGGAACACCATGGCGGCGAATTGGGCGTCTACGCTTCGGTGGTGACGCCGGGTGTGATCACTGAAAACGCCAGGGTCGAGCTCTGCTGAAGCTCACAAGCGCTTCTCGAGGACCATGAACTCGAGATGTTCCACCTTCGGGGTGCCAAAGCGGGGATCCGCGGGAAACGGCAGTGTATCGCCGGTCCTGCCGTATCCCCGGCGTTCATAGTAGGCAATCAGTTCACTGCGCAGGCTGATGACGCTCATGCGCATGCCCCCAACGGCCCAGAGCTGGCGCACGCGGCGTTCCGCTTCCTGCAGAAACTCCTGGCCCAGGCCCTGTCCCTGCCGACCGGGTCGAACGGAGAACATCCCGAACCAGGCGACATCGCCGTCACGCTTCAGATGCGCACAACCAAGCAGGCCGTGCGCATCATCCGCCAGCAGGAACTCGGATTCCGATGCGGCCAGCAGTTGAGCGACTTCCCCCGCGTCCGTGCGCTGACCGTCGAGCAGATCCGCCTCGGTGGTCCAGCCCAACCGGCTGGAATCACCCCGATACACCGAATTGACGAGGGCTACGATGGCGCGAACATCGTCGGTCGAAGCCCATCGATAATCCCAGGCCGTCAAGGTTACCTCGTGCGCTCCGCGCTTCCATCAGTCCTCAGCATGCCTGGCAAGCCGCACCTCTTTCCAGACCGGCGCCTGCAGCCCCATTCGTCTCGGCGCTGCAGGCGGGACGACGTCGCGCGAAGGACCAATCAGTATCGCCAGGTCAGTTCCAGCTCGAGTTGGCGAGGACGAATCATCACGCCCTGAAGATCGGAGCGGAACCCTTCCGCCGTACCCGTATTGCCGCCGGTACCCGGCACCGCCCCGGCACTGCGGAATGCCGTCTTGTCGGTCAGGTTTTTGCCGATGAATGCCAGTTGCCACCTGCCGTCCGCCGTCCGGATGCGGACATTGGCATCGAAGGTCTGGTAGGCGCTCTGCGTCGGGACCGGGTCGGTGGCAATCAGCTTGGTGGCCGTCCTGAACTGCATGTTCGCGGACATGCCGAACACCAGGTTGTTGCCCATGCCACGCTCATAGTCCATCGCCACGAATCCTGACCACTTCGGGGCATTGGGACGGGTGTTGCCCTTGAGGTCCTGAACGGCATCCGTCTCGACTCCGCCGGGGGGCAGCACGCAACCCTGTTCCCGAGTCTGTCCCGTGAAGCAGAAGCTCGCAAACTCAGTGAAATATGACTCCAGGTAACCCAGCGACCCGGACACCGACAGCCCCTCGACAGGGGTCAACCAGTCGACCTGCAACTCCGCTCCCCTGGTGATGGATCCCCCTGCATTGGAAGTCACGTAGGCAAACTGCGCGCTGTTGAAGAAGTCGACCTGCAGATCTTCGAACTTGTAGTAGAACGCATCCGCAGACAACAGCACTGTACCGTCGAACATCGTCGCCCTGGCGCCCACCTCTGCACCCCGGACCTTCTCCGGATCGAAGATGAAATCGTCCACGGAGCCCGAGATGTTGCCGAGAATCGCGCTGTTGGAGAACCCACCCGACTTGAAGCCTTCCTTGTAGGCGACGTAAAGCGTGAGATCATCCGTGGCCATCCATCGCAGTGTCGCTTCGGGAATCCACTCCTTGAACGTCTGGTCAGCAGCAGCGATCGTCGACGGATCCGTCGGGTCGAACGGCGTGAACAGGCCGGTGAAGAACGGATTCACGTAGGGCTGCAGGAAGAAGGAGTCCTTCGTCTCGTGGATGTAGCGCACCCCGGTCGTCAGCTGCCAGCGATCGGCGATGTCCCAGATCGCTTCGCCGTAGATGGAATAGGTTTCGCCGTCGGTCTCCGAGATCTTGTCGTAGGCCGTGAATTCGTCATTGGGGTCCGCTGCCGTATTACGGGCTCCCGCGAAGTTGACGACCTGATTGAAGTAGCGATCCGTCTTCTGCAGGTACGTGCCGAGAACGAAGTTCAGGGGCTGATCCAGACGCGTCACGGCGCGAATTTCCGCTGACAGATTCTCGAAGGTATTGCGCTCGCCGGCGAAGATCGCCGTGACCGCGGTGGCGTCCTGGTCGCCCACCCACTTGGCCGTCTGGTCGTGGTAGTTGAGGACGGCCTGCAGATCGAACTGATCGAAGGCCCAATCGAAGGTGCCCGTCAGCGAGTAAGACTCGTAAAGGTCCCCATCGACGCCACCGAACTGGTTCAGGAGGTGATTGGTCGCGGCGATTTCAGGTGGCGGGTTGTTGTATCCGCGGGTGCCATCGGCCGTGCAGTCAGCCGACGGCACGGGTACCGGCATCATCAATGGCGTCTGCCGACCTGGCGGCTGCGGGCTGACGGCGACACTTTGATGCGCCACCCCGTTGAGCGTCCGGCAGTCGAAGAGTTCCAGAGCACCGCTGGGCGTGCCCTGCTCGAAACGCGCATAGGAACCTTTGATGTTGTAGCTGAAGCTCTCCGTCAGATCGCCAGCCACCGTCAAGCGAGCGAACCGGGTCTCTTCCTTGGGCCAGTGTTTCTCAGCGGTTGGATTGAAATAGTCCCTGACCTCGAAAGTCGCCGCGTCCGTCGTACGGTAGAAGTCACCTCCGGGCGGCGCGCTGTTGACGATCCAGCCCTTCTTCATCTCCGAGCCCTGGACGGCAAGGCGGATACCGAGCATCTCGTTGACCGGGATGGAGAGGATTCCTTCGACGGTTCGGTCCTGACTCCTGAACTCGTTACCGACCCGAATGCTGGCCTCGAACTCGTCCGAAGGGTTGTTGGACATGACGGACACCACGCCGGCGGTGGCGTTCTTGCCGAAGTAGAGCGCCTGCGGCCCTTTCAGGATCGCGACCTGCCTGACGTCGAGCAGCCCTTCGTTGATGGCGCGCCCCTGGGGGAAGTACACGCCATCGATCATCACCGCTACGGATTGTTCGATGCCGATACTCGTCGTCGTCGAACCGATGCCTCGAATCTGCACGGACGCCGCACTGCCGTTGCCGGCGCGGAATATGGACAACTGCGGCGTCATCGCCTCGAGGTCCATCATGCTGTGAAGCGAATAGTTCTCCATTCGCTCCTGGCCGACCGCAGTGATCGCCACCGGGATGTCCCGAATGGACTCCTCGACAGCTCGAGCGGTGACGACGATCTCATCGATGGTGGCTGCGAATGCAGGTGTCACGGACAGGCCGGCCAATACGAGCAAGGCCGGTTTTTTGCGCAAAGCAAAGCGTGATGCGGACATGAGTGCCCCTCCCGGTTAAAACCAAAGTGGTTCAATACCGGGCAAGACTGGCTGGCCGCACGATTCCACGTACTTTGGCCAGAGCTACTGCGCCCGCTGCTGAAACACGACTCCCTGACCCGACTGTATAGTCGCGGTCAGGGGCCGAATACTCTCGAATAGAGGGGTTCTCGATGCCAGCAGGAGGCGCGCCCTCAACGAATCACTGCTCGCCGACGTCGATGATCTCCCGCAATTCTCCGCGCATCTCGCGCAGCGCCGGCAGGTCATCCTCGCGCACGCCTTCGGTCATGCGCTCCATGCCACCCATGGCCTGCTGCATCTGCTGTCGCATCATTTCACGCATCTGCGGCGGCACGTTGGGGTTGTTCTCCATCTCCCGCATGGCACGCGCCATCTCCGAATCCATCTCCGGCTGGACGTCGCCCATCTCCAGCGACACCATGCCCATGGTGATGCGGGCGCTGATGTTGCCCCACTCGTCCGCACTGCGGAAACCACGTTCGCGGATCATGCCGCGGACGTCGCTGTCGCGGCGGTAGATCTCACTGTAGGCGCGCTCGATATCGTCGAACGTGGGCAGGCCGTCGAAGTCGAAGAGGTCGTCATCGAGATCTTCTTCGTCCTGGGTATCGGCCCAGGCCTGGACGTCCTTGGCCGCCTCGATCCAGCGCGTGATGGTGTCCCGATCGAGGGCGGACTGGGCAAGGGCGGTGCCTGCCAGGGCCAGGCCGAGGATGAGAAGGCAAACAGTTGACCAGATACGTGCCATGTCAGTTACTCCAGCGAATTCAAGGTCTTCAGGATACAAACAGCTGATCTGCAAGTGGGCCACGTGAGCATAGAGGCACCAGGGTACCCTGGCTGAGACTCAGACCCCAAAACGGTTAGCAAAGGCGGTGAGGAGATGGCGATGGACGAAGTGCCTGCGCTCCATACAGGCAGCTGCCTCTGCGGCGCTGTCAACTATCAGGTATCCGGTGGCCTGCCCGACTTCGAGGTCTGTCACTGCCGGCAATGCCAGAAGGCCCAGGGTGGCGCCTGCGTGGTGGTGGCGCCCATCGCCACCTCGACCTTTAAGTTGCTGACGGGCGCAGAAAGGCTCGCGGCCTACCGGGCCTCACCGGACAAGGAGCGGGTGTTCTGCTCCAGCTGTGGCTCGCCGCTGTTCAGCCGCCGCGACGAGAAGCCCGGCTTCCTGCGCCTGCGGGTCGGGACCCTGGACGCTGTCCCCGCGGGTCGAGTGGCGTCACACGCGCATGTGGCATCGAAGGTAGACTGGTTCAAAATCGGCGACGATGCTCCCCGTCACCTGGGGCCTCGACCCGGCTGACGTCAAGGCAAACCCGACACGGAGAGCATCCTGGTGATTGCGATCGAAGCCCGCAGTGTGGTCAAGACCTTTGGAGCCCTGCGCGCGGTGGATGGCGTCAGCTTCAAGGTGGAGCGGGGAGAAACCTACGGCCTGCTCGGTCCGAACGGTGCCGGCAAGACCAGCATCATGCGCATGCTCGCCGGCCTGTCACCGATTTCCGGCGGCGAGCTGTTTCTCTCAGGGCTCAACGTGGCGGAGCACTCCCGGGCCGTACGCGCCCGCCTCGGGGTCGTGACCCAGGCAGACGGCCTCGATGGCGAACTCAGCGTGCGCCAGAATCTGGAGGTGTTCGGATTCCTCGTGGGGCTGTCCCGGCGTCAGGCCCGGATTCGCGCCGACGAAGTCCTTGGCTTCTTTCGCCTGGGCGATCGCGCCAGCTCCGAAGTGGACGAGCTTTCCGGAGGGATGCGCCGGCGGCTGGCCATCGCACGGGCGCTGATGGGCGAACCGGAAGTGATCATTCTCGACGAGCCATCCACCGGGCTCGACCCCGAGAGTCGCATCCGGGTGTGGGAAGAACTCGCCGAACTCAAGCGCGCCGATGTCACCCTGCTGATGTCCACTCACTACATGGACGAGGCAGAAACCCTGTGCGACCGGATCGCGATCATGCATTCCGGGCGCATTCTCGATGAAGGCACACCGCCGGAACTGGTGTCCCGCCATGCCGGCAGCGCGGCGATGGACATCCGTCCCAATGGCAGCTCGAGGGAGTCGATACGGCGTCAGCTCGACGCGTCCGGCCTCAACTATCGGGAAGTCGGCGCGCTGTTCCGCGTCACCGGCGGCCACGGCGCCCCGCCCGCCTTGCCGACCATCGACGGTATCCAGGTGACTGAGCGCGCGGCCAATCTCGAAGACGTCTTCCTGGCCCTGGCCGGGCGCGGACTGCAGGAGGATCAGGCATGACGACGGCCACCACGCTGGTTCCGGAGACCGGCTTCATACGCTGGCGGTCGGTTCACGCCATCTGGTGGCGGCATCTGCTGGCCCTGTCCCGGGTCTGGCAGGTGGCTCTCACGTGGTTCGTCATCGAACCCGCCGTGGTGCTGCTGGCCGTGGCGCTGGGCATCGGCCAGCTGGTGGGCGAGATGGAGGGCTTCGGTACCTATGCCATGTTCGTGGCCCCGGGCATCGTCATCGGCACCGCCATGTTCCACGCCATCTTCGAGTGCTCATGGAGCACCTTCGAGCGCATCGGCCAGAGCTACTATGAAACGGCGCTCACTGCACCCGTGACCATCCCTGAAATCGTGCTCGCGGAACTGCTGTTCGCCGTGACCCGCGCACTGATCTCAACGGTCGCCGTAGCCGGCTTCGCCATCGCCTTCGGCTGGATACCGCTGGCCGCCCTGCCGGGCCTGATGCTGGTTTCCGTGGGCGTCGGCACCGTCTTCGGCGGCATCGGCCTGCTGTTCGCAGCGCTGTCGCCGTCCATGCATGCACTGTCCCTGGTGTTCACCCTGGTGGCGACCCCGCTGTACTTCTTCAGCGGCACGTTCTTTCCGATCGCCGTGCTGCCCGAGTGGCTGCAGCCGGTGGCGTGGGCAGCACCACTGACGCCGCTGGTGGAACTGGCCCGGGGCATGGCCTTGGGTGAACTGGGCCGGGTGCACATCTATTGTGCACTCTACGTGCTGGCACTCACCGCGCTGCTGTACCCGCTGGCCGTGCATCTCATGCGGCGGCGCCTGATGAAGTAGGCTGGGATCCAACGGCCGCCTCCATATCGAACCGGCTGCCTTCGAGGGCGACCATCTGCCGATGCAGCGCCCGCATGCAGGCCATGAAGTCATTCCCGAACCGCTGCTCGATCTGATACCGGGCGCGGTCCTCCGCGCCCCGCGCCTTGGGCGTCAGTGCTGCGCGGGCCTCGTGGGTGGCGAAGCCGCGGATCTCGGCATACATCTCACCGATGACCCGATAGGCCGGATCGGCGGCCAGCCCGGGGTAGTAGTCGAGCAGGTGCTTGATGCGGATGCAGGCCTCCGACAGCTCGCAATCGCCGTCGATCGTGGCCAGCGCAATCATCTCCATGCTCTTGCGGCGGTGCTCATGCTGCTCCTGGTTGCTGGCCGCAAGCTGCTCGCCCACGGCAGCTGCACGCCGCTGCTGAGCACGCAGACACCAGAGCAGCCAGGCCAGATAGCCGAGCAGACCGAAGATGATGGCTGAGCCTGCCAGTGGGAAAAGCAGTGAATCGAACATGGGGAATGCCTTGTCGGAACGAGCGCCCGCGGGCGCAGTGTAGCAGGCGCCGGTTTCAGGCCCCAATCGCATCGAGGCGCGCGGCGGATTCATTCAAGGCCGCCGCGCCAGCTCCCCGGAAGCGATCAGCGCGACGATACAGCGGGAGGTCCGCCGCACCATGACCACCACTTCCGTAAAGCCTTCCGCGCCGCCGTAGTAGGGATCAGGCACGTCCAGATCACCGTTCGCATGGGGATCGAATTCACGGAACAGACGGATCTGGGCACTCATGCCATGGCTCCGCGCCAACCGCTCCAAATCGGCCAGATTGGAGCGGTCCATGGCCAGGACCAGATGGGCCTCCCGCAAGGCCGCCGCATCCACCTGATCAGCCGTCCCGGAGAGCGTCAGCCCGAGGGCTGAGGCCGCTTCCCGCATGCGCGCGTCGGGCGGTTTGCCGGCATGCCAGTCGCCGGTTCCGGCGCTGCGGATGTCGAGGTCGACACCGAGTTCACCCGCCGCTTCGCGCAGCGCCGCCTCGGCGGTGGGTGAACGACAGATGTTGCCGAGACAGACGGCAAGGACAACGGGCCGGCTCATGCTCTGCTTCCAAGTCAGCAAGCGGTGTAGGCTAACATCTGGGCCAACACGGCAGGGCAACGCAAACCCATGCAGGGAGGAACGAACGTGCTGTATCCGAACTGGGCAGATCTCTATGAGGCCATCACCCGGCTGGACCCTGACGCGCAAGCCATGGTCCAGGGCGATCGCCGCATCACCTGGGGCGAGTTCGACGATCGGGCAGCGCGGCTGGCCGGCGTGTTCCAGCGCTGGGGCCTCGAACCCGGCGCCAAGCTGTCGCTGTTTCTCTACAACTGTCCCGAGTACCTGGAACTGGCCTACGGCGCCTTCAAGGGGCGGCTCGTATCCACCAATGTCAACTTCCGCTACCACACGGAGGAAGTGCGGTATCTGGTGCAGGACGCGGAGGCAGAGGTACTGGTGTTCCACGGCTCACTGGCGGACCGGGTGGCGGGGCTCGGGGCGGACCTGCCGCCGCATCTGATCCAGATCGACGACGGCAGCGCGCCCCTGCTCGAAGGTGCGGTCTGGTACGAGGAGCTCATCAGCGAGGCCGAGCCCGCTGCAGCGATCGAGCGCAGCGGCGACGACCTGCTGATGCTCTACACCGGCGGCACCACGGGGATGCCCAAGGGCGTGATGTGGCGCCATGGCGATCTTTTCCAGGCCATTTCCTATCCGGCCTACGTGGCAGCCGGGATGAACGTGCCGACGAGCATCGATGAAGTGGTCGCGATCACGGCCAGACTGCGGGCGTCGAATGCCTCGCCGGTGATGCTGTCGGCTCCACCGCTGATCCATGGCACTGCGCTGTTTCTGGCCCTGTCGGTGTTCCTGCGCGGCGGCCGTGTCGTGCTGCTCGCGAACCGCCACTTCGATGCCCACGAGCTGTGGCAGCAGGTGGAAGCTGAGGGGGTGACCGATCTGGCCATTGTCGGTGACTCGTTCGCACGACCGATGGTGAAGGCGCTGGCAGAACGCGAGGAGCAAGGCTCGGCGGTCGACCTGGACAGTCTGCGGGTGATCTCCTCAGCCGGCGTGACCTGGAGCGAGGCCACCAAAGCCGAACTGCGGCAGCGCAGTGCCAGCGTCATGCTGCTCGACATGCTCGGCGCCAGCGAGGGCGGGCCGTTTGCCGTGAGCATGACGCCTCCAGGGGAGCAGCCGGGCGATACCGCGAGCTTCAAGATTGCCGACGGCGTGGTGCTGCTCGACGACGATGATCGTGAGATTCCCCCAGGCAGCGACCGGGTCGGCCGGCTCGCCCGCAAGGGCACAGCCCCCCTCGGCTACTTCAAGGCACCGGAGAAGACCGCGGAAACCTTCAAGGTGATCGATGGCGAGCGCTATACGATTCCAGGGGACTACGCCAAGGTGGCGGCCGACGGCACCGTCACCTTCATGGGACGCGGGTCCGTCTGCATCAACACCGGCGGAGAAAAGGTGTTTCCCGAGGAGGTCGAGGAGGCCTTGAAACTGCACCCCGCCGTGGTCGACTGCAACGTGGTAGGCGTCCCGGACGAGCAATACGGCGAGGTGGTCACCGCCGTCGTGCAGCTGCAGCCCCAGCACGGCGACATCAGCGACGACGACCTGAGCGAGCACGTGAAATCGCAGATCGCCGGCTACAAGCGTCCGCGGCATATCGTTCGCGTCGATCAGCTGTTCCGCAGCCCCACCGGCAAGAGCGATTACCGCGTGGCGCGCGAAACGGCACTGAAAGCGCTCGGGATGAACTGAGACCCAAAGCCGACACAGGAGACGGATCATGCCCAGAACTGCATGGCTGCTGGTCGCAGCGCTGATGGCAGGTACCGTGTCAGCGCACCCCGGCCACGAAGTCGTCCCGGAGGCGGAACGTGAGCGGGCGCGGGCACTTCAGGCCGAAGGGCCCACCGAGACCACGGGCGTGGAGGCCATCCTGCAGCTCGGTGAACTCCCCCTCACCGGGCAGTTCCCGGCGCCGGAAGGGCACATGCTGCGCGCCCGCGAACTGGTCATCGCCCCGGGTGGCGTGGTGGGGGTTCATGCCCACAGCGGCCGGCCCGGCGTCGCCTACATTCTCGAAGGCGAGATCTTCGAACATCGCAGCGACGAGGACGAGCCCATCCTGCGGCGCGCCGGAGATGTCTCCTTCGAGTACTCGGGCCTGCTGCATTGGTGGCACAACCGCAGCGACAGCACGACACGCGCACTGGTGGTGGATATCGTTCCAGAGGAGTAGGGCTCGGCTACCGGGAGTCACGGCAGGAGCCCGGCTGAGCGTCCGGCTGTCAGGCTCCAATGACACTTTTGCGCCTGATTGCAGCTACAATCAGGGACGCATTCCAGGGAGACCTCATGGCCAGACAAAACTACGGATTCGAAAAACGCCAACGCGAACTCGAAAAGTCCAAGAAAAAGGAAGCGAAGCGGCAGAAGAAGCTCGAACGCAGCAGCCCGGACGCCTCTGAAACCGAGCACGACGCCCCGGGCGACGCGCAGGCGCCCGAATCTGACGAGCAGGATAAATCCTCATGAGCAAGGGCATGGACAGCAAGAAGAAGGAAACGAAGAAGAAGCCCGCGTTGAATCTCAAGGAGAAGCGCGCGGCGAAGGCCGAAAAGTCCAAGAACCAGCGGGATATCTGAAACCCCGACCGCGCCGGCGGGATGCCGGCGCCCCCGCGCGTTGTGCCCCCC
>JAFIFL010000118.1 GCA_020832055.1 Gammaproteobacteria bacterium
TTGGTGTCGAAGAGGTTGAACACCGAGAAGCTCAGTTCGAGGTTGTCTTCCATGAGCGACACGTTGTAGTTCAGGTCCACGGTGAACATGTCGCCGATGGTCGCAAGCTCCGGCAAGGTGCCCGGACGATCATCGTCGTACTTGCCCCAGTAGCGGCCCGTCACCGTTGCCCGATGCATGTCGCGGCTGTACCGGACGAAGACGCTGCCCTGCCACTCGACGATGGACCGCAGCGGATTGCCCGCATTGAGCTTGCCTGCAAAGTCGCCGCCGGGGGCGAGGAGCAGGCCATCGGTGGTGGTGAAGTCGTCGGTATCGTACTCGAAGGTGTAGGTGCCCTGGGTGCCAAAGGAGAACGTACCGACGTCGGTATCCATGTCGTACTGGCCGAACCAGTCGATCCCTGAGGTCGTGATGTCACCGCCATTGGTGTAGCGCCGCTCGACCCGGGAGATGTTGCCTGGGGTCTGCGCGGCACCGGCCTGGAACGTGAGCCGGTCGCCGAGGCTGTTGCAGGCGTTGCTGCCCACACCGGCACCACCGGGGACGCATTCGTTGGCCACGAAGGCGTTGACGATGCCCTGATGGCTCTCGATCTGGATGGGATCGGAGAAGTCGAAGCGCCAGTAGTCCAGCGAGCCGAAGAAGTTGCCGCTGTCGAAGACGATGCCCAAGTTGGTGGCGAGGGCTTCTTCGTTGCTGAGCTCCGGGTTGCCCAGGGTATCGATGGCCTTGAAGGCGTTGGCTGCCGGAATGAAATCCAGGCTGGTGCCCTGTCCCTCGAGGAAGTTCTGCGGCGGCCCGCGGAAGGTCGTCGAAATCGAGCCGCGCAACACCACGGCGTCGGTGGCCTGGTAGCGCACTGCCAGTTTCGGGTCGATGGTGGAACCCACTGCGCCGCCGTAGTCTTCGAAGCGCATGGCCAGCTGGGCGTTCAGGCGATCGGTGATCGGCAGCCCGAACTCGACGAAGGCGCCATAGACCGTCCGGCTGGTGCTCTGGGGCAGGGTGCCGGACAGGAAGGCGAAGGGCCCGGTGACGTCGGTCTGTACGGACTGCTCGCAATCCAGGGTATCTGTGTTGCCGAGGGCAACCGAGACTGGGTCATTGAAGGGACAGGGGGTCTGGTTCAGGTCCGTAAGCGCAGCAGGCGTCAGATCGAACTATTCGTTCCGCGCCTGCAGGCCGACGGCCCAGCCGACGTTGCCGCCGCCGAGTTCGAAGTCGAGCTCGCCGTCGAAGGTGGCATCGAAGACCAACAGCTCGAAGGTGGTGTCGAATCTGTTGAGACCTTCCAGCCACGGCTGCAGGGCGAGGTTCGCTGCCACCAGATCAGGGTCCGAGTTATCGTTCACGAAGCCGTTCTTGGCCGACACGCCGACCGCGTTGGAGGTGGGGGTGTAGAAGAGGCAGCCGTTCTGGCCGGGGGTCAGATTGGCGGGATCACTGCGGTCGCAGTCCGGCCCGCCGAGCCCGTTGAGGGCGAGTGCCTTGCGCTCCACGAACATGTCCGGCGTCTCGACGAGGCGATCACGGCGCGAGTAACTGACGGCCACGTCGAAGCCGAGTTGGCCGTCGAACAGGGTGCCGTCGAGGCCGGCGGCCAGGCGGTAGGTTTCGGTTTCACGTCGGCCTGTCCGTGGGCCGCCTTCAAAGCCGCCGGCGCCGGCGTGACGGGAGAACGGGAACACCGCAACGGTGCCGGCTGGCAGCAGGTCGGGGTGCCGGTCCATGAAGTCCACGAGGCCCGGGTGGGCGTTGGGACCGGCAACCGGGACGACGCGATCGGGACCGAACAGCGCCTGGGGCGGATAGGACGGCGATGTGGCCCACTGGGGGACGTCGACGTAGGAGTACATGGCCTCGGCCTGCAGGTTGATGGACTCCGAGAGCGCGACGTTGATCTCGCCGTAGGCCTTGTAGCTGTCCTGCTTCTCGACGAGATTGTCGAACTGGGTGAACTGGAACTGGCAGAAGCCGCCCACGGTCTGGTTGCCGAGTTCCTCACAGACCGGGTCCGCGAAGGGCATCGGGGCACCATCCGGGGTGAGGAAGAGGCCGCCGGTGGAGCCGTCGATGGCGAACAGTGATCCCGGACTGCCGATGGCCGACCAGCCGCCCTGGGGGTTGTCCTGGAAAGGGCGGGTCGCCCAGCCGAGATCGCGCAGTTCGACTTCGCTGCGGCGCTCGTATTCCAGGGCGAGGATGCCGCTCACGCGCTCGTTGCCCCAGCCGCCGAGGGCGCCGATCTGGAACTCACCGCTGCTGGAATCGAAGGTCTGCCCCTCGACGTTGAGCTCGATGCCCTCGAAGTTGCTGCGGGTGATGAAGTTGACCACCCCGGCGATGGCGTCCGAACCGTAGAGGGCGGCGGCGCCGTCCTTGAGGACTTCCATCCGGCCGATGGCGATGGACGGGAAGCCTGCGATATCGACGCCTTCGCCCGAAGTCGCGACGTGGCGCCGGCCGTTGAGGAGCACCAGGGTGCGCTCTGAGCCGAGGCCGCGCAGGTTGATGGTCGACACCCCCTCGTTGGCTTGGCCACCGGAGGTGTCGAACTGGTTGGTCTCGCCGATGTTGCCCTGGGCGATGTTCAGGTTCCGGACCATCTCCAGCAGCGAAGGCGACCCCGCGTCCCGCATGTCCTGGCGGGTCATGACGTCCACCGGCAGGGCGGTGTCCTGGGGTGTGCCCCGGATGAACGAACCGGTCACGACGATCTCGTCGATGGCTGCCTGGGCGAATGTGGTTGCCGGAGCGGCCGCGATGGCGGCCGGGATGGTGCAGGCCAAGATCGCCCGCCGCATGGTGTGGTTTCTGGACATGGATGACTTCCCCTCTGGTTGGTATCGACTGTGGGCTCGCGATGGCTCCTTGGGTCGATATTCTTTGCCAGGACTCCTGGTAGGAATGCCTTGCTGTCAGCGTTCTCCGCTCCCTACGGATGAGGGTTGTCGTGCGGTAGACCTTGGGCAATGTGAAGCCGCGGTCCCGAACGTCGTGCGCAGGGCACATTTGCGAGCGTCTGGATGGAGTTTGATTGTTTATCGTCAGACGCATGACGATTTGTATCAACTTTTGTTACGGAAGTGAAATATCTAGCGGGTGGCCGCAGCCGTCGTGGACGCGATGGCGATTTCCAGGCACCGACGTTGCGCCCTGCCCTTGGGCTGAGGGACTATCGGGACAGGTGTTCAACAGGGGAGATGAACGTGATCAGATTGGTGTATCTACTGCGGCGCAAGCCGGGCATGTCGTTGACGGACTTTCAGCGCTACTGGCGGGAAGTGCACGGGCCGCTGGTGGCGAGTTTCGCCACCCACCTCGACATCCTGCGCTACGTGCAGGTCCATGCGGTGGAGGATCCGGTGAACGCGGCCATGCAGGAGGCCCGTGGCGGCATGGAGCCGGGCTACGACGGCGTGGCGGAGCTGTGGTTCGAATCCGAAGAGGCGCTGGCGGAGACCATGGCGAGCTCCGCCGGGCAACAGGCGGGTGCTGCGCTGCTGGAGGACGAAGCGAAGTTCATCGATCTTCCCCAGAGCCCGCTGTGGCTCAATGTCGAGTATCCCCAGGTCAATCCCCAGGGCGAGGCGCTGTTCGCCACCCCCCGGTCGAGTTTCCAGAAGCTCTACTTCCCGCTGCGGCTGCGACACGCGCTGGGATTCGAGGTGGGGCAGCGCTATTGGCGCATGCATCACGGGCCGCTGATCCGCAGTCAGGCCCAGGCGGCGGGCATCTACCGCTATCAGCAGGTGCATCGTATTCAGAGCGAGATGGAGCAGACCCTGCGCGAGGCCCGCGGCACCGTGGTCGAGGCCTACGATGGCCATGCGGAAGTGTGGGTGGATCGCGCCGTGCGCCGGGAGGGTGTCGAGGTGCGTCGCGCCAACGAACGGGCCATCGAGGACGAGGCGAAGTTCATCGACTTCAAGCGCTCCACCATGTGGATGGGCAAGGAACTCTTGTTCGTCGATCGCTTCGGATGGGACGCATGATGGCGTCCGGGGCGGTGCCCAATAGGGTGGAAGTCGTCAGCATTGCCGAGGCGCGCGAACGCGATGGGCTGCGCATGGTCTCTCTCGCCGGCGTGCCGAGTCCCTGGACGGAGGCTGCCAAGGGCATCTTCCGGGTCAAGGGCATCGATTACGTGCTGGCCCAGCGCGGCGAGGACGAGCCCCAGGACGCCGCAGCCCAGTGGGTGGGCAATGTCGGCGTGCCGGCAGTCGTCTACAACGACGAGCGGGTGCGGATCGGCTGGGCGGAGATTCTGCTGCTGGCCGAGCGGCTGGCGCCTGCGCCTGCGCTGTTGCCGTCTGATCCGGAAAAGCGGGCCCTGGCCCTCGGGCTGTCCCACGAAGTCTGTGGCGAACTCGGTCTGGGCTGGTCCCAGCGCCTGGTGATGATCGGCGTATCGTTGGGGCTGCGGGACGGTGAGGGCTTTCCGCGGCAGATTGGCGAGTACCTCGCGCCCCGCTACGGCTGGCAGGACGGATTCGACGAGATCGGCAAGGCGCGGGTGCTGGACATCCTCGGCATGTTCTCCCGCCGCCTCGATGGCCACGAGTACCTCATGGAAGACCGCCTCACGGCGGTGGACATCTATCTGGCCACCTTCGTCAATCTGCTCCGGCCGCTGCCGCCGCAGCAGCTGCCCATGGTGGAGATGATCCGCACCGCCTACACCTCCACGGATCCGGACATCATGGCCGCCTGCGACGAACGCATCCGGGCGCATCAGGAGCGCATTTACGAGCGTCATCTGGAGCTGCCGGTCCGGCTCTGACAACCACAAGAACGAGGATCCCTGCATGGCGGCGCAATACGCCACGGCACCCGTCCCCGGGAAGGCCTCCGGGACCTGAGCAAGGTTTGATTTGGGTTCTAACGCTGCGCTTGGTTAATTCCTTATCGGTCTAGGCGCCGGTTTGTCATGGCGCTCTGGCATCCCGATGATAGAAGCAGAGGCCACCGTTGTTGAAGTGTCCGCAGGGTCCGCGGCCGGGGCAGGTGCCCGGAGCACAGCCGCCAGCCATGTGGGCGGTCACTCAACCTGACCGGTGAGAGACGCAGAAGCTCTCCCGGTCCGAGCCGGCAACCGTTCCGTGACCTGTTTCGCACAGGTCCGGGCCAGCGCGCAGGCGGCGGTATCGATTCGTTGACATGACACGTTGTTGAAGAGGGGAGAGCATGCCCATGGCATTGAAGCGGTACTTTTTTACCAGTGATGATCTCGATGATCTCGAGCGGTTCGAGGAAGAACTCGAGGAGGCAGGGCTCGTCACACCGCAGATCCACGTCCTCACCCTGGACGATTCCGGGGCGGACAATCACCACCACCTGCACGCCGTCACGTCCCTGATGAAGAAGGACATCATCCACTCCGGCCTCATTGGCGCCGGGATCGGGGCCTGTGCTGCAGCCCTGGCGCTCATCGTCGCTTATCTGGCGGGTTGGACGGATACCCCGGCCGGCTGGATTCCGTTCATCTTTCTGGCTGTGATCCTGTTCGGGTTCTTCACCTGGGAAGGTGGGCTGTGGGGCATCCAGACTCCCAACGTGCACTTCAAACAGTTCCAGTCGCTGCTCGAGGACGGCAAGCACGTGTTCTTCGTCGACGTGGAGCCCGAGCAGGGGCGCATCGTCAACAAGCTCCTGAAAGACCATCCCACCATGCGCAAGGCCGGCAAGGCCCGCGGCGCGCCGAAGTGGATCGTCATGGGTCAGAACCGGTTCAGAAAGATTGTCGTGGAAAGTCTGCCCTGAGGGGCGGGGAGAGGCTTCAAGCGATCACGCAGCGGGGGCCCCCAGGGGGGCCCCCGGTTTGCCCCCCGGGCACCCGGGGGGGCCCCCCGCTTCGTTTCAGCGGCCTTCGGTGCGGGAGAAGAACTCGTTCACGAAGAAGGTTTCGCGGACGCTTTCGATGTAGAAGCCTTCGATCCCGAACACCATGAGGGCGAACAGCAGCGCCCCCGGCGGGACGAGCACCATGGTCACCAGCGACAGCCGTTCCCACTGCATGTGCATGAACACGGCCATGATCAAACCGGCTTTCGCGATCATGAAGAAGGTGATCAGAATCCACTGCAGCATTTGTGGAATGGGCGAGATGTCCACGATGTAGGAACAGACGCTGAGCACGAACAGCCAGCCCCAGACCCAGTAGTAGCTCTTGAGTGGCATCGTGGCGTGTTCATCATGGTCGGACATGGTTGGCCTCCCCTTACCAGAGATAGAAGAACGCGAAGATGAACACCCAGACGAGATCCACGAAGTGCCAGTACAGGCCCAGGATCTCGACCATCTCCCAGCGACCCTTGCGGCCGGTGATGGCGCCGGGTCGACCATCGTCCAGATCGCCGCGCATGACCTTGCGGTACATGTAGAGCAGCGCGATGACGCCGATGGTGACGTGGGTGCCGTGAAAGCCCGTGATCAGGAAGAAGGTGGCACCGAACTGCGCAGAGCCCCAGGGGTTCGCCCAGGGTCGGACGCCGTCCATGATCAGGATCGTCCATTCGAAGGCCTGCATGCCGACGAAGATCGCACCGAGCACGGCCGTGGCGAGGATGAGACGTCCGCAGACCTTGCGGTTGCGTTCGTAGCCGAACTTCACTGCCAGCGCCATGGTTCCCGACGAGCTGATCAGGATGAAGGTCATGATGGCGATCAGCAGCAGCGGGATCTGCACACCGAACATGGTCAGTGCGAAGACTTCGGCTGCGTCCGGCCAGGGGTCCGGTGTCGCCAGGCGCGCCGACATGTAGCCGAGCAGGAACACGCCGAAAATGAAGATGTCGCTCAGGATGAAGAGCCACATCATGGGCTTGCCCCAGCCGGCACCCTTGAACGTGGTCTGGTCTGACGACCAGTCCGAAATCATTCCGGTCAAGCCCGGCGGCGGCGTTGCCTGGGAAGCGGATTCAGCCACGGTGTCTCTCCTTGTCCTCAGGTAGTCAGCAGCAGGGCGAACAGGATGAACCAGATCACCAGCAGGTAATGCCAATAAATGGTGCACAGTTCCACGGCGGAGCAGATGGCTTCAGGCGGCGCGCCTTTGCGTTCCCGATGGACGGTGCGCACCCAGGCGACGAGTCCACCGAGCAGGTGCAGCACGTGGAGGGCGGTCAGGAAGTAGAAAAAGGCGTTGGCCGGATTGGAGGTCATGTAGTATCCGCCGGCGTTGAGATCCCGCCATACCAGGGCCTGGCCGATGATGAAGGCTCCGGTGAGGCCGCCGCCGGCATAGAGCCAGCGGCGCATGCCGACCGGGTCATCGCGGCGGGCCGCATTCCAGCTCCACTGCAGAGCGAGACTGCCGAGCACCAGAATCGCTGAGTTCACCCAGAGCAGCGCCGGCGACGGCACCGCCAGCCAGTCGTGACCGAACTCCATGCGCATGTGGTAGGCGCTGATGGAGAGCGCGAACAGCGAGGAGACCGCGGCCAGGAAGATCGCCAGCGCGACCCGTGGCACCGTGAGAATCTCCGGCAGGCGATCGTTCAGGGTGCCGCCGTCCGCGACCCAGGGCTCGACGTTCACGGTCCGGCTGAGAATCCAGCCCAGGAAGAACGCCAGCAGGGCCGCCAGGAAGACCAGCGTGATGATCATTTGCGCGCGGCTCCCTCGTCGGCCATTTCGACTTCTTCCGGCGGCACGTTCTGCGGGATGAAGTCGTGCTTGGCGCCGGGAACGCTGTAGTCATAGGGCCAGCGGTAGACCACGGGCAGTTCCTTGCCGAAATTGCCGTGGGTCGGCGGCGTATGCTCCGTCTGCCATTCGAGGGTGGTCGCGTTCCAGGGATTGGGTCCCGCTTCCTTGCCGTGCTTGCGGCTGCGAATCAGGTTGTAGATGAACAGCAGCTGGGCGGCGGCGACGAGCACGGCGGCAACCGTGATGAAGGAGTTGAGGGTGATCACCGACTCGCCGATGAACGGGGAGGTCTCGCCGTAGGCGAAGTAGCGCCGCGGCACGCCGGCCAGCCCGAGGTAGTGCATGGGGAGGAAGACGGCGTAGGCGCCGATGAACGTCACCCAGAAGTGGATCTTGCCCATGGTCTCGTTGAGCATGCGGCCCGTGATTTTCGGGTACCAGTGGTAGATGGCCGCATAGATCGTCATCACCGGGGCGAGCGCCATGACCATGTGGAAGTGGCCGACCACGAAGTAGGTATCCGCCAGCGGGACGTCCACGGTGACGTTGCCGAGGAACAACCCCGTCATGCCGCCGTTGATGAACGTGAAGATGAAGCCGATGGCGAACAGCATGGGCAGTTCCAGCCGGATATTGCCGTGCCACAGCGTCAGCACCCAGTTGTAGACCTTGATCGCGGTGGGCACGGCGATGATCAGCGTGGTGGTCGCGAACAGGAAGCCGAAGTAGGGGTTCATGCCGCTGACGAACATGTGGTGGGCCCAGACCACGAAGCTCAGGCCGCCGATGGCCACCAGCGCCCACACCATCATCCGGTAGCCGAAGATGTTGCGGCGGGCATGGGTGGCGAGGATGTCGGACACCACGCCGAAGGCGGGCAGGGCGACGATGTAGACCTCCGGGTGGCCGAAGAACCAGAACAGATGCTGGAACAGCAGCGGACTGCCGCCTTCGTGGGGCAGCTGCTCACCCATGCTGAACATGGCCGGCATGAAGAAGCTGGTGCCGGCCAGGTGATCGAGCAGCACCATCAGCGCCGCCACCAGCAGGGCCGGGAAGGCCAGCAGGGCCAGCATGGTGGCCAGGAAGATGCCCCAGATGGTCAGCGGCATCCGCATCAGGGTCATGCCGCGGGTCCGGTACTGCAGGATGGTGACGATGTAGTTCAGGCCACCCATGGTGAAGCCGATGATGAAGATGCCCAGAGAGATCATCATCAGGATGACGCCACCGTGAATGCCGGGCGTGCCCTCGCTGATGAGCTGCGGCGGATACAGTGTCCAGCCGGCGCCGGTGGGTCCTCCGGGTACGAAGAAGCTGGCCATCAGGACCAGCACGGACACGAAGTAGAACCAGAAGCTGAGCATGTTCAGGTACGGGAACGCCATGTCCCGGGCGCCGATCATCAGCGGGATGAAGTAGTTGCCGAAGCCGCCCAAGAACAGCGCGGTGAGCAGGTATACCACCATGATCATGCCGTGCATGGTCACGTACTGCAGGTAGCTCGACGGGTCGATCAGCGAGAAGGTGTTCGGGAAGCCGAGCTGCAGCCGGATCAGGATGGACAGGAACATGGCGAACACCCCGACCGAGATCGCCGTCACCGAATACTGGATGGCGATCGTCTTGGCGTCCTGACTGAAGACATAGGTGGTCCACCAGGAGTGGCTGTGAGGCAACTCCATCTCCGGCATTTCACGGGGTGGGGCATAGGACGTGGCGTCGTGTCCGAGCTCGGCCATCAGTTGTTCCTCCCGGCCAGTTCAGGCTGCGCGCGAGTTTGCTCGTGGCCTGTCAGCGAATTGATGTAGGCGAGAACGTTGCGCATGGCGTCGTCGTTCACGATGATCTTGGACATGTCGCGCATCTGGGGACCGTAGAGATCGTCCGGATGCCCGCCCCGTACCCCGGTCTGGAAATGCTGCAGCTGGCGCTTCTGATACCAGTCGTCGAGTCCCGCGAGTCGGGGTGCGTTGGTGCTGAAGAGCCCCTGGCCGTCACGGCCGTGGCAGGCGCCGCAGGTGCGGTAGAGGCGTTCGCCGCGCGCCGCGTCGCCATCGACGGTGGCGGCCACGCTCACTGGCGGCATCTGTTCGATGTAGGCGGCGAGATCGCGCTCCGTTGTCGGATCGGCGACGATTCTCGCGAACGGCACCATCTGCCGGCCGTGCTCGTCGTCCTCGTGGGCGCCGCGGGCACCGTTGCGGAAGTATTCGAGCTGGCGTTTCGTATACCAGGCCTCCATGCCGGCGATGGCGGGGGAGTTCAGCATCTGGTTGCCCTGGCCGTCGGCGCCATGGCAGGCGATGCAGTTGGCGTAATGGCGTTGGCCCGCGGCCAGATCCGGTGCTTCCCGCCCGTGGATCTCGCCGAAGGTGGGCTGGCTGGCGAGCCAGGCGTCGTAGGCGGCATCCTCCACCACGCGAATCGAGCCGCGCATGGCGAAGTGGCCGATGCCGCAGAGCTGGGCGCAGATCAGGTCGTAATCGCCGACCCGGGTGGGCGTGAACCAGAAGCCGGTGACCTGACCGGGGACAATGTCCATTTTGACCCGGAAGTTGGCGACCTTGAAGTTGTGCAGCACGTCCCGCGAGCGGAGCTTGAGCTTTACCGGCCGATCCACGGGCAGGTAGCCCCTGGGCGTGGTGACGATGATGTCGTCCAAGGAGTTGGGGTCGTTCGGATCGATGCCGAGGGGGTTCTCGTCGCTGATGAGACTGGGGTCGCTGCGGCCGAGAACGCCGTCCTCGCCGGGGTAGCGGAAGTACCAGTGCCACTGGGAGGCCACCACTTCGACTTCGTGGGCGTCGTCCGGGGCATGAACGATCTGATTCCAGACCACCAGCCCGGGTGCCAGCAGGGCGATGATGCCCAGCGTCGACAGCCCGATCAGCCAGGCCTCCAGCTTCTTGTCCTCGGGTTCGTAGAGGGCGCGTCGGTTCTTGTTGTACCGGTAGCGGACGATGCACCAGGCCATGAACAGGTTGACGGCGATGAGCACCAGCCCGGTGACCCAGAACGTGAGGTTGATCGTGGCATCGATGGCGCCCCAGTTGGACGCCAGCGGTGTCAGTTGCCAGGGGCTCAGGATGTGAAACAGGACCGTCGCCACCAGTAACGCGACGACCGCGATTGCTATAGCCATCTAGTTCTCTCCGCCGGGAGTGCACGGGCGCATGACCCAGCTGCCTCGTTGGGCAGCTGCGAAGGCGCCTTCATCGGATCGCTGGATTGGGGCCTGCGAGTGGTAAAGGATTTCTGAAACGCGGCTGTACTCAGGCATTGTCCGCCCAGCATCGCTCGCAAGTGACGAGCGATTCAGGGGGCGGGGGCCGGGCATGGGAATGTCTGCGCGCGCGTCCTGAACGACGGCCCGATCATGGCATTCAAGCGTGCTGGCAGCCACCCAAGTGGTGCAATCGAGTACTTCCATATCTGCCCCGTGTGCACCGTGAGTCTCTTGCGGACTGATCGGTACGTCGAACCCAGGCGGCAGTGTGACAAAAAAAGGCGCCAGGGTGATATAGCGAATGATTATTAAAATTCGGGAATTAATCATTTTTGGAGCTTTCGGGGCCCTTGGCGGGTGACGTGCGTCGCGCGGCTGGCGCTTGGCAGCGGCAGTTTGAGGCATCATGCTGCAAAACCATCAGGCTTGCAGGAAACAGGAGCACGGCAACATGGCATACGGTGCAGAGACGACGACCGACGAAGTGCTCGCAGGGCGCAAGCTCGACGGACTGAGGGTGATCGTCACCGGCGCGTCCGGCGGGCTCGGTGAGGAAACCGCCCGCGCCCTGGCCGCCCATGGCGCGCAGGTCACGCTCACGGCCCGTGACCTCGAACGAGGGCGGGCTGCGGCGGCCCGCATCGAGGCCTCGACCGGTCGCGACGGTATCGAGGTGCGCGAACTCGAACTCGCCGACCCGGACAGCATTCGGAAGTTTGCGGAGAACTGGCTGGCCGATCATGACGCGCTCGACGTGCTCATTAACAACGCCGGCATCATGGCCTGCCCGCTCGGACGCACGCCGAAGGGTTACGAACTGCAGTTTGCCACCAATCACCTCGGTCATTTCCAGCTCACGGGACAGCTCATGCCGGCGCTGCGCCAGGGCACCCGGCCGCGCATCGTCAACCTGAGCTCCGCGGCGCACAAGCTTGCAGCGATGGACTTCGACGACCCCCACTTCGAGCGGCGCGAGTACGACAAGTGGGCGTCCTACGGGCAGTCCAAGACGGCCAACATCCTGTTTGCGGTGGGGCTGGAGCGCAGGTACGGCGGCGCCGGGATCCATGCCTATGCGCTGCATCCCGGTGGCATCATGACCGACCTCGGCCGCCACCTCGCGGAGAGCGACGTCGTGGAGCTGATGCGGCGGGCGAAGGTGGACCCGGGTGAAGGTCTGAAGATGAAGACCATCCCCGCCGGCGCGGCCACCACGGTATGGGCCGCCACGGCTGCGGAACTCGAGAGCCGCGGCGGCATCTATCTGGAGGACTGCCAGATCGCTCCCCGCTGTGGCGGACTGCTCGAAGATCCGGGATACATGGACTATGCCGTGGATCCGGAGGCTGCCGAGAAGCTGTGGGCGATGTCCGAAGAGCTGATCGGTGGGCCCTTCGAAGCCTGAGGTTTCAGACATGATGCCGTCCGCGTTCTCTCGTGCTCTTTCACGCCGTGGCCCGCACGTGGTGTGTGCGCTGCTGCTGGTCGTCCTGGCCGGCTGCGGCGGGCCGCTGCCGCGGAATCTGGACGCGGAGCGGGCGGCGTCCGATCTGCAGACGGCCATATTCGCAGCCGGCTGCTTCTGGTGCGTGGAAGAGGCCTTCGATGCGGTGAGCGGGGTGGTGGCCACCGAATCGGGCTTCATTGGTGGCCACGTGGCGGACCCGACCTATCGGCAGGTGGTCAGCGGCGGCACCGGCCACACCGAAGCGGTGAAGGTCAGCTTCGATGCATCGCGGGTCGACTACGCCACGCTGCTCGACGTGTTCTGGCGCAACGTCGACCCCACCGATGCGGATGGTCAGTTCTGTGACAGGGGGCCCGCCTACCGCAGCGGCATCTTCCATCTCGACCCTGAGCAGGAAGCCCTGGCCCGGGCCTCGAAGCAGGCACTGATCGACGACCCGGCGGCGCCCAGTCCCATCGTCACCGAAATTACTGCCGCCACGACGTTCTACCCGGCGGAGGACTATCACCAGGGCTACTACAAGCGCAATCCGCTGCGCTACAGCTACTACAAGTCAGCCTGCCGGCGCGCCGCCCGCCTTGAAGAACTCTGGGGTCCCGCTGGCTGAACGCCTGCGAGGCCAGCCCCGCGCACAAACCCGCCGACTCCCGCCCCCCTTGTGGGAAGGCCCTAATCGCGCAGCGATTGGGCCGATCGCGAAGCGC
>JAFIFL010000119.1 GCA_020832055.1 Gammaproteobacteria bacterium
TGCCGAAGCTGATGTCGCTGGCTGCGTTTTCGCGACTCATGCGGGTCATTGAAGTGTGATCGCTTCGGGATCGATCCCGGTGGGGGTCAGCCCACTGATGGCGTGTCGCCGTTCAGCGCCCGCAGGGCCGGCAGGCACTCGCTGATGTAGGCGTCCAGGGCGGCTTGATTCCAGGGCGCGCGCAAGGCGATGTTGACGTCGGTGGCGCCGGCATCCAGGTAGGCTTGAATGGTGGCTCGGGCCGTTTCCGGCGTGCCCATGAGCGCGCCTTCGCGGACCCGGGCGACCATGGGGCCCCAGTCCTGCTCCATGCGGCGGGTTTCCCGCTCCGCGTCCCGGGCATCGAGTCCGAGATGGAAGCTCAGGTTGATGCCGCGCCGGATGCTGGCCGGATCCCGGCCTTCCACTTCGCACCAGCGGTCGAGGACACCGGACAGTCGCGAGAATTCCGCCGGTGGCACGTAGGCGGCGTTCCAGCCGTCGGCGTGGCGTGCGACCAGACGCAGCGTCCGTTTCTCGCCCACGCCACCGATCCAGATGGGCAGCCGTTGCTGAACCGGGAGCGGCAGGCAACTGGCATTCTCGGTGCGGTAGTGTTGACCGTTGAAGGTCGTCCGCTCTTCGCTGAGCATGCTCCGGATCAGCGCCGTGGCTTCGTCGAGCATGTCGAGGCGGGTGCCCAGGGCGGGGAAGTCGTAGCCGTAGGCCGTGGCTTCCCAGTGGTGCCAGCCGGCACCCAGGCCGAGTTCGAAGCGCCCCCCGCTGATATGGTCCAGGGTGGTGGCGGCCTTGGCCAGCAGCGCCGGGTTGCGGTAGCCCACGTAGAACACCAGGCAGCCGATCCTCGCATGGCGGGTGTCCGCGGCCAGGGCGCCGAGTATGGTCAGAGCCTCGAAGTGGGGTTGGGTGCCGCCGGCAGGTGGGGCTTCGTAGAAATGGTCCCAGGCGGAGATCCAGTCGATGCCGGCGTCGTCTAAGGCCCGCCAAGTGGCGCGAAGGGTGTCGAAGTCGAGATTCTGCTGGCCGAGGTGGGCACCGAAGCGGATGGCAGGCATGGTAGCGAGTCCTGGATGAGAGAGCGTCCAGGATAACGGTCTGGACGCCCGGCGCTATACTCGAACCAAACCAAGGGAGAGCCACAGCATGAAGACTGATGACAAACTGACCAACCACGAGATCACCATCTGCCTTCAGGGCGGGGCCGTGCTCGGGCCTTTCAGGGCCACCTGGTCGAAGGACATGCCCAGCGACGTGCGGCAGTTGACCCGGGACTACGATGCCTTCCTGCAGGGGAGTCCGCAGGTGCGGTTCAAGTACCACCTGCATGATCCCCAGGCCCACGTGGCCCATACCTTGTTCCTGAGCTTTACCAACGTTACCGGCATCTACGACCATGTGGATCTCAGGCAGCACGACTGATCGGTGCGGCGGCGGTCACCCGTGGCCGCCGGAAAATGTGAAGGCGGACACAGAAACAGGCTGAGCTGACGGATTTTTCTTGACGCGTTATTGTGCATTGCGTCATTATTGCGTCGTCATCTGGGGGTGGCCATTGAACTTTTTCGGATTGCCCCCATCTAAGGTTTCAGAAGGTTAGCAGTACCCCCGGCGACACCTCCCCTCCCCTCCCCAATCCCTTGTCGCCGGGGGATTTTTTTTGCCCCCCCCTCTCGCGACGCCTGCCGTTCCAGTTGAAGATCCTCTGTGCCCATGGGTTGCTCTGCCTGTGTCAGGCCTTGCCGAAGGGCTGTTCAGGATGGGCGGACCAGTTTCTGCCGCAGGTCGCGCAGGGAACGCCAGAGGATGCGGCGCAGGAACCTCAGCCAGGGCATGACGGTCTCCCGCAGGCGCTGCGGGATGGCCAGCATGGCCGGCGTGGCCACCAGGGTGAGCAGGGTGGCAAAGGTCAGTCCGGCGACGATGCTCTGGGCCAAAGGCACCCAGAACTGCGCGGTACGTCCGCCGAAAGTGATGTCACGAGCGATCAGGTCGATGCTCAGGTGGTTCGCGATGGGCAGCAGGCCGAACACCGTCGTCACCGTGGTCAGGAGCACCGGACGCAGCCGCTGGGCGCCGGTACGCACGATCAGCGTGATGTCGTCCAGATCCGGCCGTTCCCTCCGCAAGCCGTTGAACGTGTCGATCAGCACAATGTTGTTGTTCACGACGATGCCCGCCAGCGCCACGATGGCGACGCCGGTGAGGATGGCGCTGAATGGCGACCCGGTGATCAGCAGGCCGATCAGCACACCCGCCGTGGACATGACCACGGCGAACAGGATCAGCGTGGCCTGATAGAAGCTGTTGAACTGGGTCACCAGCAGCACGAACATCAGCAGCAGCGACAGCAGGAAGGCGAGGCCGACGAAGGCCATGGCGTCCTCCTGTTCCTCGTTCGCACCCCGGAACTGAAGGCGCAGGGCTGGATCGATGGCCTGAGTGTCGAGCCAGGCCTGAATCTCCCGCACCTTTTCATCGGCCAGCACACCGGGGGCCACGTTGGCGCGCAGGTACTCGACGCGGACACCGCCGACGCGCTGAATGGTGTCCACATTGGGCACCGTGGTCTGGGTGACGAAACTGGACAGCGGTACCGCACCCTGGGGTGTGGGAATGCGCAGCGCGTCGAGCATGGACAAGCCGCGGTACTCGTCGGGGAAGCGGATGCGGATGTCCACCTCCTTCTCGGCGTCGAACGGGCGGTATTCGGCGATCTTCAGGCCGCCGGTGACCATCTGCACCACGGTGCCGACCGTGGTGACGTTGGCGCCGTAGGTGGCCGCCCGGCTGCGGTCCACGTCCAGCTTCCACTCCAGACCGGGTTGCGACCGGGTATCGGCCAGATCACGCAGGCCATCCACGTTGTTCTCGACCCACTCCCTCACCCAGGTGACGGCGGGCTCGAGAATCTCTCCGTTGCGGGAGGCGAACTCGAGCTGAATGGGCTTGCCCACGGGCGGGCCGCCCTCGAAGGCCTGGATCTCGATCTCGATGCCCGCGAGGTGTGCGGTGCGTTCCCGGATCACCTCTAAGATCTCGCGGCCGGACATGCGCCGGTCCTTCTGTTCATGCATCTCGATGAAGATCGAACCGATCTCGTCGAGGATGACGTTGAAGCCCCGGAATCCCGATCCGCCGGGAGGATTGGTGCGCGTGTTGATCGCCTTGATGCCCGGCACCTGCACCACTTCGTTCTCGACTTCGAGCACGAGACCATAGACCTCGTCGACGCTGAGATTGCCCTGGGCTTTGACCGTGATGCGGGCGAAGATCGGATCCATGTCGTTGAAGAAGATGAAGCCGCGACCGTAGTTGCCGTAGGCGGTGAAGGAAGCCCAGAGGATCAGCAGCGTCAGGCCGAGGACGGCAAAGGGCCAGCGGGCGGCGACGTCGAGGAAGCGCGCGTAGACCCCGGTGGCGCTGCGCAGGGTGCGCGGATCGCCATTTTCCAGAATGTTGAGTTCTTCCAGCGCACGGGCATCGGGCGCGCCGACTTTGCCGATCAGCGCGCCGAGTGCCGGGCCGAAGAACAGGGCGTACAGGAGCGATCCGATCAATACGCAGAACACCGTGACCGGCAGGTAGAGCATGAACTTGCCGGAAATGCCCGGCCAGAAGATCAGCGGCAGGAAGGCGGCCAGGGTGGTGGCCGTGGAGGCCGTCACCGGCCAGAACATGCGCTTGGCGGCCAGGGCATAGGCGTCCCGGCGGTGCAGGCCCTCGGCCATTTTGCGATCTGCAAACTCGGTGACGACGATGGCGCCGTCGATGAGCATGCCCAAGCCCAGCAGCATGCCGAACATGACCATGAAGTTGAACGAGTAGCCGAAGCCGTTGAGCAGGGTCACGGCGAACAGGAACGAGGTGGGAATGGCCAGTCCCACCAGCAGGCCGCTGCGCAGCCCGAGGGCTGCGACCACGATGGTCATGACCAGCGCCAGGGCGGTGACGATGTTGCCGGTCAGCTCGTCCACCTGCTGCTGGGAATCCGGCGCCTGATCCTGGGTGTAGAAGACCTGGACGCCGGCAGGGAACGCCCCACGCAGTTCGTCGATCAGAGCGCGGGTCTCGGCGACGGTGTCGATGAGGTTGGCGTCGACGCGCTTGCTCACTTCCAGGGAGATGGCCGGAATGCCATTGACCCTGGCGTAGCTGGTCCGGTCGCGGAAGGTCCGGCGGATGCTGGCGACGTCGATGAGGGTGACCACCGTGTCGCCCTCGGCCTTCACTGGAATGCCGAACAGGTCCTGAGGGGTTTCGATCACCCCCGGGACTTTCACGGAGAAGCGCCCGGAACTGGCGTCCAGCGCCCCGGCGGGAATCAGGCGGTTGTTCTGGCTGACACTGCTGATCAGCTGGTTGAGGTCGATGTCGTAGGTTTCCAGCAGCGCCGGGTCGACCACGATCTCGAGGACCTCCTCGCGATGGCCGCGCATCTGCACTTCGAGGACGGAGGGCAGGGCTTCGAGTTCGTCCTTGGCGCGCATCGCCGCATTGTAGAGTGCGCGCTCCGGGACGTTCTCACCGGCGAAATTGACCGTGATGATCGGAAAATCGACGGTGGTGATCTCGGAGATGATGGGCTCATCAGCGGTCTCCGGCATCTTCGGGCGCGCCCTGCTGGTGGCCTCGCGGACATCCATCAGGCCCCGGGTGGCGTCGAAGTTGGCGTCGAACTCCACCACGATCGTCGCCGATCCTTCCGCCGCATAGGCGGTGATTTCCTTCACGCCCTGGATGGAACGCAGCTCGGTCTCCATCGGCATCACCAGCAGCCGCTCGGAGTCCTCCGGCGAAATGCCCTCGTGGGGAATGGTGATGATGAAGACCGGCACCTGGATGTTGGGTTCGGCCTCGATGGGCATGGCCAGATAGGACCAGCCCCCCACGATCAGGACCATGGCCAGCAGGGACATGGAGGTGCGGCTGCGCTGCACCGCCCAATCGATCATGGCGTTCACGGTGCGCCTGCTCCGGCCTCGCTGCCGCGCCGCGGGTCTGTACCCGTTTCAATCAGCAGCGGTGGTGCGCTCGCGGTGGCCGCGGCGGGGGAGGGCTCGATCTCGGGTACCGGCCTGACGCGCTCTCCAGGTACCACGAGTTCCTGTCCCACCGTAATCAGCGTGACAGTCTCGGGCAGGCCCGTGACCCAGAGGCCTTCAGGGCTGTCGCGAATGATGCGGATGCGGACGAATTCGACCAGCTCATCGTCGTTGACGATGCGCACGCCGAGCTCACCCACATCGTCGAGGGCCAGGATCGACGAGGGAATGTGGTGGGCACGGTATTCCTCGACGGGGAGGATCAGCTCGGTGGTGATGCCTTCCCTGAGCCGGGCATCCTCGTTGTTCACGGCGACCTCGACGCGGAACGTCCGCGTGCTCGGGTGGGCGCTCTGGGCGAGATAGGTGACCACGCCCTGGACGGTCTCACCGGTCAGCAGTCGGCCCTGACCCTGGGCGCCGAGCACGATGCGGGCGACGTCCCGCTCTGAGAGCTGACCCACGAGCAGCAGGGGATCGGGGTCGAGCACTTCCGCGCAGACCCCTCCGGAGGCCAGATAATCGCCGAGTTCCACCGGCCGTTCTTCCACCACGCCGTCGAAGGGGGCGCGGATGGCGGTGTGGGCCAGATCCAGCTCGCGCTGGCTCAGGTCGGCGCGGGCGCTGGCCAGCCGCGCGCGGGCGCTGGCGACGCCGGTACCGGATACCAGGCCTTTGTCTTCGAGGCGGCGCGTGCCCTGGTACTCGAGCTCCGCGAGGTTTACCGCAGCACGCCCTTCGTCGAGGCGGGCCGGCCGGCTGCCGGGTTCGATGCGGCAGAGAATGTCGCCTGCACGGACCGTGTCGCCCTTCTCGACCGGAAGGGCGACGATCAGGCCGCTGGTTTCGGCGCGCACGGCCACCCGCCGATTGGCCTGGGTCCGACCCCGCACGGTCACGGTGGCGCGCTGGGTCTCGGCCGTCAGAGTGCGCACCCTCACGGCTGTGCTGGCGTCGTCCCGCTGGCGCAGCATCGCATCGCGGGTTTCGGCGAGTGTCGGGGCCGGACTGCGCGCCTCGCCGTTGCCGAGGACGCCGGAGAGCATCCAGAGCACGAACAAAAGCGCCACGGTCAGGGCGGCCAGATAGGTCTTCTTCACCACTTCATCCTTTGTGGTTTCTGCTGTGGTCTTCTGCGCGGCCGCCGGCGCAGATGCGGGCGCGGTTCAGCGGCAGGGTCCACGGCGGGATGTTGTTTCGAAAGGTAACACAGCGCCCGGGCGCCCGGTACGCTCGGGGCGACGGCCTGGCCTCGTTTCGTCGCACCCTGACATCGTTTCGTCGGCTGGCCAAGGTCGGGGCGTCCCCCTGTTCCCGGGTTGGGGAACAGGAGGCATGACCGTTGCAGATGCCAGTCGGGCCGGGGTGGCGGGATGGCCTTCCCTGGCCCTGCCTGGGTCAGGCTTTGGCGCTCGGACGGGCGCCTACCCGCTCCACCACGGCCTTGATGTTGCCGCACTCCTCGGGCAGCGGCTGGCCGACGGCGCCGCCGAAGGTCACGAAGGCATAGAGCAGGATGTCGGCCAGGGTGAAGCGATCACCACAGACGTACGCCTTGCCTTCGAGCTGGCCGTCGAGCCACACCATCCGTTCCTTGACCAGGGCCTTCAGGCCGTCTGCCGCCTCGGGAATGGTGCGGACGCGGTCCTTGAACAGGGGCAGACCTTCGCTGTAGCGGAAGGCGCTGGTCATGTTCTCGACGATCTGCAGATCAATGCGGCGCGTCCACATGCGGCACTCAGCCCGCTCCTCGGGGGTCGTGCCGATCAGCGGGGGCTCAGGCTGCTTCTCTTCGAGGTATTCGCAAATGGCGGTGATCTCGGACAGAAAGCTGCCGTCATCAAGCTCCAGCGTGGGCAGGCCGCCGGCGGGATTGCGGCTCAAGTGCGGTTCCTTGCGGTTTTCCGCGGCCATGATGTCGACCTGCTCCAGCGGGATGTCCATGCCCTTTTCGGCCATGAAAATCCGCACGATCTGGGGGTTGGGGCCGAGTCCGTTGTAAAGCTTCATGCATCTCTCCTTCGTCACGATGGGTGAGGGTGGGCGACAGTGTAGCCGTGCCGTCGCGTTGCCGGTATGGGGCCTGTCCTACCAGCTGCCGACATTGGGCATGGACGCCCAGGGTTCCTGCGGCGGCAAGGCGTCGCCTGTCTGGAGCAGTTCCACCGAGATGCCGTCGGGAGAGCGGACGAAGGCCATGCGGCCGTCCCGGGGTGGCCGATTGATGGTCACACCCTGGCTCTCCAGATGGCTGCACAGGTCATAGATGTCGTCCACGGCGTAGGCCAGATGGCCGAAATTGCGGCCGCCGCTGAGCGCTTCAGGATCCCAGTTCCAGGTCAGTTCGACCTGGGCATCGGGCTGGTCGGGAGGCGCCAGGAAGACCAGGGTGAAGCGGCCCGCGGGCACTTCGACCCGGCGCACCTCGGTGAGGCCGAGGCCATTGCAGAAGAACTTCAGGGATGCGTCGATGTCCGTCACGCGGATCATCGTGTGGAGATACTTCATGGGAGCCTCCGGCGGACGCCTGTTCGCATGAACGGGCAGGGTGAATGAACGCCCCTCAGCGCGAGCGGGCAGCGGCCAGATCCGCGGACGTCTTGCGCAGACTCATGCTCAGCAGCCGCGAGATGCCGCGAAAGATCTCGGTGCCCAGGCGCGGCTCCTCGTCCACGAGCAGATCGAAATCCTCCCGTGTCAGCGCGAGCACGCGGGCCGGTGTGCGGCAGATGACGGTTGCCGAACAGGTGAGGCCGTCGATGATGGACATTTCGCCTACGGAGTGGCCGGCGCCCAGGGTGGCGATGGGAACGCTGTCGCCTTCGCCCGGATCCTTCAGCACTTCGAGTTCGCCCGAGATGATGAAACAGATGTAGCGGCCGGGCGCACCCTCGCGGAAGACCAGATCGCCGGGTTCGAATTCCAGACTGATCAGGCGTTGCTCGATGCGCTTGAGCTGGCCGTCGGTGAGCTGCTCGAAGATGGCGGTGTCCCGCAGCAGCTGCAGCGTACGCGGCGGCGTCATGCTGCTTGGACCTCGGAGCGCTGCTGCAGGGTACCGTTGACGAAGATCTCCACGGTCGCCCCGGGGCCGGCGCTGCGGCGCACTTCCACCAGATGGTGGTCCTCGAAGGGCAGTTCGACGTTGGTCCAGAGGTAGGTCCCGCGCACGCCTGACTGACGACTCTTGCGCACGCATCCATCCAGCCACAGGGTGAGGGTGCCGTCGCTGTCTGCAGTGACTTCGACTGTGTGCTGGCCAAGGGCGAAGCGAGCCAGCTGCCGGGCGGCGGTGTTCTGCATGACTGATCCACGCATTGACAGGTATGGGGCGGGAGCATAGTGCCTTGGCGCTGCTTTGCAAAACCGAACCCCGACGAAAACCGGAGTCGATGCCATGTTAAATTATGTTATAACGTATCTTTCGAGAATGCTCCGGGGGCGTCATGCGGTATGCGGATGCGATGGCCGTGGGTTTGTCCATGTCCTGCCTGGCCCACTGTCTGCTGCTGCCGCTGGCGGTGACGCTGGTGCCGTGGTTGTTCCCGGCCTTCGTCAGTGATGAGCGCGTCCACATCTTCCTGCTCGCGCTGGCGGTGCCCATTTCCGCCTGGGGCATTGGCCTGGGCTTCCGGCGTCATCGCCAGGGGCGTCTGGTGTGGATGGCGGTGCTGGGACTGGCGCTCATGATCGCAGGCGTCCTGCAGGAAACCGATTGGTTGGAACGGGGTCTTACCGTCGTGGGCGTGGTCCTGGTGGCTGCGGCTCACCTACTCAACTGGCAGCGGAGACGTCTGGGATGAAGGCGCGTGGCTTGGGATACATGGCTGTTGTAGCGGTGTCGGCTTCGGTGGCCGGCGTTCCCGCTTGGGGTGCAATCGGTGCGCATGAACACGGCATCGCAGATCTCTCGGTGGCCGTCGAAGGGCGGCGGGTGGATCTGATGCTGACGGCCCCGACGGGCGATCTCGTGGGCCTCGAACGCGCCCCCGCCAGTGAGCAGGAACTCGCGTCCGTGCAGGAACGGGTGGCGGCCCTGGAGTCGGGCAGCTGGTTCAACTGGGACGGGCAATGTCAGCAGCTGGCCGTGGAGGTGACGCTGCCGGACGTGCTGACCCGGCTGGCGAAGGCTGCGGATCACGGAGCGGACGCTGCCCCTGACGGCCATCACGATCACAAGCAACATGGTCACGGGGATCGCAACAAGCACGGTGACCACGACCACAAGAAGCAAGAGCACAAGAAGCACGGTGACCACGACCACAAGCAACGCGACCACAAGCACAAGAAGCATGACCACAAGCACGACAAGCATGCGCACGGCGATCACGAAAAACATGGGCATGGTGATCACGACGAGCATGGCCATGGCGACCGCGATCACCAGCACTTCGACGGTAGCGTGACTTGGCAGTATCGCTGCGAGTCCGGTGCCCGCCTGCGCCACGTGGACGTGCAGTTGTTCGAGTTGCTGCCTTTGGAGCGGATTCGCGCGCAGACCATTTCAGAGGGCGGTCAGGGCGCCGGTAACCTCACGCCCAGGGCACGGCGGCTGAGCCTGCCCTGAGGGTTCGGCGGGCTGCGGAGAAGGAGTTCTGCGCAGCCCGTCAGAATCAGTCCTCCAGCCGTCGGGTCAGGGCAGCTTCCATCCGATAGCCGGCCAGCGCGAGTTCGGACTCACTGCGCTCGGTGCGCAGGCGTCCGGTGAGCTGCTGGGGTTCGAACATCTCCCGCTCGGGCACCCCCTTTTCCAGCGTGACGCGGATGATCTGATTCGGCGGCGGCGGCGGGACGTGGATGCATGCGCCGAACCAGGGTACGAAGAGGAACTCCTTGAGGGCATCGGTGCCCCATTCCAGGGGCACCAGCCAGCCCTTGATGCTGACCAGCTTGTCGTCGAGGGCTTCCACCACGGGGGCGTCTTCATCCTGGGCGGCTGCGGGCGTGGTGGGATCGTGGAAGAAGGTGCTGAAGTCCGGCATCTTGGGTTTCCAGCCTGCGGGCATGAGTTCTTTCCACTCCACCTCCTGTGGTTCCTCGGCCGCAACCAGCGGCGCCATCAGGATCAGCAGGATCACGGCAATCAGACTCATGGCATGGCGTACAGTCACGTCCTTCGAACTCCCATATGCAGACTAGGTGCGGATGGACAAGCCGTCGGCCAGCGACAGCCGGTAGGCGCGCCACGCAGGTATGGCCCCGGCGAAAGCCGATCCTGCTATGACCATGCCAAGCAGGGTCAGTTCACGGGCGCTGGGTGCCGACGGCGCCAGATGAATGCCGAAGCTGGCCTGGGCCAGGGGGGCGCCCAGCGCCATGGCGATGTAAACCAGGGCGAAGCCGGCCAGGGCGCCGGTGATGCCCAGCAGGGTGCTTTCTGCAGTCAGCAGACCGAAGACGTGGATGGGGCGCGCCCCCACCGAGCGCAGGATGGCCATTTCGCGCCGGCGCTCCGACAGGGATGCCAGCAGCATGGTCACCATGCCTGCCAGCCCGGCCAGCACCACGAAAGCGGCCACCACCAGCAGCGCGTTCTCGGCAATCCCCACCAGACTCCACAGTTGCTGCAGCGCCACCCCCGGCAGGATGGCCGACAGGGCCTCGTCGGGGTAGGCGTTGATGGCCCGCTGGATCTGGAACACGCCGGCCCGGGATTCGAGGCCGAGCAGGAATGCGGTGATGGCGCGCGGGGTGAGGTCCCTCGCCCTGGCGTCCTCCGGGCTGACTTCCTGGCCTGCTATGGGCACGCCGCTCTGCCAGCCGAGATGAATGGCCTCGATGGCTTCGAGGCTGACGTGGATGCTCTGGTCCACCGGTGTGCCGGTGGGCGCGAGAATGCCGCTGATGGTGAACGGCATATTGTCGTGGTCGAGGAAGCTCTGGCTGCCTGTGCCGTGGGCCAGCGTGATCTCGTCACCGATCCGGTAGCCGAGACTGCGCGCCACCTCGGATCCCAAGGTGGCCTCGAAGAGATCGTCGAACCAGGCGCCCTCAGCCAGTTCCAGGGATCGATTGCCCCCATAGCGCAGCCGCTCGAAATAGCTCTCCGTGGTGCCCACCACCCGGAACCCGCGATGGGAGTCCCCCAGCGACAGCGGTATGGACCAGGCCACCATGGGGTGACGGGTGATGCGCTGATAGCTGTCCCAGGACACGTTGGAGGTGGCGTCGCCGATGCGGAACACGCTGTAGAGCAGGAGCTGCACGGAGCCCGAGCGGGCGCCGACGATCAGGTCGGTGCCGGCGACGGTCTGGGTGAAACTGCTGCGGGCCTCGGTGCGCACCTTTTCCACCCCGATCAGCAGCGCCACCGAAATGGTGATGGACAAAGCCGCGAGCCCGGCGGTGAATCGGCGGTTCCAGAGACTCCTGGCAGCCAGATGCATCAGTGCAGTCATGAGCTGAGCGGCTCCGGGTCGAGCGCGCGATTCAGCGTTCGCATGTCCAGGGTGCGGTCGAAGTGATGGGCCAGGGACACGTCGTGACTCACGAACAGCAGGGCCGCACCGCTGGCTGTGCACTCCTCCTGCAGCAGGCCGAGAAACTCGTCGCGACTGTCCGCATCGAGGGCTGAGGTGGGTTCATCGGCGATGACGATGCCGGGGCGGCCAATGAGGGCGCGGGCGACGGCCACCCGCTGTTGCTGGCCCACGGAAAGCTCGGCCACGTCGCGGGCGAGCAGGGTTTCCTCGTTGAGCCCGAGCCGCGCGAGCAGACGCCGGGCCTCGGCGGCCGGCTCACGGTCGGTGGCGGCGCGCTCTGAGCGCTTGCGCGAGAAGCGGCAGGGCAGCAGGACGTTGTCGAGGACTGAGAGGTAGGGGATCAGGTTGAACATCTGAAAGACGAAGCCGATCTCGTCGGCGCGCAGACGGTCGCGCGCCGCCGCGGACAGGGTCGCCAGATCTTGGCCCGCCAGGTGCACATGGCCGCTGCCGGGCGTCAGAACGCCGCCCATCAGGCCAAGGAGGGTGGTCTTGCCACTGCCGCTCGGCCCGCGAATGAACAGGCGCTCACCCGGGGCGATGGCGAGCCGCTCGATATCGAGGACGATGGGTGCGTTCGGGCGCCACCGGTAGCGGATAGCCGTCAGGGCAATGATGGACTGTGTGCTGCCAGAGCTCATGCGTGACTTTATAACATGACTCCAAGGGTGGCAGTCGAATGGTGCGCATGATGCTGCTCCTGGCAGCCATGGCCTCCGTTGCATCTGGGCGTTCGCCTGCATCAGCGACAGGAGTCGCCTCTATGCATGTTTGATGCACATAATATGTGAGCATATAGTGATTGCATCATTGTGCGCGAGGACTGAATTGTGCGGGCTTCAGAAGCGAAAAGGTCCACCCGAAAGCCAACCAACCTATCGCTGGATGGTGCTCTTCTCAAAGAGGCAAAAGCTTTGGGAATCAATGTATCGCGGTCCGCGGAGGCGGGCATCGCCGAGGCCGTGAAGCTCCACAAGCAGGAGAGGTGGCTGAAAGACAATGCCAGAGCTCTGGCAAGTTCGAACGCATACGTCGAAGCCAACGGCTTGCCCCTGGCTCGGCACCGTCAGTTCTGATGGCCCGTTTCGACATCTTCAAAAATGAGGGTGGTGAGGCAGGCTATCTTCTCGACGTTCAGTCAGACCTTCTCACTGGCTTGAATACACGAGTTGTGGTGCCACTGCTGCCCGATTCCTCCGCGCCGTCCCCTGCCCAGCGGCTGAATCCTGTATTCAGCATTGAGGGTCAGCAGATGGTAATGGCCACGCAATACATGGCTGCTGTACCTGAAGGCGAATTGCGTTCTGGTGTTGGTAGCCTTGCTGACAGGCAAGATGACATTTCCGCAGCGCTGGATATGTTGTTCTTGGGCTTCTGAAACAAAAATCAGATTGTCAGGCCATTCATCCAACGGGTGGCGGGCGTGAGGAGGCAACACGACCTGTCGGGATCAGGCCAGGACCGCCAAGTCCTTGATTGTATGGTCGGAGTGACTGGACTCGAACCAGCGACCCCCGCCTCCCGAAG
>JAFIFL010000120.1 GCA_020832055.1 Gammaproteobacteria bacterium
CCCGGTCCCCACGCCCCCACAAGGGCCGAAGGGGCCACCAAGCAACCCCGGGCCCGCAGGATGCCGGCCCCCGAACCGGCCCGGGCGCCAAGGCAAGTTGAAACCCCCAGCTAGCCAGCCTGCAGGCGGCCCTGGTGGCCGTTGGGGTCCTCCCCCCCGGCGCCCCCCAGCCCCGGGGGCGGACTTCATCCTGCAGAATCCCGGCTTCTCAGCCAGGCACCCACCAGGCCCTCAAGCGGCCGTCAGAGCGTCAACCAGCCACCGTCCACAGGCAGATAGATGCCGGTGACAAAATCGCTCATGGACGACGCCAGGAACACCACCGCCTTGCCCTGTTCCATCGGATCCGCCCAGTGCCCGACGGGCAGCCGTGAGATGCGATCAGCAATGGTATCGGCCAGCGGGTCACCGGTCCGGTTCGGCGGCTGGCCACCCGTCTTCGGCGGCTCGCCCTCGCCCACCCAGGTCGGTCCCGGGGCCAGCGCATTGACGTTGATGCCGTACTGGGCGAGTTCCAGCGCCAGCGCTTTGGTGATCTGGGTCACTGCCGCCTTGGAGCCGTCGTAGGTGACCCCCACCCCCGGACTCACCGCCTGGGTCGAAGACACATTGATGATGCGCCCCCCTCGCCCCTGCTCGATCATGATCCCGGCCGCCGCCCGGCTGCAGTAGAAGACGCCGTCCACGTTCACGGACCACAGGGTTCGCCACATCTCGTCGCTGATGTCCCGGACGGGACCGCCAAAGCCGAGATAGACACCCGCGTTATTGACCAGGATGTCGAGTGCGCCGAGCCGGTCCTTCGTGGCCGCCATGGCGGCATCCACCGCCCCGCGGTCGGTCACATCGAGGGCCATGGCCTCCCCACCGATGGCCTCGGCCACCCCCTGCGCATCCGCAAGCTTCAGATCGCTGACCATGACCGTCGCCCCCGCCATGGCCAGCGCCCGGGCGATCCCGGCTCCGATGCCACGGGCGCCGCCGGTCACATGGGCGACTTTGCCACTGAGATCGATCCATCCGGCTGCTTCATTCATTCAACACGCTCCACCATCCAACCTGAGTTCCGCACCCGTGCAGCCTCTACCAACCCCATCGTTCAGCGCAAGCGTGCCGCAGCTGTTCAGGCCGATTCCACCGTGGTCCCAGCCCAATCCCCGGCCCGGGCCGCATCGCTGGCGCGCTGGGCCCGGTACAGTCCGGCGTAAGCCCCGTTGAGCGCCAGCAGCTGCGCGTGATCGCCGCGCTCGATGATGCGCCCCCCGTCCACCACCACGATCTGCTCAGCCTCGCGGATGGTGGACAGGCGGTGGGCGATGACCAGTGCGATCCGACCGGCAAACAACGTGCGCATGGCGCGCTGGATTCGAAATTCGGTGGCGCTGTCGATGGAGGACGTGGCCTCGTCGAGAATGACCACGTCCGGGTCGGCCAGCATGACCCGCGCCAAGGACACGAGTTGCTTCTGCCCCGAAGACAGACGGCCACCCGCCTCACCCACCTGAAAATCGACCCCGCCGGGCAGTCCGCGGACGAAGGTCATGGCCCCCACCGCCACGAGGGCCGCGTCGATCTCGGCATCCGTGGCGTCGAGGCGCCCATAGCGGACGTTGTCGCGGATGGTCCCGGTGAACACGTGCGGGGTCTGCAGCACCACCCCAAGGCGCGCCTGCCAGCCGCTCAGAGGCAGCTCCCGATAGTCGATGCCATCGACGCGCACCTCGCCCCTGACCGGGTCGTAGTAACGGCACAGCAGCGAGGCCAGCGTCGACTTGCCGCTGCCGGTATGGCCGACCAGGGCCGTGACCTTGCCCCGTTCGAGGCTGAGGTCCACGTCGCTGAGAACAGGGATGCCGTTGTCATAGGCGAAGGCCACGTCAGCGAACTCGATGCGCTCGATGCGTCCGGCCGGCAAGGCCGACTTCCCCTTCGCGGCCACGTCAGGGCGATCGCGGACATCCGGTACCGCGTCCACCAGGGACAGCACCCGTTCAGCGGAAGCCTGGGCCATCTGCAGTTCCGCAAACCATCCCGCCAGCTGCTCCACCGGATCGAAGAAGTGGCGGGCGTAGGTGAGAAAAGCGACCAGCGTCCCGGCCGTGATGACGCCACCGAGAAGCTGGATGCCGCCCAGCGCCAGCGCCAGTCCCATGGCGATGGAGGCCAGGGCCAGCACCACCGGCAGATACAGCGCCGAGTGCAGCAGATTGCGCACCGAGGCGTCGTACATGTTGTCAGCGAGGACGCCGAAGCGGGCGTGATTGTCTTCCTCGCGGTTGAAGGCACGCGTCGTCAGCACACCGGTCACGCTCTCGTTGAAGCTGGCGGTGATCATGGCATTACTGCGCCGGACGTCCCGCGCCGTGGTCAGGATGCGCCGCTTGAAGCGCGCGCTGGCCAGCGCCAGCAATGGCACGATGGCCACCACCACCAGCATCAGCGGCGGCGACATGAAGGTCATGGCAATCAACGCTCCGGTCATCATCGACACGCCCCAGACCAGATCGAGGATGCCCCAGGCGAAGATGTTGGACAGCCGCTCGCAGTCGGAAGTCATGCGCGCCATCAGCCACCCCACCGGCCTGCGATCGAAAAAGGAGAAGGAGAGCTGCTGCACGTTCTCGAAGGCGGCCTGCCGGATGTCGTGGGCGATGTGGGTGCGGATGCGGCCACCAAGCCAGACGAAGCCACCGATGCTGGCGCACAGCATCAGGGTGGCGACGGCATAGGCCAGCGCCCAGGGCCACAACGCGGCCTCGCTGCCGTGTTCGGCAATGCTGTCGATGAGGCCACGAGTGATGAGCGGAAAACTGACGTCAGCGGCCGCCGTCACCACAGCGCAGGCCGCCAGCCCGGCAATGCCACGCCGGTAGGGCCAGGCGAAGTCCGCCAGCCGCCGCCAGAGCCCGGTCTGCAAGCGCCCCGAAGCATGGCGGGCATCGTGGCCGTCGTCGTATAGCTCGTCGTCATACATGCTTCAGTCCTCGTCCCCGACCCGCCAGACGGTGACGTCCTCGTCATCGTCATCGTCGAGCAGCCCCTGCTGCCGGCACAGTTCGCGGTAGGGGCCCGCAGCAGCAGCCAGTTCGTGGTGCCGGCCCTGCTGCAGCAACCGCCCTTCACCGAGCACCAGGATCTGATCCGCATCCCGCACCGCCGACAGCCGGTGCGCCACGATCAGCGTCGTCTGACGCCCCCGTCGTCGCGCCAGACGCTCGAGGACGTGCACCTCGGTATGGGCATCCACGGCCGACAGCGAGTCGTCGAGAATCAGCACCGCAGGCCGCCGCAGCAGCGCCCGCGCCAGTGCCAGTCGCTGCCGCTGACCACCGGAGAGGTTCACCCCACGCTCACCGATGCGCGTCGCGAGACCCTCCGGGAACGCTGCCACCGTTTCAGTCAGGGCGGCGTCGTCCATGGAGGTGGTCAAGAGCGCAGGATCCGCATCCTCACGGCCGATGCGAAGGTTCTCTTCCAGTGAACGCGAGTACAAAAACGGCTCCTGCAGCACCACGGCGAGCTGATCGCGCAGCGAAGCGCGGTCGACACGCTCGATGGGCACGTCGTCGATCAACAGGGTCCCAGGCGGCGGGTCATAGAAGCCGAGCAGCAGGCGCACCAGCGTGCTCTTCCCCGACCCGGGCGGCCCGACGATGCCCAGGGTCTGGCCCGGGTTCACGCGGAAAGACAGGTTCTGCAGCACCGGCGAGCCGCCCGGATAGGCAAACGTCAGACCCCGGGCCTCAATGGCTCCGCGTCCTGCAACGGGCGCAGCCCCTGCCGACGCCGGACGAGCCGGCGGCGTGTCCGGGCTCCCGGAACGGACCTGTTCCTCGACGGCGGCGTCGAGCACTTCCGCCAGCCGTACCAGCGACACGCTCGCCTTGCCCGCGTCGGTGAGAATGCGGCCGAGCTGCCGGACCGGCCAGATCACCATGGCCACCCAGGTCAGGAAGGCGAACAGGTCACCCACCGTCAAGCGGCCATCCGCCACGAAACTGCCACCGACGATGAGCACCAGACCGATCTGGGCCGAGCACAGCAGATCACTGCCCGACCAGAACACCGCCATCAGGCTGATAAGGCGCTGGTAGCGATTGCGGAACGCAGCGTTGTAGCCGCCGAAGCGTTCCATCTCGAAGGGCTGACGGGAGAAGGCCCGCACCACACGAATGCCGGTGAGATTCTCCTGCAGGCAGGCCGTGAGTTCGGCTTCGGCCTCATCGGTGGCCTTGAAGACGAACTGCACACGGCGGAAGAAGACCCAGGCGCAGGCGAAGATCACCGGCATCAGGGCGACGGCCACCAGGGCCAGCGCCCAGTCCAGCCAGAACATCAGGGGCAGCAGCACTGCCACCAGAATCAGGGCCCGGCCAATCTCCACCAGATCGCCGGAGAAGAATACCCTGAGGGTCTCCACGTCCGAGGAGCAGCGCTGCACCACGTCACCGGTATCCATGCGGTCGTGCCAGACTGCGGGCAGATGCTCCACATGGGCATGCACACCGGTGCGCAGACGCCGTATCAGCGCCTCGGAAGCGGTGGCGGTCAGGCGCCCGCGGAAATAGTGAAAGACGCCTGCGCCGAGGGTGACCAGCACGACCAGCACGCCAGACAGCGACAGGTAGCCCAGCAGGGGATGCTCGGGCGTCAGCGCTGCCGCCATGGTGGCAAGCAGGGGGATGCCGGAGGCCAGCCCATCTTCCATGACCACATCGAGGGCGTATTTGGCAATCAGCGGCACCGACAGCAGCAGCAGGCTGGCCAGCGCCATGGCAGCGACCGCAGCTGCGAAGCGGTGGCGGTAACCCCGGGTCAGAGCCCAGAGATGGCTGTGCAGTGTGTTCGACATCGTCGCTTCCGGTAACCAGGTTCAGGGAGACCGGTGCGACTGCAAAGAGGTGATTCAGGAAGGTGATGCGAAGCGGAGCGGTCCTGATTCAGCGCGGTGCGTGCACCGGGAGGCTGTGTGCGTATCGAAGCTTCATCGATGCGGCCTCCTTGGGGACGCTGATTCAGAAGTGCGGAATGATAGCCGCTGGAGCGAGAAGAGCAAGCCCGGATTCACGTCACCTCCCCCACGGCCCTGGCTGCCTGCACACCCGGGCACTCATCCGTTTTCCATTTCTGTTGCCTCCCTCTCTTCTCCGCCAACCTCTTGTTCGCCAAACGATGGGGCATGCGGCGGAAACACTCCATCCCGATGCCTGCCACTGCGCTGAAACAGCCCGACCCCATGCCGGCGTGCCGCCGCCCTGACGGGATCATGCGCTCCCGCCCTGGTGACCACGAGGCCGGGAACACCTGTGAACCCCTGCCACAGACACATAGAATGCAGCCCAGCCGTGCGTCCTGCAGGAGTTCAGTTTGGGCATCGATCCCGTCGTCTACTTCTTCGGCTTCGGCCTCATCGCCGGACTGCTGCGAGCCGATCTGCGCCTGCCCGGGCCCGTCTACGACGCGCTGTCCTTCCTGCTGCTGCTGAGCATCGGCCTGAAAGGCGGCGTCGAACTGGCACGCCACGGCAGCGTTGATCTGCTCTGGCAGAGTCTCGCCGTGATCGGCATGGGCGTCCTGCTGCCGCTACTGGCCTTTCCTGTGCTGCGGGGCCTCGGCCGGCTCGAGCGCAATGACGCAGCCAGCATCGCGGCCCACTACGGCTCCGTCAGCGTCGGCACCTTTGCCGTGGTGGTCAGCTGGCTCGCCAGCCGAGGCATCCAGCACGAGCCCTATCTGGCGCTGTTCGTGGTGCTGCTCGAGGTCCCGGCCATCATCGTCGGCATCCTCCTCGCCCGCGGCTGGCAAAGCGGTGTCGACTGGCAGGACATGGGACGGGAACTGTTCCTGGGCCGCAGCGTGCTGCTGCTCGGCGGCGGCCTCGTCATCGGCGCCCTGGCAGGGGGCGAGGCCCTCGCACCGCTGGAGCCGGTGTTCGTCGATGCCTTCAAGGGCATCCTCGCCCTGTTCCTGCTGGAAATGGGCCTGATCGCCGCGGCGAGGCTGGGACCGCTGCGGCAGTACGGCCTGTTCATCGTCGCCTTCGCCATCCTCTGGCCGCTGTTCTCGGCGGTCATCGGCATCCTGCTCGGCCATCTGCTAGGGCTCTCCCCGGGGGGCGTCACCATCCTCGGCACCCTCGCTGCCAGCGCTTCGTACATCGCCGTGCCGGCGGCCATGCGGATCGCCCTGCCGAGCGCCAATCCGTCGCTGTCCCTGGCGGCTTCCCTGGGCCTGACGTTCCCCTTCAACATCCTCTTCGGCATCCCGCTCTACGCCGAAATCGCCCAACGCCTGGGAGGAAGCTGACATGAACACGCTGCACACCCGCTGTCTGCTGACCATCGTCTGCGAAGCCCTGCTCGAAACACGCATCGAATCCGACCTGAAGCGTCTCGGCGCGCCGGGCTGGACCGCCACATCCGTGCGCGGCGAGGGGGACCGCGGCAGCCGCGAGGGCCATTGGGAAAACGACGGCAATGTGCGGCTCGAAGTGGTATGCGGACAGGAGCTCGCGGAGCGGATCGCGGTCCACCTTCACGACCGCTATTACCGCGACTACGCCATGGTGTGCTGGTTGTCCGAGGTCAAGGTCCTCCGCCCCGAAAAGTTCTAGGCAGTGGCGCCAATCTCCGACAGTCGCCAACGTCTGGACATTCACACGGCCAGCGTCGGCTACCCTGCCGGGCTGGACGCGTCAGGAGTCGGCCCCATGAATCGGCGGCAACTCGTGCACGCCACCACCGGCCGCAAGGAAGGGATCAAAGATGCGCACGCGTCCAATGTGACGGCCATGCGCGAAGTCCTCCGAGAAGATCTCGGGACAGCCGTGGACTTCGGCGTAGGCCCAGATATGCGCGTCGAACCAGGATAGTCCGTACGCCGATGCGCCCCGCAGAGCTGTGCGCAGCACGTCGTCGTCAGGCCAGAGGACGGGAAACTGATCCATCAAACGTTCCGCCTGACGCAGCGCCACCTCCCGCGCGAGCAGCGGTGCGCCGCCGAGATCCTTGCGCGCCCGCGTCACGGCGGCGACGAATTCGACGATAGCCTGATGAGGCAGCACCAATGTCGCGGCTGCCTGCCCATCGCGCAACACGCGCTCAGCGATCTGCTGTTTCCTTCGATCACGCGGATCGAAGCGATAGACGAGCAGGTTCGTGTCAATCAGGTTCATCGAGGGCGTCATCACGGCTGTCGCCACGGGTGTAGAGGTCCTCTCGCGACCAATCCCGCCGAGCAGGCGCCTGCGGCGGAAGCTGCAAGGCCCGCTCCCGCTCGCGCTGCTCCGCGGTATCTTCATCGAAAAGACGCAGGCGCTCGATACTGTTGAGCGCAGTCCGCGCCCGCGCCCCGGGCGGAATCAGGCGAATGACGTCCCCCGCCGCTTCGAAGTCGACGTCGTCCCCCGGGACGATGCCAAACTGTTCGGCGAGCCGTTTCGGCAGCGTGAGCTGCAGTTTGCTGGTGACTTTAGCCATACCCTTACTTTAGCAAGGGCATTTTCCTTGTCAACGCGACCAGGACCTCAGGGAACGTCAGGCGTGCGGCCCGAGAGCAGGGTGGCGCAGGCGTCGCTGTCGACGTTGGCGCCCACTCGCCGGGCTGATCCCAGGCTCGCCTGAATCAGTTCTGCATGGGAATGCCATCATCCCAGCGAAAGCCGATGCCTCCCGCCTGCCAGACCCCGTCCCCGAGCGGACTCGGTCCATGAATGTCGAGATAGAGCGGCAATCCATGGCCAGGGGTGAAATCTTCTACGCCGCGAACGGTGCTTCGATGCATGATCCGCAGACCCTGTTTTTCGGGAGGCAAATGGGCCTCCGGTGCAGCTCGATGCGCCACGGCCAGATTGTCGATGAAGATGCAGTCGCGTTCCTGGTACTCGTAGGCGATGGCGTAGCCGTTGCGCAGCCCTGCATTGAGCACATCGTTGTATTGATGACAGAGGCGTTTCAACTCGTCAGCATCCAGCAGGCGAAAGCCTTCTGCATCCGGCAGCTTTTCGATCACCGCACCCGTCATGCCCAGATGCAACCAAAGGCTTCTGCGCCCGGAGACGGGATGCTCATGCACGGCGGGGTGAACGACGCCGGTGTTGGAGTTCACTGAGGAGAGCCGACTCCAGAATTCCCGGCGCTCCTCCGGCAGAGCGTCATGGGCCGCACCCTGATGGGCGTAGTAGGTCCCGCCACCTTTCTCGGCCGGCCGGACGATGTGGTATCCCGCGTGCGAAAACGTGGCTGCGTTGAAGCTGCCGTCGTTGTGCCATTGGGGCCCCACACCGGGAATGCCATAGCGGCGGTCGTTGGACAGGCGGAAGATGTGCTGATTGCCACCAGGTGTCGCCGGGTGAATGCCATGGGTGCTGTGCAATGCCCGGCCACCCCACCAGCAGCTGGCGCGGAGAAAATCCTCGGGCTCCAGTTGCCGTTCGTTGCGAAAGACGAGGAAGCCGCGGTGGGCCATTTCCTGTTCGAGCGCCTCGACCACTTCCGGTGGCGGCTCCTTCAATGACAGGTCGATGCCGAACACCTCGGCGCCGATGGGGTCGAGGGGCGCGATCCTTCCACCGAACGCTTCGATCCTGGCAACGCGCGCTGGATCAAGGGGTGCAATGCTGGATGAACTCATATCGAGGCGAGCGTCCTGACTGTCACGCTGATGGAAAAATGGCCGCGCTTCGCGCATCGGTGAGCGATGCGGGTAGATTGACCGTCGACCGTGCCAACAAGGACCGATCATTGCAATGACCTCGGAAACTTCCGACCCCACCGAGTCGACGAGCGATCCATGGACGTCGATCCGGTGTCCCTGATCCTGGTACCGCACCTCGATCGCATCTACGTGGAGATGGGCCGATTGTGCGGGACGCGGGACGACGACCTGCATCGCTGGATCAATCCGGAAATGTACGGCTGGTGGGTGGGGCGCGGCGAACGCCACGGTGAAGCCTCGCTTCTGTTCGCCGAGTTCGCTTCACGCCTGTTCGTGTTCCACTATGACCCACTGGAAATCGGAGACACGAACTCGGTTCCGGAAGCCGAAATTACCCGCGCCGTCGAGCTGGCCCGCGGCAGCTGGGCCATCGGCCTCTGACACAGCCCCCCGGATCGACGGCGGCGCGATATCATGGTCTCCCTTCCTGCTGGAGTTGATCGTGACCACCGCGCCGTTGCCCGATCGCCAATCGTCGCCTCACGTTGCCAGCTGGTATGCCGCCACCGCCCATCGCACCAAGCTGCGGCCTGCCCTGAAGGGCGACCTCCGCGCCGAGGTTTGCGTCGTCGGCGGCGGCTACTCCGGGCTGTCCACGGCCTTGGCCCTGGCCGAACGGGGGGTGGACGTCGTCGTACTCGAAGCCCATGCCATCGGCTGGGGTGCCTCCGGCCGCAACGGCGGGCAGGTGGTCAACGGCCTGAATGCAGGGCTCGACCGCATCGAGCGCCGCTTCGGCCGCGAGGCAGCGGATTTCGTCGGTCGCCACGTCCAGGAAGGCAGCCGGATCATCCATGAGCGCATCGAGCGTTACCGTATCGATTGCGACTACCAGCCCGGCAACCTTTACGCAGCCTGTACCCGCGCTCAGCTCGACGGCCTCGCCGCCAAGCAGGAACTGTGGCGCCGCTACGGCATGGATGACCACGAACTGCTCGACCGGGATGGCATCCGGCAGCATGTGACGTCGGACTTTTACGTGGGCGGCATGATCGACCACAGCGGTGGTCACCTGCACCCGCTGAACCTCGCCCTCGGCGAGGCCGATGCCATCGAGCAACTCGGCGGTCGCATCTTCGAGGCATCACCAGTGGCACGACTGGAGTCGACCGGTCACGACCATCGCCTGCCTACGGATGCGGGCTGCGTCACCGCCCGCCACGTGGTGCTCTGCGGCAATGCCTACATGGTGGGCGTGGCCCCGGAGCTCGAAAACCGGATCATGCCGGTGTCGACGCAGATCGTCACGACCGCGCCATTGGGCGAGGCGCGAGCGCGGGCCCTGCTGCCCACGAACCTCTGCGTGGAGGATGCCCGCTACGTCCTCGACTATTACCGCCTGACCGCCGACCATCGGCTGCTGTTCGGAGGCGGCATTGGCTATGGTGGGACCGACCCGAGCGACATCCGGGCGCGTTTGCGCGGCAATCTGGAAAAGGTCTTCCCTCAGCTGCGCGACGTCGAACTCGAGTACGCCTGGAGCGGCAACTTTGCGCTGTCCTTTTCCCGCGTCCCGCAGATGGGGCGCCTGCGGGAGGGAGTCTACTTCGCCCATGGCTACAGCGGCCACGGCATCACCGGGTCGCACCTGTTCGGCGTGATCCTCGCCGAGGCCATCAGCGGCGACACGAAGCGCTTCGACGTCTTCGCCGGACTGCCCTACCAGCCCTTTCCCGGCGGCCGGGCGCTGCGGGTGCCCTATTCCATCGCGGGGGCGTGGTGGTATGGACTGCGGGACCGCCTGGGCCTCTGAACAACCGGTCTGCGAACGGCCCAACCTCGAACTGCCAGACTTCGAACTGAATGGGTGACGATGTGAAACGGGTGATCCCGAAACCAGAACCGACACCGGCTGACGCGAACATACCGCGGTCGGTGCGCGCCGTGGTCTGCGACATCAATGGCATCTTCCGCGCCAAGCGCGTACCCGCCCGGCTCGCACAGAAGGCGTTGGATGGCCAACTGAAGATGCCGCTGTCCATCCTGTTCGTGGACATCTGGGGCAATGACGTGCTGGCTTCGGGCCACGTGCTCGATTCCGGTGACCGGGACGGTGTCCTGCGTCCCACCGAACGTGGCCCGCTGGATCTGGAGTGGCTAGACCGGCCGAGTTCGCTGCTGCTGTGCGCCATGTACACCGACCGCGGCGAGCCGTTCCCGGCCGACCCGCGCCATGCCCTGGCCAAGGTGCTGACGCGCTATCGGGAGCAGGGCCTGACGCCGGTGTGCGCGACGGAACTCGAGTTCTACCTGCACGATCTCGACAGCGGGGGGCTCAGCCCGCCAACGCGACCGAACGGACCGAAACTGTCCGCCAACTCGGTGTACTCGCTGCAGGACCTCGACGGCTTCGAGTCCTTCCTGAGCGACGTCTACGCTGCCTGCCGCCGGCTCGGCATCCAGGCCGAGGAAGCCATCTCGGAGAATGGCTGCGGCCAGTTCGAGATCAACCTTTCCCACACGCCGGACGTGCTCCGCGCCGCCGATGACGCGCAGTTGTTCAAGTATCTCGTCAAGGGGGTGGCGGCACGCCATGGCCTCGGCGCCACGTTCATGGCCAAGCCCTACGGCGGCGAGGCCGGCAGCGGCATGCACGTCCACTTCAGCCTGCTCGATGCCGATGGGCAGAACCTGTTCGCAGACGGCACCGCCAAGGGCTCGCCGGTCCTGCGCGCTGCGGTTGCCGGACTGCTCGAAGCGCTGCCGGCGTCCATGCTGGTTTTCGCGCCCCACTTCAACTCCTATCGACGCCTGGCTCCGGACTCCCACGCGCCGACACGAGCCACCTGGGGCTACGAAAACCGGACCGTGGCCATCCGGATTCCAGACGGTCCGGACGCCGCCCGGCGCATCGAGCATCGCGTAGCCGGTGCGGACGCCAATCCCTACCTGGTGCTGGCGGCGATGCTCGGCGCCGCCCTGGATGGCATCGAGGGCCAGCGCACGCCACCGGCGCCGGAGTCGGGCAACGCCTACGAGAGTGAGGCCGAGCGGCTACCGGCGAGCTGGGAGCAGGCGCTGGCGGCGTTCGAGCAATCGGCAGCCCTGCGCGCGGTGCTCGGCCCGCTGCTCACCGATGTCTACGCCGCCGCCAAACGCCAGGAGATCGACGTCTTCTCCCGCCAACTGTCCGCATTCGAGGTCACCACCTACCTGGATGTGGTGTAGTGGCCCGCCCGCGACGCAGCGCTCCGATGGGAGCGGCTTCAGCGGGCGTCGCAGAACGCGTGCAGTACGCTGCGGGAGCTGCTTCAGCCGCGAATGCGGCATGTGAAATCAATCATTCGCGTGCCATTCGCGGACAAGTCCGCTCCCACAGCGAGGTTCACTCCAGTGCTTGCAACCGCAGGTCGGGAGCGAGGTCGTCGATACCACGCAGGGTCTCGCCGAGATCGCGGACGAGACCGTCTTCGAGGGCATAGATCCAGGCGTGGACGGCCAGCGACTGCCGCCGATGCCAGGCGTTCTGAACGATGGTGGTGGTGGCCACACTGCGGGCCTGGGCCAGGACGTTGAGTTCGCACAGACGATCCGCCCGGGCGGTTTCGTCCGCGAGCCCGGCGAGTTCCTCTCCGTGGCGCTCACACAATCGGCGGATGGGCTGCAGCCAGTTGTCGATGAGTCCGAGCTGACGATCCTGCATGGCCGCACACACGCCGCCGCAGCCGTAGTGGCCACAGACGATGATGTGCTCAACATTGAGCACCTCCACGGCATACTGGATGACCGCCAGACAGTTGAGATCGGATGGCAACACCAGGTTCGCCACATTGCGGTGCACGAACAGTTCGCCGGGATCCATGCCGACGATCTCATTGGCAGGCACCCGGCTGTCGGCACAGCCGATCCAGAGGAAGTCAGGGTTCTGCTGCCTGGACAGGCGCGGAAAGAAATCAGGGTCCTGCGAAGCCCGGGATTCCGCCCAACGGCGGTTGTTGGCGAGCAGGTCCTGAATGACGGGCATCACGTTTCTCGGCAGGGCGGCGGGCTCAGGGCGGGGAAAATACCAGAGGAAAGCCGCCGCGTGCAGCTTTCAGGCGCATCGCCCGCAAAGGCGTTGCGTTCGAAGCTGGCAGCGCCCCTTGTGGGAGAGCCCTAATCGCAAAGCGATTGGGCCGATCTCGATGCGCTCTGCCGAAGCCGATGTCGTTGCCGGCGCTGAACGCATCCCACATCGGCGCATTTCGCTGCGCGAAATAGCGCTCTCCCACACGGCCGCGCTGCCACCTTGTGGGAAGGCCCTAATCGCAAAGCGATTGGGCCGATCTCGAAACGCTCTGCCGAAGCCGATGTCGCTGCCGGCGCTGAACGCCTCCCAGTTCGGCGCA
>JAFIFL010000121.1 GCA_020832055.1 Gammaproteobacteria bacterium
GATCGGCGCATTTCGCTTTGCGAAATAGCGCTCTCCCACAAGTTGGCAGCCCCCCCCATTGTGGGAAGGCCCTAATCGCGAAGCGATTGGGCCGATCAACGAGGCGCTCTGCCGAAGCTGATGTCGTTGCCTTGGCTGATGTCATGCAGATCGGCGTATTTCGCTTTGCGAAATAGCGCTCTCCCACAATGGCTTGTCGGTGTATGAGGGGCGGCGAAGCCGTCAGTCCAGCCGTTCGATCTTGGCATCCGTCAATTGCGTGATCACCGGATGAGGTGAGTCGGCACCGGCATCGAGACGGTAGCGGCCTTCCACCTCGCGGATGACCCAGAGGGTCTGGACGCCCGCAGCGCGGGCGGCATCGAGTTCTTCCGGGATGTCGGAGAGGAACAGGATCCGCTCGGGTTGGAGATCCAGGGTGCGGGCAATATTGTGATAGGAGGCCGCCTCCCGTTTGCCGCCGCTGGTGGTATCGAAATAGCCACTGAACAGGTGGCGGAGATCGCCGGCTTCGCTGTGTCCGAAAAAGAGCTTCTGGGCGTGAATGGAGCCAGAGGAATAGATGTACAGCGGCAGGCCTGCCTCGTGCCAGGCGCTCAGCGCCGGCAGGGTGTCCGGATACAGGTGGGCGCGGAAGGCGCCGCTGCGGTAGCCATCCTCCCAGATCATGCCCTGCAGGGACTTCAATGGCGTGGCCTTGCGGTCGGCATCGATCCAGGCGATCAGGGTGGTGATGATGGCGTCGACATCATGCGGGTCGATGCCGGCCTCGGCAGCCGTGGCGTCCAGTTCGGCGCGCACCGCCGGGTTCGCGTCGTGACTGCGGACGAATTCGGGCAGCGCCTGCCGGGCGTAGGGAAACAGCACCTCGTGGACGAAGGCAATGGAACTGGTGGTGCCTTCGATGTCGATCAGTACGGCGCTGACGCGGACTGCGGTTCCATGGGGCATGGCGTCAGTTCGCGAGCCGCGGGAAGCGGCTGGCGATGTCGCTGCCCGTGAACTCCGCCGCCCAGCCATCGGGACTGGTGAAGATGCGGACCGCGACGAAGCTCGGGTTGGGCCCCATGTCGAACCAGTGCCGGGTGCCGGCGGGTACGCCGATCAGGTCGCCACGTTCGCACAGCACCTCGTAGACCTTGCCGTGGGCATGCAGGGTGAACAGTCCGGCGCCGTCGACGAAGAAGCGCACTTCATCCTCAGCGTGGGCATGCTCGGCGAGGAACTTGCTGCGCATGGCCGCCTTCTCCGGGTGCTCCGGATGCATGCTCACCACATCCGCCGACTGATAGCCGCCGGCCTCCATCAGGCGCGCAATCTCGGCCTCGTAGGCGCGCAGCACTGTGTCCTGATCGTCCCCGGCGCGAATATCGGCGTGGGTCGGCCAGCGTTCGAAGCGCACCCCGAGGGGGGCGAGTCCTGCCGCCACCGCATCCGGCTCGGTATGGGTGGCCAGCGGCTGCTCGGGGGCGTCGTCGGCAAAAATGCGCAGGCGGGTCATGAAGAGTCTCCGTTGCGTTCGCGGTCAGGTCCGGCGATCGTGCCGGGACAGTTCGAGTTCGATGCCCAGGAGGTAATCCAGGGCTTCCAGGTGACGCAGCGTACTGGCGAGGTCCGGCCCCCAGGCGTACGCGCCGTGGTCACGGATCAGGTAGGTCCAGCAGATGCCTTCGTGGGCGTCCAGACGCCGATCTGCGGCTGCGGCCAGAGCGTCGATGTCCTGGCTGTTGGCGATGACTGGAATGTCCAGTGTCACGTCGTGGCTGGTCACGCCGGCAAAAGCCTTGAGCAATTCATAGCCCTGAAGGCTGATCTTTTCGGCATCTGGCGCCAGTCGCGTCGTCAGCACGCTGTTCGGGGCATGGGTGTGCAGCACCGCGCCGACCGTCGGATCACGACGATACAGGGACAGATGCAGGCCTGCTTCGGCGGAGGGGCGGGCACCGGTGGGCCCATCGACCGCTTCTCCGGCCAGATTCACCACCATGAGATCGTCTGCCGTGAGCCGGGTCTTGTCCCGTCCGGAGATCGTCACGGCGCAGTGATTGCCGTCCAGGCGGACCGAGAAATTGCTGCTGGTGGCCGGCGTCCAGCCGCGGCTGCCGAACAGCCGCGCGATGGCCCCCAACTCTTCGGCAAGCTGCTCGAATCGGGCATTGTGGTGGTTTGCGAGGGCTGAGCGAGGCATCGCCGCGAGGCTCCAGGGGCATGGGCAGTTGGCGCCGGCCAGTTTACCACGGGATCCGGCTTCAGCCCCGCCTGCTGACGGGGCAGGCCTCGTCCGCGGCCAGCTGCCCGGTGGACGCCGCTGTGCGGGCTTCGTTCGGCGCGAAGACTGCTTTACACTGGCGCCCCATTTCGGGGAGTGTCGACATCTGCTGCCGGGAGCGTTTCGCTCCAGCGATGGTTTCCCAGCGATGGCTTTATTTGAGGAGATACTGAATGTTCAAGCGTCTGGTGCCCGTCAACAAAGAGCGGCACGTTGGCAAGAAGATCAAGCAGATCGACGGCTTCGGGTTCGCTGCGGGCTTCCACATCGCATCCATCATGATGCACGAGTTCGTGCGGGCGGCCTCGATCTATCCGGTGGTCTTCCTGGAAGACAAGGAGAAGGACGAGTTCAGGCCGGTGGCGCTGCTCGGCCTGGATGCGGGTGAGAACCTGTTCGTCGACAGCAGCGGCAAGTGGAATGGGTCCTACATTCCGGCCATCATCCGTCGCTATCCCTTCGCGCTGGCCAGTACCGGTCAGGAAGGTCAGTTCACGGTCTGCATCGACGAGGAAAGCCCCCTGGTCAACGACAAAGACGGCGTTGCGCTGTTCAATGACGATGGTGAGCCGGCGGAAGCCCTGGAGAACGTCAAGCGCTACCTCGGTGAACTGCAGCAGATGGACGCCTTCACGACGGCCTGCGCCAAGTATCTGGCAGAACACAACATGTTCACGCCGCTGAACATGCGCGTCCGTCACGCTGACCAGACCCGCAACATTTCCGGGTGCTACGTCGTCAACGAAGAGCGTCTGTACAACGTTTCCGACGAGCGGTTCCTGGAAATGCGTGACCGTCGCTATCTGCCGGCCATCTACGCGCACCTCGGTTCGCTGGCCCAGATCGAGCGGCTCATGCAGCTCAAGGACGGACGCAAGGGTGGCGGTGACGCCGCAACCGATGACAAGAAGGCAGTCGAGGGCGACAGCGTCCACTGAGGGCTCGTGAACCATTGTGTGGCGAGGCCAACCGTCGGCCTCGCAAGGCCTGACTTCGCATTCCCGGCTCGTCCAACAGCGCCATGGTCAGCTTCGTGCTGCCATGGCCTGGGAAGTCTCCCATGATTCCTGCAGTACGCACGGCAAACACGCCGATCACCATCGACGTGGAAGCGTCGGGGTTTGGCCGGGGCAGTTATCCCATCGAAGTCGGGCTGGCGTTCTCCGATCAGCAGACCGAGGCCTTCCTGATTCTGCCGGCGGCCAACTGGACCCACTGGGATCCCGCGGCCGAGGCTGTGCATGGCATCAGTCGGGAACAGCTCCTGCGCGAGGGTCGACCCATCTTCGAAGTCGCTGCCATGCTCAACGCGCGCCTGGCGGGCAATCGCGTGTTCAGTGATGCCTGGAGTTTCGATACCTCCTGGGTGGGCCGACTGTTCGACGCTGCGGGCTTCAGCCAGCACTTCCGCATCGACACCATTCGCAGCCTGCTCACCGAAGCGGAAGTTCAGGTGTGGCAGATCGCCCGGGCCCAGGTCGAGGCGGAAGCGGGCGAAATCCGCCATCGTGCGGCCATCGATGCCCGGCTGCTGCAGCAGACCATTCTGCGCGCCCGGGAGCTGGCTGCTCAGGGGGGCATCGCTCGATCCTAGCGTCGTGCATGGCCGGGGGATGAGCTGCATCGGTTGGTCGGGATTTGATTGCTATCGGGATCGATTTCGATCCCGATCCCGATTGGGGGACGCAGCTCAGTATTTGTAGCTTTCCTGCTTGAAGGGGCCTTCCTTGGGCACGTGGATGTACTTGGCCTGACTGTCGGTGAGTTGGGTCAGCACGCCGCCGAAGCCCTGGACCATGTAGCGGGCCACTTCCTCGTCGAGGTGCTTGGGCAGGATCTCGACGGAGACCGGCGGGCGCTGGTTCCTGTCCTGCTCGGCCCACTTGCTCTCATAAAGATGGATCTGGGCCAGCACCTGGTTGGCGAAGGATCCGTCCATGACCCGTGACGGATGGCCCATGGCGTTGCCGAGGTTCACCAGCCGGCCCTCCGACAGCAGGATGATGAAGTCGGCAGGATCGTCGCTGCGGAAGATCCGGTGCACCTGGGGTTTCACTTCCTCCCAGCGCCAGTTCTTGCGCATGAAGGCGGTGTCGATCTCGTTGTCGAAATGGCCGATGTTGCAGATCACGGCACCGGCTTTCACGGCCGCGAGCATGTTGGCGTCGCAGACATTGCTGTTGCCGGTGCAGGTGACGATGAGGTCGGTGTTGGCCAGCAGCGCGGTGTCGATGTCACAGGCCTTGCCGGTGTTGCGGCCCTGCTGGTAGGGGGAGACGACTTCGTGGCCGTCCATGCAGGCCTGCATGGCGCAGATGGGGTCGATCTCGGTGACCTTCACGATCATGTTCTCGGCGCGCAGGGACTGAGCGGAACCCTTGCCGACGTCACCGTAGCCGATCACCAGGGCCTTCTTGCCCATCAGCAGCATGTCGGTGCCGCGCTTGATGGCATCGTTGAGGCTGTGGCGGCAGCCGTAGCGGTTGTCGTTCTTGGATTTGGTGACCGCGTCGTTGACGTTGATGGCGGGGATCTTCAGCGTCCCTTCGGCGATCATCTCGTAGAGGCGATGGACGCCCGTGGTGGTCTCCTCGCTGACGCCGTGAATGGCATCGAGCATGGCCGGATACTTCTCGTGGATGTGTACGGTGAGGTCGCCGCCGTCATCGAGCAGCAGGTTGGCGTTCCAGGGCTCGCCGTCCTTCAGGATGGTCTGCTCGATGCACCAGATGTACTCCTCTTCGGTTTCGCCCTTCCAGGCAAAGACCGGAATGCCGGCGGCAGCCATGGCGGCGGCGGCATGATCCTGGGTGGAGAAGATGTTGCAGGACGACCAGCGCACTTCGGCACCGAGTTCCACCAGGGTCTCGATCAGTACCGCGGTCTGCACGGTCATGTGGATGCAGCCGATGATGCGGGCCCCGGCGAGAGGCTGCTCGGGAGCATAGCGCCGACGCAGGGTCATCAGAGCCGGCATCTCGGCTTCGGCCATCTCGATCTCGCGGCGGCCGAATTCCGCCAGGCTGATGTCGGCGACCTTGTAGTCGGGTGTGCTCATGGTGTGGATCTCCTCGGTTGCCTAAAGGCAGTGAACATTGAGTTGGCTAGGAAAATCAGGCCAGGAATCGGCGCAGTTGAATGCGAAAACCGTTGCGCTGGGCCAGAAACTGGCGGGCGTCGTCCGTCAGGCCGGCGTCGGTCGCCCAGCGGCTGAGCTGATCGGGATCGAAGCCGCGCCAGACGTCGCCGCAGGCATCCGCCACCCAGTCCTGGGTGTGCGGGCACAGTTCGGCGATGAGCAGGCCGCCGCCCGGCCGCAACCAGCTTGCGCAGCGTGCCAGCATCGCTGCCGGTTCCGGAGCGTGGTGCAGCACCATGGCGCAGACCACGGTATCGAAGCGGGGCGCGAAACGGGCATCCGCCAGTCCGTCGCGGCCATCGGGGAGTTCGCCGCCGATCAGCGTGACGCCGGTGAGGCCGGCTTCGTGGCAGTGTCTGCGGGCGCGCTCCAGCATGCCGGGCGAGGTGTCCAGGGCCACGACTTCGGTGAATCGCTCGGCGAGTTCGCCCAGGAACTCTCCCGGACCGGGTCCGATCTCCAGGGCGCGTTCCGCGCGCGCAGGGAGCAGGTTCGCCAGCACGGGGAGATAGTGTTCGGGGGCGGCGATCAGGTCTCGATTGCGATCGAAGGCGTCGGCGTGGCGGGCGAAGAAGGCGCGGCTGCGTTCAGCCCTGGCCTCGAACACCTGACCGCGCCGACGCTGCAGCGCGGCGGGCAGGCCTTCGGCATCCAAAGCGGCCAGCAGGCTTTCCTGCACCGCAGCTTCGGGCCGGTCGGCGGCCACGAGGGCGCGACGATAGAAGGACTGGGTGCCATCGCGATGGGCCTGTACCAGGCCGGCCTCGCTCAACAGCTTCAGGTGGTGGCTCAGGTTGGGTTGTCCGAGTTCCAGCATGCGGCAAAGTTCCTGCACCCCGAAGGCATCCTCGGCCAGCAGCCGCAGGATGGTGAGCCGCACCGGGTCCGCGCAGGCGCGCAGGATGGCCAGCAGATCCGGATCCGCGGCAAGGTCGGCATGGGGCAGGGGCAAAGCGCGTGGCATGTGCGGTTTCCGGCGTCAGAGCGGCGCATTGTCCCAGTCCGTGTCGCCACCGGCAAGCATTCATCGATATCTGTCGATGGTTGTAGGCGCGGCCAACGCAGCCGCCTGCCTTGGCCCGACTGCGATGGCTCGCCTCTGGATGCCCGCAGGACGCAAACCGGATAAGCTTGCGATCGATCGTTTTCCGGACGCGAATCCGCCGCGCCAACCGGGCGCGACAGACCGACACGTCCATCCATTGCGACGAATGATTGCGACACACTAGGAGTTTCCATGCCAGAGACCGTGAGCCACGCCTGGGTTTTGAAGCGCCGCCCCCAGGGGCGGATCAGCCGCGACGACTACGATTGGGTGGAGAGCCGGCTGCCGGAACCCGGCCCGGGGCAGGTGCTGGTGCGGACCGTCTATCTGTCCCTGGACCCGACCAACCGGATCTGGGCCAGCGACATGGACCAGTACATGCCGCCGGTGGAACTCGGGGAGGTGATGCGCGGCGGGACGCTCGGCATCGTCGAGGGCAGTGGCCACGACGACTTCGCTCCCGGCGACGTGGTGCAGGGGATATGGGGCTGGCAGTCCCACTTCCTCGCCGATGGCGGGGCCGGATTGACGAAAATGCCCGTCGCGCCGGGTGTACCCCTGGATGCGTACATGAGCGTCCTCGGCGCCACCGGCATGACGGCCTACTTCGGCCTGCTCGACATCGGCAAGCCCCAGCCCGGTGAGACCGTGGTGGTGTCCGCGGCAGCCGGGGCGGTGGGCTCCATCGTCGGCCAGATCGCCAAGATCAAGGGTTGCCGGGCCGTCGGCATCGCCGGCTCGGCCGACAAGTGCCGGCATCTCACCGAGGATCTCGGTTTCGATGCAGCCATCAACTACAAGACCGACGATCTCGATGAGGCGCTGGCGAAGGCCTGCCCGGATGGCATCGACGTCTACTTCGAGAATACCGGCGGGGTGATCACGGACGCGGTGTTCAAGAAGCTCAACCTCCATGCCCGGGTGCCGCTGTGTGGCCTGATTGCCCACTACAACGACTTCGATGGGCACACCGGCGTGCAGGGTCCGCAGAATTACCAGCAGGTGCTGATGAACCGGGTGCTGATCAAGGGTTTCATCATCATCGACTACTTCCCGCAGTTCCCCCAGGGCATTGCGGAGATGGCCGGCTGGCTGGCGGAGGGCAAGATCCACTACCGGACCGACATCGTCGATGGTCTGGAAAACGCGGTGGAAGCGGTGAACCGGCTGTTCGACGGTGCCAACACCGGCAAACTGCTCATCCGCTGTTCTCCGGAATCCTGAGCCGGACAGTCGCCATGACGGTCGATGGCGGGCCGAAGCTGCCCGCAAGCAAACTGCCCCGGGTCGGCACCACCATTTTCACGGTGATGTCCGGCCTTGCCGCGGAGCATGGTGCCCTGAATCTGTCCCAGGGCTTTCCGGACTTCGATGGTCCGCGGGCCCTGCGCGAGCGGGTCAGCCACTATCTGAATGACGGGCGCAATCAGTATGCGCCCATGACCGGGGTGCCGGCGTTGCGCGAGGCCATCGCCTCGAAGGTGGCTGCGCTTTACGGCCGGACCACGCATCCCGATACTGAAGTGACCGTCACCTCGGGAGGCACCGAAGCGCTGTTCTGCGCCATCCAGGCGGTCGTCCGGCCGGGTGACGAGGTGATCATTTTCGATCCGGCCTACGACTCCTACGAACCGGCGGTGGAACTTGCCGGCGGCCGCTGTGTCCGCTTGCCGCTGCCGGCCCCCGGCTATCGGCCGGACTGGAATGCGGTAGCGGACGCCCTCAGTGACCGCACGCGGCTTATCATCCTCAACAGCCCCCATAATCCCACCGGCAGCGTCCTGACCGCATCGGACCTCGATGCACTGGAGACCCTGCTTCATGGCCGGGACACGCTGCTGCTGGCGGACGAGGTCTACGAGCACATCATCTTCGATGGCGCCGAGCACCAGAGCCTGCTGCGGCGCCCGGCGCTGTCCGAACGCGCCTTCGTGGTCTCGTCTTTCGGCAAGACCTATCATGTCACCGGCTGGAAGATCGGCTATTGCGTCGCGCCTGAGGCGTTGTCCGCAGAGTTCCGCAAGGTGCACCAGTATGTGACCTTCGCTTCCATCACGCCGGTGCAGCTCGCCCTGGCGGACTTCCTGGCCGACCATCCCGAGCACCATCTGGATCTGCCGGACTTCTATCAGCGCAAGCGCGACCGCTTCTGTGCCCTGCTGGCGGATTCCCGCTTCACGCTCACACCGGCCGCAGGCACCTATTTCCAGCTGCTGGATTACACTGCCATCAGCGACGAGACCGATGTGGAGCTGGCGCGGCGGTTGACCATCGAGCATGGCATCGCCTCGATCCCGGTGTCGGTGTTCTACCAGTCGCCGCCGCCTGATCGGGTCCTGCGCTTCTGTTTTGCCAAGGATGACGCGACGCTGCTGCGGGCTGCGGAGGTCCTGTGCGCAATCTGACCGTGACGATGATCCAGACCGATACGGCCTGGCACGACCCCGCAGCCAATCGTCGTGCCTACGACGAGCGGCTGGCCGAGCTGGCGGTGCCGGGAGACGTGGTGGTGCTGTGCGAGATGTTTTCCACCGGCTTCACCATGGCGTCGACAGAGCAGGCCGAAGCCATGGATGGCCCGACGGTGAACTGGATGCGGGAGCAGGCTGCGCGCCTTGATGCGGTGGTCTGCGGCAGCGTGGTGATCACCGATCGGGAGGCCTTTTTCAACCGCTTCGTCTGGGCCCGCCCGGACGGCGGGGTGGAGTACTACGACAAGCGCCATCTGTTCCGCATGGCGAATGAGCAGATGCACTATGCGGCGGGTCGCGAGCGGCGGGTGTTCACCTTCCGCGATTGGCGCGTCTGTCCCCAGGTATGTTACGACTTACGTTTCCCGGTCTTCAGCCGCAACCGCAGTGATTACGATCTGCTGCTGTACGTGGCGAACTGGCCGGCGCCGCGGACATCGCAGTGGCTGGCACTGCTGAAGGCGCGGGCCATCGAGAATCAGTGTTACGTTGCGGGCGTTAATCGCATCGGAATGGACGGCAACGAAGTCCCCTACGCGGGCGGCAGCGGCTGCTGGGATCCGATGGGACGCAGTATGGTGGAAGCTGGTGAAGTGCATCAGGTGCTTCAGGTGGAACTCGATGGGCCGGCGCTTGGCGCCTACCGTTCGAGCTTTCCGGCCTGGATGGATGCCGATCAGTTCCACATCGACGGCGAGCGAACATCGTGAACGGGTGCACCTGCCCGGCGGTGGTCCTCGTCAGATTCAACGTGGGAGAAACGCAATGATGGGACGAAACAGTTTCCTGGGCAGTCTGTTGCTCTTTGGTGCACTCGGTGCGCACGCCACCCTGGGTGATTGCGAGGCCCCTGGCGCCTCGCCGACCGTACCCGATGGGGCCGTTGCAGCCGAAGAGGCGCTGGCGGAAGCCAGCGGAGAGGTGCGTGGCTTCGTCGCCAAGACCCAGGATTACCTGGCCTGCCTCGAAGCGCGCGAGGCGGAACTCGGCGCGGACATCACGGACGAGATGCAGACGGAGATTGTCACCACCTACAACGCTGCCGTAGAAACGATGCAGGAGGTGGCCGAAAACTTCAATGAGCAGGTGCGTCGCTTCCGCGAGCGGGAAGACGGCTGATCAGCAGCACAGCAGTGCCGGGCGTCAGGATTGCGAGGAACGGAAACAATGAAGGAACGATCTCTGGCGAACGGCAAAGGTGCGCTGCTGCTGGTCGTCTCGTGCTTCCTCGTCGCCTGTGGCGGCGAGGGCGAGGGACCGTCCGCCACGACGGCCGACGCGGCGCAGGAGGTGCCGGGCCAGCTCACTTATCGCCGCTTCTGTTTCTCCTGCCATGCATCCGGAGCTGCCGGTGCGCCGCGAGTGGGGCAGGCCTCGGCATGGGAAGGCCGGGTGGCGCAGGGCACGGACGTCATGCTGCGCCACACCATCGACGGCATGCCGGGGATGCCGCCGCGCGGCATGTGCCGGCAATGCAGCGACGACGAACTTCGGGACGCCATCGTCTACATGGTGGAGCGTTCGCAACCCAACTGACCGGGTCAATCGTCGGGAAGGGATCTGCCGCGCAGGCGTTTCTTGGCGCCATGACGGACCTTGGTGTCCGTACGGCGCTTCCTGGCGGCCTTGGTGGGGCGCGTTGGGACCCGTGGTTTCGGCGGTACCGACGCACGCTCGACCAATGCGGACAGCCGCGCGAAGGCGTCTTCCCGGTTGCGCTCCTGGGTGCGAAAGCGCTGGGCCTCGATGACGATTTCACCTTCCGTGGTGAGACGCCGGCCCGCGAGCCGCTCGAGCCGGGTGCGGATCTCGGCGGGCAGGCCGGCCGCGTTGAGATCGAATCGCAGCTGAGCCGCGGTCGCCAGTTTGTTGACGTTCTGCCCACCGGGCCCGGAGCTGCGGACGAACTGCACGCTGACTGCGGCGTCGGGTACGGAGATGTGTTCGGTCAGGCTGATCATTTCCCTGTCTCGCAGTGTGGCGGCCGCGGCCATTGTAGCCACATCGTGACCTCTGAGACCGTTACAATGGTCCCCACAGTGGCTCCTCTGCAGCCTGGCATTCCCGGAAGGTGTTCATGACAGACGATCTCCGCCGTTTCGGGTATCTGCGCGCCATGGCTGCTGCGCCTTGGCTGCGGCCTGGCGATCCGGCCGGCAATGTCCACGAGCTGCTGAAGGCCCTGGAGCGGGCGCGTGGCGCAAAGGCATCGCTGCTGCTGCTGCCGGAGCTGGCCCTCACCGGATTCACCTGTGAGGACCTGTTCTTTTCGGCTGCGCTCAAGCAGGCCACCCGCGCCGCACTGGCGCGACTGGTGGCAGCCACCGCGGAGGGCGGCACGACGGTGGTGGTGGGAGCGCCGCTGGCCGTCGCCGATGGGCGGATGTTCAACGCCGCGCTGGTGCTGGCCGAGGGCCGCATCTGCGGCGCTGTGCCCAAATCCCACCTGCCCAACTACGGCGAATTCTACGACCGGCGCTGGTTCACCGACGGCGATGGTGTCGAACTCGATGTCGCTGATGCTGAGTTGGGGGACTTCCGCCTTGCGGCCCGCCAGTTGTTCCGGGTCGGGGGAGCCCAGGTGGCGCTGGAAATCTGCGAGGATCTCTGGGCGCCTGACCCGCCCGGCGCCCGCCACGCCCTGGCAGGCGCGGATCTGATCCTGAATCCATCCGCGAGCAACGAGCTGGTGGCCAAGGCCGAATACCGGCGGGATCTGGTGCGCATGACCAGCGCTCAGCGCATCTGCGCCTACCTCTATGCCTCTGCCGGGCCGGGTGAGTCCACCAAGGATCTGGTCTTCGGCGGTCATCTGCTGGCAGCAGAGAACGGCGTCGTACTCGGCGAGGGTGATCGCTTCGGCCTTCAGGGCAGCGATCTGCTGGTGGACTTCGACCTCGAACAGCTGCGCCACGAGCGGCAGCGCAACAGCACCTTCCGTGCGGCACGCCGTTCGCAACCTTATGCCAGCGTGCCGGCGGGGCAGGGGCTGCCGCTCAGTGATTCACTGCGCGCGGTGGCGCCGCATCCCTTCGTGCCTGACGACGAGGCGGAGTTCGCGGCCCGGGCGCAGGAGATCCTGGCCATCCAGGCCACCGGGCTGGCGCGACGCATGCTGTCGGTGGGCGAGCCGAAGCTGGTCATCGGCCTGTCCGGGGGCCTCGACTCCACCCTGGCCTTCCTGGTGGCGCTGGATGCCCTGGCGAAGCTGGACCGGCCGGCGCAGGATCTGCTGGCCGTGACCATGCCGGGCCCTGCCACCGGCGACCGGACGCTGACCTCGGCCCGGGCGCTTGCCGCCTGCGCCGGCGTGCAGCTGCTGGAGATTCCCATCGATGCCGCGGTGGCCCAGCATCTGGCTGATCTCGACCACGATCCCGAGGTGCATGACATCACCTTCGAGAATGCCCAGGCCCGGGAACGGACCCAACTGCTGTTCAATCTCGCCAACAAGCATGGCGGTCTGGTGGTGGGCACGGGTGATCTGTCGGAGCTGGCGCTGGGCTGGTGCACCTTCAATGGCGATCACATGGCCAGCTATAACGTCAACGCCAGCGTGCCGAAGACGCTGATCGCCTACCTGGTGCGCTGGTATGCCCGCCATCGGGCCGATCCGCGTTTTGCGGCCGTTCTGGATGACGTGCTGGCCACGCCGATCTCACCGGAGCTGGTGCCGGGTCGCAGCGACGACGAAGTGGCCCAGCACACTGAAACCCTGGTGGGTCCTTACGAGCTGCACGACTTCTTCCTGTATCACTACGTCCGCCACGGCAGCGCGCCAGCGAAAATCCGCTGGCTGGCGGGCCGCGCGTTCGGGGACCGCTACGACAGTGCCACCCTCGACCGCTGGCTCACCGACTTCCTGCGCCGCTTCCACAGCCAGCAGTTCAAGCGCAGCACGCTGCCACCGGGCCCCAAGGTGGGCAGCGTCAGCCTGTCGCCACGGGGCGATTGGCGCATGCCCGACGAATCGCCACCGCCAAAGTTTTGATACGCCTGCGCCATCGCTTGTGGGAAGGCCCTGATCGCAAAGCGATTGGGCCGATCTGAAGACGCTCTGCCGAAGCTGCTGTCACTGCCTTCGCTGGAAGTCATCGAGATCGGCGCATTTCGCT
>JAFIFL010000122.1 GCA_020832055.1 Gammaproteobacteria bacterium
AGCGCCCCCCACTGTGGGAAGGCCCTAATCGCGCAGCGATTGGGCCGATCTGGAGTCCCACTGCCGAAGCTGATGTCGCTGCCTGCGCCGAACGTCATGCCGATCGGCGCATTTCGCTGTGCGAAATAGCGCTCTCCCACAAGGTGGCAGCGCCCCCCACTCTGTGGGAAGGCCCTAATCGCGCAGCGATTGGGCCGATCTGGAGCCCCACTGCCGAAGCTGATGTCGCTGCCGGCGCTGAACGCCATGCAGCTCGGCGCATTTCGCTGCGCGAAATAGCGCTCTCCCACAACGGCGCGTCGCTCGAAGCGGGCGTTGTCCGATCAGGCGCTGTCCGTGTCCGCTTCCTTGCGACCCACCCAGCCTGCGAAGAGGATGCCCACTTCGTAGAGCAGCCACATGGGAATGGCCAGCAGGACCTGGGAGATCACGTCCGGCGGCGTAAGCAGCATGGCGAAGACGAAACAGCCCACCAGCACGTAGGCGCGCTTGGCCCGCAACGCTTCGACCGTGGTGGCGCCGCTCCACACCAACAGCAGGGTGGCGACCGGAATCTCGAAGGCAAAGCCAAAGGCGAAGAACATCTTCAGAACGAAATTCAGGTAGGCGTTGATGTCGGTCATGATCGCCACGTCCGCCGGCGCGACCCCGATCAGAAAGGCAAACACCACCGGAAAGACCGCGAAATAGGCGAATGCCATGCCGGCATAGAACAGGATCACGCTGGAAACCAGCAGCGGCACGGCCACTCGCTTCTCGTGCCGGTACAGCCCCGGAGCAACGAAGCTCCAGATCTGGTGCAGGACGTAGGGAATGGCGATGAAGAAGGCGAGGACGAAGGCCAGCTTGAACGGCGTCAGGAACGGCGATGCCACCTCGGTGGCGATCATGGTGGAGCCTTCGGGCAGGGCGGCCCGCAGTGGCTTGCTGATGAACGCGTAGAGGTCGTTGGCCACATAGAACAGCGGGAAGAAGATCACCAGCACGGCCAGGACGATGCGCAAAAGGCGGCTGCGCAGCTCGGCCAGGTGTTCGAGCAGAGGCATCTCCTGGTCTTCCGGATCCTCGGAGCCGCGGGCAAAGGGGTTGCTGCTGCTCATCTGCGGGCGTCCAGGTCGACGTCGGAATCCGGTGGCTGACGGGCTGGCTTGGGGACATCGCTGCCGGGGTCGGCGGCGCCCCCCGCTTCCGGCTGCGGGTCCTCCCGACGAGCGGGCGCGTCAGCATCCGGCGCGGCGTCCTCCGCGTCCGGAAGGGCATCGCTCGCAGCCTGCTCTTCGGCATTCAGCGCGGCCATGCGTTTGCGCATCAGGGTATCGATCTCTTCCTGGCTGGCGCGCATGTCTTCCCCGGCATTCCTGATCTCCTCGCGCACCTTGGCGGCTTCCTCGAGTATGCGGGCGTTGTGAAGATCACGGCGGATCTCGTCCGCACCGATCTCGCGCTCAATCTCCGTCTTCAGGCTCGTGAAACTGCGCCGGGCCTGACCGATCCAGCCGCCGAGGGTGCGCAGCACCTCCGGCAGGCGTTCGGGACCGAACACCAGCAGGATCACCAGCGTCACAAGCAGCAGTTCCGGGAACCCGATGTCGAGCATGTGTCACTCCGAGCGGGATGGCCGAGCCGTCTAAGTGTCGGGTCGAGACCAGGCCGAGGGCCGATTGAGCGCCGGATCGACGCTCAGATTGGTCATCGAGGCCTGATCAGGACTTGTGTTCGCTGCCCACAGTCGACTTGCTCTTGCCGGTCTCGGCGCTTTCGCGCCTGGCCTCGCCCTCGATATAGGAGGGGTCCGCATCCTTGTCCTTGTCCTTGGCGTCAGCCTTCTCCTCATCGGTCATGGCCTTGCGGAAGCCCTTGATGGCGCCACCGAGGTCGCCGCCGAGATTTCTGAGCTTCTTGGTGCCGAAGAGCAGCAGGACAATGGCGAGAATGACCAGCAGCTCCGTCAGGCTCAATCCGAACATAGTGATCACCTCATGGGAAAAGGGCGGTTTCAGGAACCATCGCTGCCGCGAGCAGCCTTTTCAGCGATGCCGGACAAGCCGAATCGGCGCTCGAGTTCATCGAGGACGGCTTCGGGTCGGATGTCGAGGTGGACCAGCATGACCATGCTGTGAAACCACAGGTCGGCGGTTTCCTTGATCAGGTCTTCCTGGCCGCCTTGAGTCGTGACGTCCTTGGCTGCAATGAGTGTTTCCGTGGCCTCCTCGCCCACCTTCTCGAGGATGCGATTGATGCCGGCCGCATACAGGGACGCCACGTAGGAGCTGTCAGGGTCGGCGCCACGTCGGGACTCGAGGACTTCGGTCAGGGCTGTTATCACAGAGGAGGCAGGCATATACCAGGGGTTGCCGTTGTGATGAATCCGGGGGCCGAGCATACCTGATGCGGCCCGTTCGCGGCCATGCGTGTCAGCCGTTGCCGAACAGGAGCCAGGCCCCGAACAGTCCGAGAAACCCAGCCGGCAGCAGCATGGCGCCGGGGTCTGCCGCCGCCACGCCCGGTGCCAGCAGCAGGCCGCCCACGAGCAGCGCGAGCACGCCTACATGGCGCCTGCGGCGCGCACCCTTCGCCTGCGCCTCCTGCATGGCGGTGAGCCGGCTGAGCATCTCCTGCTGATCGCGGGCCATGCTGTCGACGCGCCCCATCATCTCGCCGGCACGCAGCAGCAGCGCCGGCAGATGGGGCAGTTGCTCGAGCAGTTCCGGCGCCTGATCGGCAAAGTCGCGGAACGCGGCCGCGGGACCGGCGCGCTGGGCCATCCAGCGCTCCATGAACGGTGCTGCAGTGTGCCAAAGGTCCAGTTCCGGATAGAGCTGGCGGCCGAGCCCCTCGATATTCAGCAGCGTCTTCTGCAGCAGCACGAGTTGGGGCTGGACCTCCATCTCGAAGCGGCGGGCGGTCTGGAACAGGGTGACCAGGAAATGGCCGAAGGAAATCTCCGACAGCGGCTTCTGAAAAATCGGCTCGCAGACACCGCGAATCACGCGCTCGAATTCGTGCACGTCGGTCTTCGGCGGCACCCAGCCGGACTCCACGTGCAGACGCGCCACCTCGTAGTAGTCCTGATGAAAGAACGCCAGCAGATTGCGCGCCAGATAGTTCTGATCGTTCTCCGTCAGGCGCCCGATGATGGCGCAGTCCACGGCGATGTAGCTGGGATTGGCGGGATCGCTGATGTCCACGAAGATGTTGCCGGGATGCATGTCGGCGTGGAAGAAGTTGTCTTCGAAGACTTGGGTGAAGAACGTCTCGACGCCGCGCTCGGCCAGCTTCTGCATATCGGTGCCGGCGCGTTTGAGCTGCTCGATGTCGGCGATGGGCACGCCGTGGATGCGCTCCAATACAAGCACGTTGCGCCGGGTGAAGTCCCAGTACACCTTGGGAACGTAGAGCAGTTCCGAACCGGTGAAGTTGCGCCGCAGCTGGGAGGTGTTGGCGGCCTCGTGCAGCAGATCGAGTTCGTCGCCGATGGTGCGCTCGTAGTCGCGGACGATTTCCACCGGATGCAGCCGGCGCGCCTCCGGCCAGAATCGCTCCAGAGCGCCGGCAATGCCGTAGAGCAGAGCGATGTCCTCGGCGATCACGGCGTCGATACCGGGACGGATGACCTTCACTACCACATCGCTGCCGTCGTGCAGGGTGGCCGCGTGAACCTGCGCCACGCTGGCCGAGGCCATGGGCTCGGCACCGAAGGCCGCGAAGGCTTCTGTGATGGACAGGCCGAGGGCCCGTTCGACGATGGCGCGGGACTCGCTGCCGGAGAAGGGCTTGACCTGATCCTGCAGGTGGCGAAGTTCGTCGGCGAAGGCCGGTGGCAGCAGGTCACGGCGGGTGGAGAGAATCTGGCCGAACTTCACGAAGACCGGACCGAGATCCTCCAGCGCGAGACGCAACCGGCGGGCCGGCGACTGGGATTGCGAAGGTCGCGGCAGTAGACGGCCGGGGTGGAATCGCAGCAGCAGGCGGGCGGCCAGCGGCAGGCGTTGCAGCGGCAGGCCCGCCACTTCCAGCAGTTCATCGAGGCGATGGCGGATGGCGATGCGGATGATGCGACCGGCCCGTCGCAGTTGGCCGAAGCTACCGGCAAGGCTCACGACTGCTCACTCCCGTCCCGCGCTTCGGGCTCCCGGAGCGAATCGCGTTGCAGGCGACGCACCCGGGCCTCGAGTCGATCCGCGGCCATGGCGACATCGTCCACCTCATCGAGAAAGCGCGCCACGTCCACCCGATCGGGCAGCGGCCCGCCGGGCTGGGTCAGCCGGGCACGGGTGGCCATCAGCCCCTGCTCAACGCCTGCGCGCAGACCACTGCCGGCACGACGGGCCGACTCGCCGAGCACATGTGCCGACTCCGGCCCGAACCAGCGGCCGAAGGGCGCCAGCAGATCCGGACGCAGCCCGCGCAGCAGTTCGAACACCGCGGTCGCCAGGGCCGTGTCGCCACGCACCGTGAGGCCGGCGGCGCCCGTGGCGCCCTCGCTCAAGATGCGCGCGGCAGAGGCGGGATCGAGTCGCAGGCAGGCGTCGGCATCGTCGAGGGCGGTGGCTTCCACGCTGATCCCCGCTTCGGTGAAGCACAACGTCATGCTGACCGGTCCGGGCTCCAGGGTCAGCGCCAGCCTTTTCCCGGCCAGCGCGCGGGCCTCGGCACGGCTGGCGGGATCGAGCTGAAGCATCGATGCGAGGGCGCCCTCGAGGCTTGCGGCAGCGAACTTGTCCAGCCAGGCAGGGGCCACGATGGCACTCCGGTCAGGGGGTGGGTTCAGGGTCGTATGCCGCGGTGCAGCGCGACGATACCGCCAGCGAGGTCATGGCAGCGGACTTCGCCGAAGCCGGCCTCAGCAAGCATCTCGGACAGCGCTTCCTGGGGCGGATGCATGCGGATCGACTCGTTCAGGTAACGATAGGAGTCCGCATCCCCGGTGACCAGCTTGCCGAAGGTGGGCCACAGGCTCGACCAGACATCGAAGGCCTGACCGAGCAGCGGATTCCGGGGCTTGGAGAACTCCAGGACCAGCAGGCGGCCACCGGGGGCCAGCACCCGCAGCATTTCCTTCAGGGCGCGGTCCTTGCGGGTGACATTGCGCAGGCCGAAACCGATGCTCACGCAGTCGAAGCTGCCATCCGCAAAAGGCAGGCTTTCGGCGTCGGCCTGCAGAGGGCTGGCATTGGCCACACCGGCATCGAGCAGGCGATCGCGCCCGATATTGAGCATGCTGGCGTTGATGTCAGCCAGAACCACCCGACCAGCGGGCCCCACCCGGGCTGCAAACAGCTCGGTCAGGTCGCCCGTGCCGCCGGCGAGATCGAGCACGCGCTGACCCGGACGAACCCCCGAGAGCTCGATGGTCATGCGCTTCATGAGCCGGTGGGTCCCGAGCGACATGAGGTCGTTCATGATGTCGTAGCGGGGCGCGACGCTGCGGAAGACGCCGGCCACCCGCTCGGCCTTCTCGCCGATGGGCACCTGCTGGTACCCGAAGTCGGCGGTGGCCCCATCCGGGCGGTGGTCTGCGGGATCCTTCATGGCACTGGCACATCCGGGCGCTGCGGCGAAAGCTGAAGGGCATTCTAGCCTGGAATGGCGGGCGGTATCCTGCGGCCGGGGGATCAGAGCCCGGTCACGACGGTGACCATTGACCGACGCCGATGGGCGGCAGCCGGGACGCGTTGGCCTGTTTCAGGTCACGCTCGTAGTCGGCCCAGTAGCGCTCCTGGTTGCGACCGAGGTCGGCCAGATGGCGCCAGGTGTAGATGCCACTGTCGTGACCGTCATCGAACACCAGCCGGATGGCGTAGTTGCCCACGGCCTCGATGGCGTTGATCGTGACGTACTTCTTGCCGGTCTGCAGGATGCGCTGACCCTCACCGTGCCCGCGGACCTCGGCAGAGGGCGAGTAGACCCGCAGCAGTTCCGCGGGGATGTCGAGCCGCCTGCCGTCCGCATAACGCAGTTCGAGCGAGCGCGTCTTCCGGTGCATCAGGATATCGGTGGGGGCATCAGCCATCTTTCTCTCTCACAGTGGTTGCTCACAGCGGTTGCTCACAGCGGTTGCTCACAAGTGGTCGCTCACAAGATATAGCGGCTGAGATCCTGATCCTCGGCGAGGTTGTTCAAGCGGGCGTCGACATAGTCGGCATCGAGTTCGATGGCCTCGCCCCCGCTGTTGCGGTCGGCCTCGAAGGAGATCTCTTCGAGCAGCCGCTCCATGACCGTATGCAAACGGCGGGCCCCGATGTTCTCGGTAGTTTCGTTGACCTGATAGGCGATCTCGGCGATGCGCTTGATGCCCTCGGGCGTGAACTTCAGGCGCACGCCTTCCGTGTCGAGCAGGGCCGTGTACTGCTCGGTCAGCGAGGCCTTCGGCTCCGTGAGGATACGCTCGAAGTCCTCGGGCGTGAGGGCTGCGAGTTCGACGCGGATGGGCAAGCGGCCCTGCAACTCCGGAATCAGGTCGCTCGGGCGAGACAGGTGAAAGGCACCGGAGGCGATGAACAGGATGTGGTCGGTGCGCACCATGCCGAATTTGGTGGACACCGTGCAGCCCTCGATCAGTGGCAGCAGGTCTCGCTGCACGCCTTCCCGGGACACGTCGACACCGCCAGTCTCACCACGGCGCGCCACCTTGTCGATCTCGTCGATGAAGACAATGCCGCTCTGCTCCACGGCGGTGACGGCCCGGGCCTTGATCTCGTCCTCGTTGACCAGCTTGGCCGCCTCTTCCTCCCGCAGCCGCCGCAGGGCTTCGCGCACCGGCAGCTTGAAGGAGCGCCGGCGGCCTTGGGACATACCGGCGAACAGGTTCTGCAGCTGCTGCGTCATCTCTTCCATGCCCGGCGGCGCCACGATTTCCGCGCTCATGGCACTCGGCGCGAGGTCGAGCTCCACCTCCTTGTCGTCGAGGTCACCTTCGCGCAGCTTCTTGCGGAACATCTGGCGGGTGCTGGAGTCGCGCCGCTCCGTGACGTCGTTGAAGCCGGCGGCAGGTCGTGCCTCGGGCAGGAGCGCGTCGAGCAGGCGTTCCTCGGCGGCATCCTCCGCCCGATGCCGGACCTCTGCGATCTGCTCTTCGCGCAGCATCTTCACCGCCGCCTCGGTGAGATCGCGAATGATGGACTCGACGTCGCGACCGACGTAGCCCACCTCTGTGAACTTGGTGGCCTCCACCTTGGTGAACGGCGCCCCTGCGAGCTTGGCGAGGCGGCGGGCGATCTCGGTTTTGCCCACCCCGGTGGGACCGATCATCAGAATGTTCTTGGGCGTGATCTCCTCACGCATGGCCTCGGGCAGTTTCAGGCGCCGCCAGCGATTGCGCAGGGCGATGGCCACGGCACGTTTGGCATCGGCCTGGCCGATGATATGGCGGTCGAGTTCGTGGACAATCTCGCGGGGTGTCATGTCGGACATGGGGGCTTCCGGATGTTGGGAGTCGGATGAAATCGGCGGGGTCAGCCGATTTCCTCGATCGTGAAGTCGTGATTGGTATAGATGCAGACGTCGGCGGCGATGCCGAGGGACTGCTCGACGATGGCGCGGGGCTCGAGTTCGGTGGCCCGCAGCAGGGCCAGGGCCGCAGAGCGGGCATAGTTGCCGCCGGAGCCGATGGCCATGATGCCATGCTCAGGTTCGATGACGTCGCCGTTGCCGCTGATGATCAGTGAATTTTCCTGATCGGCCACGGCCAGCAGCGCCTCGAGACGGCGCAGGGCGCGATCGGTGCGCCACTCCTTCGCCAGCTCCACCGCCGCCCGGACCAGATTGCCGGAGTGGCGCTCGAGCTGGCCCTCGAAGCGTTCGAACAGCGTGAACGCATCCGCCGTGCCGCCAGCGAACCCGGCAATGACCCGGTCCTTGTAAAGCCGCCGCACCTTGCGGGCGTTGCCCTTCATGACGGTATCGCCAAGTGAGACCTGACCGTCGCCGCCGAGGGCGACCCGACCATTGCGCCGGACCGAGAGAATGGTCGTGCCGCGAAACTGTTCCAATGGACCTCCTGCTGGCTGGGGGTTCACCCCGGGTGATTGCCAATGTATCAGGGTGAGGGCGGCGGCCGTGATTTCAAGGCGCCCGGCGGGGCTCAGGTGGCATCGGAGCGCAGGACGATGGAGTCGATACGTTCCTCGAGCAGCCGCAGCTGGGCATCCCGCACCCGATTGCGATCGGGGAAGGGCCCCACCAACACACGATGCCAGGTGGCGTCCTGACGGGTGACTCGGAGGGTGCGGGCATCGAGATCGAGGAGCAGGATCTGCGCCCGCCGCCGGTTGGCATCCTCTTCACTGCGGAACGCGCCAGCCTGCAGCAGGTAGTCCACGCCATCCTCGACCGTGACCTCCGGCTGCAGGTACTCCTCGACGTAGGGGACGAGCACCTTGGCGTCGCGCAGCATGTCGGGGAACTCGAAACGCACGCCCGCCGGGGGCGCTGCCGCCGCAGCGCCGTCCCTGTGCGCGCTGCGTGGCGCATCCGGGGTGGCGGAGGGCGCCGGCCAGTAGCCGGCCATGGCCAGCGCCAAAGCCAGCACCAGCCCGCAGGCGATGCCTGCGCCAAAGGCGGGGATGCGACCGCTGCGGGACTGACCGCCGCGACCCTGAGACCTGCGCTGCGTCTTGCCCGTTGCGCGGCGACTGCCGCTGGAACCGCCTTTGCCTGCCATGACCACCTCGGATGAAAGCGGGCGCCATGATACCGCTTCTTCAGCACCCGCTCGCAGTCCCGCTTGCCGATTCATGCCGGGCTCGCCGCTTCGATGGCACTACCGATCAATCAATAGCGCTGTGCCTCGATTAATAGAGATCAATGGGATCCACGTCGAGACTCCAGCGCACCCGTCGCGCCTCGGGCAGGACATCGAGCTCGGGCAACCCCCGGCGCAGCAGGCCATGCAGGGGCGGACGCTCACTGCACTGCAGCAGCAGCTGCGCGCGGTAGCGCCCGTCCAGCCGCTCCCGGAGCGCCGGTATCGGGCCGAGGACGGCAACGCTGCCCGCATTCGCCTGCAGCCGGCCGGCAGCCTGCTCCAGAAAGGCCCAGGTAGCATTCCGGGTCGTGGCCTCGGCGCGCAGCAGCGCAAGATGGGCGTAGGGTGGCAGCCCGGTGTCACGGCGTTCGGCCAGCGCGGCGCGGGCGAAGGCCGGATAGTCCTGGTCGAGGATGGCCGGCCAGAGCGGATGCTCGGGCTGCAGGGTCTGGATCAGGACCTGCCCGGGGCGCTCGGCCCGTCCGGCGCGCCCCGCCACCTGCAGCACCTGCTGCGCGAGGCGCTCGCTGCCGCGGAAGTCGGCGCTGAACAGGCCGCCGTCGGCGTCGAGCACGGCCACCAGAGTGACCGCCGGAAAGTGATGGCCCTTGGCCAGCATCTGGGTGCCGACGAGCAGCGCGGGCGCGCCGGTCTGGATCTGCTCGATGGCCGTGGTGAGCGCCTGCTGGCTGGCGGTACTGTCACGGTCGATGCGCACCACGGGCACGTCCGGAAAGCGCTGTTTGAGCACGGTCTCCGTGCGCTGCGTGCCCTGACCCACCGGCATCGGCTCCGGCGCGCCGCATTGGGGGCAGCGTGGTGGCAGCGGCCGGGCGCTGCCGCAGTGATGGCAGCGCAGGCCACCGGGCCGGCTGTGGACGGTCATGCGGGCGTCACAGCGGGGACAGTCGGCAATCCAACCGCAGTCCGAACAGCGCAGGACCGGCGCGAACCCACGGCGATTGAGGAACACCAGGACCTGGTTGCCGGCAGCCAGGGTCTCGGCCATGGCCTGCTGCAGGGGACTCGAAAAACCGTCGCTGGCCTGGTGCCGCCGCAGGTCGATGAGACGCAGCTCGGGCGGCTCGGCACTGCCGGCCCGCAGGCGCAGATGCAGGTGGCGATAGCGCCCCTGCTGGGCGTTATGCAGGGTTTCCAGGGAGGGTGTCGCGGACCCGAGCACCACGGCCACGTTGCGATTGCGGGCACGGATCAGGGCCAGATCCCGGGCGGAGTAGCGCAGCCCGTCCTGCTGCTTGTAGGACTCGTCGTGCTCTTCGTCGACCACGATCAGTCCGAGATCGGGCATGGGCGCGAAGATGGCTGACCGGGTACCGATGAGAATGCGCGCGGCGCCCAGACGGACACGATCCCAGGCGCGCAGGCGCGCCACGTCGGTCATCCCCGAGTGCAGCGTGGCCACCGCTTCACCGAAGCGCTGTCGCAGGCGCTCTTCGGTCTGGGGCGTGAGGCCGATCTCCGGCACCAGCATCAGCACCTGGCGGCCGGCTTGGAGCACGGCGGCCATGGCCTGCAGGTACACCTCGGTCTTGCCGGAGCCGGTGATGCCGTCGAGCAGATAGACGCCAAAGCGATCGAGGCCTTCGGTGATGGCGCTGACCGCCTGACGCTGCCCGGCATTGAGGGTGAGCGCCCCGCCAAGCACCGGCTCCGCCAAACCGCCCGATGAGAACACGGCCCGGGACACCACCAGGTCGAGGGCTTCGAGTTGCTTCAGGATCCCGCTGCGAATGCCGAGCGCGTTCAGCCTGGCAGCGGTGACCGGCTCGGCGGTCTCGCGCAAATGGGTCAAGGCTCGAACCTTGGCAGGGGCGCGGGCAAACTGGTCGAGGTCGCAGGCAAGACCGGCTGCAGTGATCTGCCAGGCACGGATCTGGCGCACTGGCGCCGCGTCGGGTCGCCGGTGTCGGGGCGGCAGGCAGCGGGCCATCACCTCGCCGATGGGATGGTGATAGTAGTCGGCCGCCCAGCGCGCGAGTTCGAGGATGTCGGCGTCGAGTATGGCGGTGGGATCGAGGTAGTCGATGGCCGGTCGCAGCCGTGCAGGGTCGAGACGGCTCTCAGCCTCCAGACCCAGCACCACGCCGACGACGGGGCGGCTTCCCAAGGGCACCTTGACCCGGGTGCCGATGGCCGGGGGCTCGCGTTCGGGTATCGGCAGGTAGTCCAGCGGCCTCCGGAACGGACCCGGTACGGCGACCGACAGGATCAGAGGCATGGCTGCAGGCGCATGGCCCCCGGATCGCCCCAGGCCCGGGCAGCGGCGGCCGCGCCCCGGGGCACGGTTGTCGTCACAGCCCCTTGCCTGCCCTGCCCGCTCTGGTACACTGCGCCACCTTTTTCGACGACCCCCCGCGCCCTGCATGTGTGCGCCGGGGCGTGGCGCTGGCAGGATACACGATGAAGGCTGATATTCATCCTCGATACGAAGAGGTTACCGTTCGCTGCAGTTGCGGCAACGAGTTCCAGACCCGCTCGACCCTTTGTGCGGACGTGCAACTCGAAGTCTGCTCCGCCTGCCACCCGTTCTATACGGGCAAGCAGAAGATCGTCGACAAGGGCGGTCGCGTGGAGCGCTTCCGTCGCCGCTTCGGTTCCCGCGGCGCCGCCTGACGTTCCGAGCCGGCGGACGCTCTGGCCCGCCGGCCTTCGTCACGGCACCACTGCGTACCGGCTCAACTCGACTGCCGACCCCTCGACGCATTCATGGGATGCGGACGATCTCCGCTTGGGCGATGATTCGCCGCAATGCGAGTGCCCTCCTGCGCACTCGCCCACTGCTGCGGGGAATCGGGAATGTCGGCACAAGATCTGAATGAAGCGGCTCTGCAGTATCACGCCGAGCCGCAGCCGGGCAAAATCGCCATCGAAGTCACCAAGCCTTCCGCTTCTGCGCGTGAACTCTCTCTGGCCTACAGCCCCGGTGTCGCCGAACCGGTCCGGCGCATCGCGGCCGACCCGGAGGCCGCCTACGCCTACACCGCCAAGGGCAATCTGGTCGGGATCGTCACCAACGGTTCGGCCATCCTCGGCCTGGGGAATCTCGGCCATCTGGCCAGCAAGCCGGTGATGGAAGGCAAGGCGCTGCTGTTCAAGCGCTTTGCCGGCATCGACTGCTTCGACATCGAGGTCGACGCCACTGACGTGGCCTCCTTCGTGGAAACGGTGGCACGCATCAGCGACACCTTCGGTGGCATCAACATCGAGGACGTCGGTGCCCCGGCCTGTTTCGAGGTGGAGCGGCAGCTCATCGAGCGCTGCAGCATTCCGGTGTTCCACGATGACCAGCACGGCACCGCCATCTGCGTCGCCGCCGGGCTGCTCAACGCCCTCGAACTTCAGGGCAAGCGCCTGCAGGACGTGCGCATGGTATGTCTCGGTGGCGGCGCGGCGGGCACCGCCTGCCTCGAGCTTCTGCTCGACATGGGCCTGCCACGAGAGAACCTGATGGTCTTCGACCGCCAGGGCTGCATCCACAAGGGCCGCAAGGACCTGCCGGACTACAAGGCCCAGTTCGCCAGGGACAGCGACTGTCGGACACTGGCCGATGCGCTGGCAAGCGCGGATGTGTTCCTCGGGGTCTCCGGTGCGGACCTGCTGTCGGCGGAACTCCTCGAAAGCATGGCGCCGAGGCCGGTCATCTTCGCGCTGTCCAACCCGGACCCGGAAATCCGGCCGGAGCGCGCCCACGCCATCCGCGACGACGTCATCGTCGCCACCGGACGCTCGGACTACCCGAATCAGGTCAACAATGTGCTCTGCTTTCCCTTCATCTTCCGCGGCGCACTCGATGTCCGCGCGCGGCATATCAACGCGGCCATGAAGCAGGCTGCGGTTGCGGCCATCGCCGCCCTTGCCAGGGAGCCCGTGCCGGCCGAGATCGTGGCGGCCTACGAGGGGGTGGAAAGCATGTCCTTCGGACCCGAGTACATTCTGCCCAAACCCATGGACCCGCGGCTGCTCGGCGCTGTGTCCGATGCGGTGGCACGCGCCGCCGTGGACAGCGGCGCCGCCACCCGGCCCTATCCGGCCCACTACCCGCTGGTGACCGTGGAAGACGTCTTTCCGCGGCGCTGAAGGCGCTGCCTGCGCTGGCCGTCATCGCGATCGGCGCCCACAAGCTGGCAGCGACCCCAACTTGTGGGAAGGCCCTAATCGCAAAGCGATTGGGCCGATCTCGAGACGCTCTGCCGGAGCTGACGCCGCAGCCCTCGCTGGATGTCATGCAGATCGGCGCATTTCGCTGCGCGAAATAGCGCTCTCCCA
>JAFIFL010000123.1 GCA_020832055.1 Gammaproteobacteria bacterium
GCCCAATCGCTGCGCGATCAGGGCTTTCCCACAATGCGCGCGTCTCCGCAGCCGGGACGCACGTCTCTCCGGACCGTGAAATCCCGGGGCCGTTCAGCTACTGTCGAAGCTGCGTCCACGCTGCCAAACGGGAGCCCCGTGCCGGTGCCCGCAACGGTCTTCTTCGCCACCCTGGACATGGAAACCCATTCGTTCTCGTCGCTCCCGGCCGGCTGGAGCGTCTGGCGCGACACCCTGCTGCAGCGTCGCAGCGACGGCCGCCCCACCGGTGACCCGAGGGAGATCCCCTATGCCAAGGCAGCCCCTGACGCTCTGTGGCCCTTGAACCCCCATGCCCGACTGGGAGGATGGCTGGTATGACCGCGAACGACGATCTCTGGCCGTTCCTGCCCGGGCGCCAGAGCCTGCGCATCGTATCCGCCCGGGGCGCCACCCTGGTCACCGATGACGGACGGCAGATTCTCGATCTCGCCGGCGGCGCCATCGCCGTGAACATCGGCCACGGCCGCGCTGAAGTGGCCCGGGCGATGGCCGACGAAGCGGAGCGGCTCACCTATGTGGTGCCGCCCTGGTCCACGCCGAGCCGGGAAACTCTGGTAGCGCGCCTGCGCCGGAACTGGCTGCCACCGAGCCTGACCCGCGCCTACTTCGCCAGCGGCGGCTCCGAGGCCAACGAATCTGCCATGAAGGTGGCGGTGCAACACTTCACCGCCCGGGGCCTCCCGCGCAAGAACAAGATCATCGGCCGGGAGCTGTCCTACCACGGCACCACCCTGGCCACGACCGGCCTCGGAGGCCACGCCGCCCGCCGCATTGGACTCGAAGCCGTGCTCCAGGACCATCCTCGCGCACCCACACCCTACGCGCTGCGGGGACCGCAGGGCGTGGCCACCGATCAGCTCGGACGCTACTACGCCGACGCCATGGCGGCGGTGATCGATGCCGAGGGCCCCGAGACCGTCGCTGCCGTCATGGCAGAACCCATCGTCGGATCCTCCGGCGGCGCCCTGATTCCCCCGGACGATTACTGGCCGCGCATCCGTGCCCTGTGCGATCAACATGACATCCTGCTGATCTTCGATGAGGTCATGACCGGTTTCGGCCGCACCGGTCGCCGGTTTGCCTGCGACCACTGGGATCTGGCACCGGACCTGCTGGTGGCCGGCAAGGGATTGGCCGGTGGCTACGCCCCCATTGGCGGCCTGTTCGCCAGCGATGCGGTGCTCGAACCCATCGCCGCCAGCGGCGGGGAAATCATGTTCCACACCTTCGGCGCCCATCCGGCAGCCTGCGCCGCCGCCGATCGGGTCCTGGACATACTCGAACGGGAAGAACTGGTGGCGCGGTCAGCCATGCTCGGTGACAAGCTGACCAACTGGCTCGAGGAGGCCTTCGCCGATCACCCGCACGTCGCCGAGGTGCGCGGCTGCGGGTTGCTGCAGGCCATCGAAGTGGTCGCCGACCGCTCGACCCTCGAGCCCTTCCCCCAGAACGCCGGCGTCACCCGCAGGATCGTCGCCGCAGGGCTCGAGCGCGGCATCTATGCGTACTGGGGCGGTACCGGCACCATCCGCGACATCGTCTGCCTGGGGCCGCCGTTCACCATCACCGAAGCAGAACTGCAGCGCGGTGTGGCGATTCTGCGGGAAGCGGTGGACGCGGCCATCGCCAGCCTGTGAGTCGCCGATGACTCAGCGCTCGGGATTCTCGCGCCCCATCACGCCCGCCGTCAGGACGCCCTTCATGGCATCCTCCACGGTCATGTCCAGCGTGGTCAGTTCCGACTCGGGCAGCAGGAAGGTATAGCCGCCGATCTGGTAGCTCATGGGGAAATACACCGACACCCGATCCAGACCGTCCTCGCCGACGGTCACGAAGGCCGGACCGGTGACGAAGCCCACCATCCATACGCCAGGTTTGCACTCCCAGGCCACCACCCGTCGCGCTTCCTCGTCCTTGCCGGGAATGGCGAACTGCAGCAGGTCACGGACCGCGCCGTAGATGGACTTCACCACCGGCACGCGATCGATCATCGACTCCATGGCATCGACGACCAGCCGACCCACATAGAGATCGATCAGCACACCGATGCCGACCAGCAATCCCACAGCGAGCAGCAGGCCCATCCCCGGGACGTAGACGCGTTGCCCGAAGACCGCTTCCAGCGGCACACCGAGCAACCCCTCCAGCGTGCTGAACAGCCAGACCAGCGCGTAGAGGGTCACCAGGGCCGGCACCACGGCGAGCATGCCCTTGCCCAGCCAGCTCATGAGCTGCTTCATGGTGCCGCCCTCCCTCATCAGATGGTCCGCCTCATACCGGATCCCAGTTGAACACCGACGCGGTGGCGCCGAGGTCCGTAAACTGCGGCGACATGGACTTGAAGGCGTGATCGACCACGGTCTCCGGCGTCCAGCCTTCCAGCCGGGCCATGCCACGAATGGGCCGCGGCTGACTCATGAGGAAGATCTCATTGCCGCGCACGGTGAATATCTGGCCGCTGACATGCTTCGCCGACGGCCCACACAGCGCCACGGCCGGCGGCGCCACCTGATCTGCCCGCATGTTCTTCTGGAAGGCCTCCACGCGCTTGGCGCTGGCCTCGTCCTTGACCGGAATGGTGGCGATCATGCGGGTCCAGGCAAAGGGTGCGATGACGTTGGAGCGGACGTTTTTGGCCGCCCCTTCCATGGCGATGATCCGCGACAGGCCGACGATGCCCATCTTGGCCGCCGCGTAGTTGGCCTGACCGAGATTGCCGATGAGACCGGAAGTGGAGGTGAACATGACGAACGAGCCCTCCTCCTGATCCCTGAAGTGGTTGATGGCCGCCCGCGCCACATTGAAGTGGCCGTTCAAGTGCACGTCGAGGACCGCCTCCCAGTCCGAATCGTCCATCTTGTGGAACATCTTGTCGCGCAGGATGCCGGCGGGATTGATCACCGCGTGCAGACCCTTGAAGGTATCCAGCGCCAGTTCCACCATGGCCTTGGCACCGGCGCGATCACTGACACTGTGGCCATCCACCACGGCTTCGCCGCCCATGGCTGCGATTTCGTCCACCACGTCCTGGGCCGGATTGCCGATCCCTTCGTCCTCGCCACGCACCGAGGCTCCGAGATCATTGACCACCACTTTGGCACCTTCCTTCGCCGCGAGCAGTGCGCACTCGCGCCCGATACCCCTTGCCGCACCGGTGACGAGCACCACCTTGCCGTCGAGCTGACCCATGAAGTTCTCCCTGTCTGAATCGGAACAGGCGGCGATTGTAGCAACAGTCACCGGCCGAAAGCGCTGTGGCCGCCATTGGAGACCGCGCCCGGCGCCGGCCAGCCCTGTCCCTCGGCAATGAAATCGGGGCAGAATGCCCGCCGCCCTTCATCCGATGAGGAGACTCGAGCCCGTGACCTTCAATCTCGCAGCCGTGCAGGAAGCGGTGGCCGCCGCAGTTCCCGATCGCGAAGCGCTCGTCTTCCGCGATCGACGTTTCAGCTACGCTGAACTCACCGAACGGACCCGGCGGCTGGCCAACGTGCTCACGGCTGCCGGTCTCGGCTGCCACACTGAGCGTGCCAAGCTCGCCCCCCACGAGTCAGGCCAGGACCATCTGGCGCTCTACCTGCACAACGGCAACGAGTACATGGAAGGCATGCTCGGCGCCTTCAAGGCCAGGGTGGCGCCCTTCAACGTCAACTACCGCTACGTGGAAGAGGAACTGGTTTATCTGCTCAATGACGCCAGGGCCCGCGGCATCGTCTACCACGATGTTTTCGCTCCCCGCGTCGCGGCCATCCGCGAGCAGGTGCCGAGCCTGGAAGTGCTGCTGCAGGTCGCTGACGATTCAGGCGAGGCGCTGCTGCCGGGTGCTGCACGCTACGAGGAGGCCCTGGCCGAAGCCTCCCCGGCCAGGCCCGATCTCGCCTGGTCCCCGGATGACCTCTACATCCTCTATACGGGGGGCACCACGGGCATGCCCAAGGGTGTGCTCTGGCGTCAGGCCGACATTCTGGTGGCTGCCCTCGGTGGCCGTGATCCGCTGGACCGGCACATCATCGACAGCCTCGACGAGTTCGCTGCCCGCGCCGCCGCCGGCGGCATGCGGGTGCTGCCGTCGCCGCCATTCATGCATGGCGCCGGACACTGGATCGCTCTGGGCGCCTGGCATGCCGGCAATACCGTGGTGATCCAGGACATCGTCGAACGCTTCGATGCCGACGACGTCTGCCGCGTCATCGAGCGCGAGAAGATCAACATGCTGCTGATCGTCGGCGACGCCTTCGGACGACCGCTGGTGGATGCGCTGCAGGCAGGCCGATACGACACCTCCTCCCTGATGATGATTCTCTCCGGCGGCGCGGCGCTGAACGCCTCCTACAAGGAAGCGCTGCTCGAGCTCATGCCCCACGTCACCATCACCGATTCCATCGGCTCCTCCGAGGCCGGCGGCCAGGGCTCCAACGTCGCCACGAAGGAGACTGGCGCCAACACCGGCCGCTTCCTCCCCGGGCCAGGCAGTACCGTGGTCAGCGAGGACATGACGGCAGTACTCGAGCCGGGACACGAGGGCATGGGCTGGTGGGCCAAAGAAGGCGAGGTGCCGCTTGGCTATCTCGGTGACCCCGCCAAGACCGCGAAGACCTTCCCCACCATCGCCGGCGTGCGCTATTCGGTCCCGGGCGACCGCGCCAGACTGCTGGCCGATGGCGCCATCGAACTGCACGGCCGGGATTCGGTGACCATCAATTCCGGGGGTGAGAAGATCTTCGCCGAGGAAGTGGAACACGCCCTGAAACAGCACCCCGATGTTTACGATGCCGTGGTCGCCGGACGCCCCAGCGAGCGCTGGGGCCAGGAAGTGGTGGCCGTGGTGCAGATGCGCAAGGGCGTGACTCTCGACGAAGCGGCCCTGCTCGAGGAATGCGGCCGGCATCTCGCCCGCTACAAACTGCCCAAGGCCTTCGTCGAAGTGCAGCAGGTTCTGCGCAGCCCTGCCGGCAAGGCCGATTACCGTTGGGCCAAGGAGCAGGTCAGCCGCTGACGGTCGCCGATTGGACAAGCACGCGTGCTGAAGTAAGCTCCGCTCTGAAACGAATCGAGGAGAATGATCGCATGAGCCACAAACCGTTCCGTTTTGCCGTCCAGGCCTTCAGTGCCGATTCCGCCGCAGCCTGGAAGGACATGGCACGCAGCGCTGAAGACCTCGGCTACTCTGCGTTCCATCTCGCCGATCACTTCCTCGGTGAAGGTCCGAAGCTCGAAAGCACCAACCACCCACACCAGAATCTGGCCTGCATTCCCGCCATGACCATGGCCGCGGCCGTCACCAAGACCATCCGCATCGGCTGCCGGGTGTTCTGCATCGACTACCACCACCCGGTGGTGCTGGCAAAATCAGCGGCCACCATCGATTTCCTCAGCGAAGGACGTCTCGAATTCGGGCTCGGCGCCGGCTGGATCGAGGCCGAGTACGAAGCGGCAGGTATTCCCTTCGACCGTCCCGGGGTGCGCATCTCACGACTGCAGGAATACATCCCGCTGTTCCGCGCGCTCATGAGCGGAGAGCAGGTCGATCATCAGGGCGAGTTCGCCCAGGTCTCCGGTTTCGCCGGGTCACCGATGCCGGTGCAAAAGCCCATGCCTCCGCTCATGATCGGGGGCGGCGCCAAGCGCATCCTGTCCCTCGCTGCACGGGAGGCAGACATCGTCAGCTTCAATTTCAACAACCGTGCCGGCGTCATCGGCCCCGACGGTGTGAGCAGTTCCACGGCATCCGCCACCGCCGAGAAGGTGGAATGGGTCAAGGCTGCCGCCGGCGACCGTTTCAAGGATCTCGAGCTCGAGATCGGTGCCTACTTCACCGTGATCACGGACCATGTGCAGCCGGTCGCCGAACAGATGGCCGGCATGATGGGGCTGCCCACCGAGGAGATCCTGCAGCACCCCAACGTCCTGCTCGGCAGCGTCGACGCCATCTGCGACACCCTGCAGGAACGCCGTGAGCGCTACGGCTTCTCCTACATCACTGTCGGCGGCGACAACGCCCAGGCCATGGCGCCGGTGGTCGCGAAGCTTGCAGGCAAGTGATGCTCCAAAAGCGTGTCCCGCTGCAGGCTCGAGGCTCCGGACACGGGCTTCACGCGGCGCTGCTCAGAACCGCCGCGTGAAGCGGAAGTAGAGATCCGTGTCCCGGCGTTCACGCATTGCGCTGGGGGGAATCTGGCGCTCCTCCCGGATGCGGTAGCGGGCCTCCATGGACCAGGCCCGGTGAAAGCGCCACTGATACCGGACCTCCGACAGCCTGTCGTTGGCGCGGTAGTCCGGCGACAGCAGCCAGCCGGGATCGGCACGGCCATGAACCAGACCGAGATTGTGGCCCGGAGCGATGTCGTAGAGGTTGGCGGAGATCTGCCAGGCCCAGCCGTCTGCCCGACCCGCCCCGCCGGTGGCCAGCGCGGCGTGCTCCGGCCGATTGGGCGCGTAGCCCACTTCGCCACCCACGATGAGGCGCATGCCGCGCTCCCCGAGGGGCCAGACCAAAGCCAGCTTGCCATCCAAGGCTACGTAATCCTTGCGCGACGCATCGGCCAAGCCTTTTGCGGCCAAGGTATCAGGCATCCAGGTGACGCTCAGGGAACGCTGCTCGAACACGCCCGCGGGCTCGGCCACCAGGGCGAACCAGGTGCCGACCCGACTGTCCCCGCGGGAGTAATCCAAAGGCGCCTGGGTGGACTGGCCCAGCCCGTCGGAATCCTGATACTGCAGAACCGCATGGGCACGCCAGCCGGTGCTCAGGCGGCGCTCGAAGTGAATGCCGTCGGTCCAGGTGATGGACACGTTACTGGCAGGTTTGCGATCGAGTGACTTGCCGGCCACGCCGAGCAGATCGAAACCGCTGGAGAATCGCCCCAGCGTGACACGCCACTCCCCGCTCTCGTGACGCAGATAAAGCTGATCGAGGGTCGCATCGCCCAGCCCCGAACCCGAACGCGTGGGCGCATCGAAGCGCAGATAAAATCGCTCGGGAGCCGTGTCGGTCCCCGCTGTGGCCGCCAGCCGCCCCCGCGCCGACCAGCCACCGCCAAGGTCGCCGTCGAGTGCGGCCCGCAGCCGCATGCGACCCTCGTCGTTGCGCTGCTTCTCCGCTGTCCGTGTTCGCCGCTCGTCGGCGTACCAGCCGAAGCGCAGATCCCCGCTGACGCGCCAAGCCTCATCCTGCGCCGCAGACGCATCGGTCAGGAGCAGCAGCAGGAATACGGGCAGCAGCCCTGCGGGCCAAATGCGCCATCCCATGGATTCACCTCCATGTCATTCATCTGTCATGAGGGCGCGCATTCTGCCCCATTGGCCGGTTTCAGTCCCGCCCGAGCAGCAAACTCGACCTCGGTCCCGCGGCTGCGGTAGTGTCATCCTCCACCTTGGAGGGTCGTCATGAAATTCAGCTTCTGGCCTGCACCCATGCAGGATTTCGACACGGTTCTGGACCTCTGCCGCCATGCGGAGGCCACCGGTTGGGACGGCATCTGGTTTGCCGATCACTTCATGCCCAATGCCGAGGACACCAGCACGCCCTGGCCGGAGTGCTTCACCACGCTCAGTGCGCTGGCTGTGAGCATTCCACGGATCCGGATTGGCTCGCTGGTGGCCGGCAACACCTATCGGCACCCGGCCGTGCTGGCCAAGATGGCCGCCACCATAGACCACTTCAGTGGCGGCCGGTTCGTCCTCGGCCTCGGCGCCGGCTGGCAGGAGAACGAGCATCACCAGTACGGCATCCCCTTCTACGACGTCGCCGAACGACTGGCCCGGCTGGACGAGGCCTGTGCCGTGATCAAGTCGCTTTACAGTGAACCCAAAAGCGACTTCGCCGGGCGTTTCTACCAGCTCGACGACGCATCGCTGGAACCCAAGCCGCTGCAGCGGCCGATGCCACTGCTGATCGGTGGCGGCGGCGAGAAGGTGACCTTGAAGATCGCCGCCCGCTGGGCCGACGAGTGGAACGTCTGGGGCACGCCCGACACCCTGCGCCACAAGGTCGGCGTCCTGACTGACCACTGCGCCAGGATCGACCGCGACCCGGCCAGCATCCACAAGTCCGCCCAGGCCCTGCTGTTCATGAGCGAAGATCGGGCCTGGCTGGAGCAGCGGCGGCAGACGCCCATGCAGATGGCCACCATGATCGGGACACCGGAGGAGATCGCCGCCATCATCGACGACTACGCCGCCGCCGGCGTCGACGAGATGATCATCCCCGATTTCACCCTCGGCCAGGGCGACGCGAAGAAGGCTGCGATGGATACCTTCATGCGGGTCGTGGCCGGACGCTGAAGGTCCTCGCGACAATCGGGATCGGGATCGCTCATCAACGACATGGCGGCGATCGGATGGTAAAGGCTCTTGGCTGCAGCAAGCCCCAAAAGCTAGCTGCGTCCAAAGCATCGATCCTGATAGCGATCCCGAATGCGCTGCAGGCACCTTTGACTTAATATATAGCCATTAATCCAGGCCCATCGAGGGGAACCCACTTGGCCGAGAGCAAGACAGCAGCCACACCCTTACCCGCCGCCACCATCGTCCTCCTGCGTGACGATCCCGCTGAGGGACTCGAAACCTTCATGGTGGTCCGCCACCATCAGATCGACTTCGCCTCCGGCGCACTGGTGTTTCCCGGCGGCAAGATCGACGCCCAGGATCAGGACCCGGAGCTGGCGGTCTGCTGCGACGGCGCCGACTCCGACCCTGTCATGCGCGCCATGCAGATCGGCGCCGTTCGCGAGGCCTTCGAGGAGTCCGGCGTGCTGCTGGCCCGCCCAGAGGGCAGCGATGACCTGATCAGCGGTGAACGGCTGGCCACCCTGGAAGGCTATCGAACGACCCTGCACAGTGGCGAAGTGGCCTTGAAGGACTTCCTCGAAAGCGAGGGTCTGCGACTGGCCTGCGACCGGCTCGTCCACTTCGCCCACTGGGTGACGCCGGACATGATGCCCAAGCGCTTCGACACCCACTTCTTCATCGCCCGCGCCCCGGAGGACCATGTCCTGCTCCACGACGGCCACGAATCCGTGGATTCCGTCTGGATCCGTCCGCAGCAGGTTCTCGACGACGCCGCCGCTGGCCACCGTACGGTCATCTTTCCGACCTTGCGCAACGTCGAAAAACTGGCAGATTCGTCCACGGTGGACGCCGCCATCGAGGCCGCGAGGGCCAAACCCATCGTCACCGTGACGCCCTGGACAGAGAAGCGCGATGATGGCGTCTGGCTGCGCATTCCGGTGGAGGCCGGCTACCGGATTTCCGAAGAACTCATGCCCGCCCGCGGTTGAGCGTACGCCGCCATCCGCCCGAGGCCCGAGCCACAGACATCGACTGATCAACGGAGAGCAACCCCATGGCCGAAGCAGCACCCCAAGCCGAGGACGACGTCCTCTACAGCGTGGCCGATCACATCGCCACCATCACCATCAATCGTGAGCAGCAGCGCAACACCATTTCGGGCCCCATGCTCGACGCCGTTACCGAGCGTATGCTCGAAGCCGACCGCGATCCTGCGGTGCGCTGCATCATCCTCACCGGCAAGGGTCGCTTCTTCTGCGCCGGCCTCGATCTCACCAGCGGCCAGATCGGCGGTTCCAGTGCCGGTGGCTTCAGCAATCTGGACCTGCGCGCGACGCCACCGACGGTCATGCATAACCTGGACACGCCCACCATCTGCGCCCTCAACGGCTCCGCCGCCGGCTACGGCATGGACATGGCTCTGGGCTGCGACATCCGGGTCATGGCGGACAATGCCAAGCTCGCCGCGGCATTCACTGCCCGTGGCGTGCTGCCGGAATCCGGCGGCACTTGGCTCCTGCCGCGCCTGCTGGGCTGGGAGAAAGCCGCCGAGCTGATTTTCACCGGCCGCACCCTGACGGCCGAAGAGTGTCGCGAACTCGGCCTCGTCGCCCACGTGGTACCAGCGGATGAAGTGGCGTCCAAGGCCGCGGCCCTGGCGACCGAGATCGCCAACAACGCTCCCCTGGCGGTACAGGCTGCCAAACGCATGATGCGCATGGGCATGAACGAGACCTTCAACGATCACGTCCACCACGTGTTCCTGCAGCTGCTGCCCCTGTTCCGCACCGAGGATTTCAAGGAAGGCATGGCCAGCTTCCTGGAGAAGCGGCCGCCGCAGTTCAAGGGTAAGTGACAAAAGGATCAGCGGGAGGGTGACCATGACGCGGGCCCGGGTCGAACAGGATGCCTGGCAGGGCGAAGCCGAAGCACGGGCCGCCTTCGCCCGGGCCGGGCTCGATCATGTCCTGGAGCTTGATGTGCCGCCGGTGGATAACGGCGCGCATTGGCACCATTTCAGTTCCGAGTTCTACCTCACCGCAGGCACCCTGGAGCTCACCGACATCGGAACCGGCGAACGCATGTCCTGCGGCACCGGCACCCGGGTGATCGTCCCCGCCCGCGTCCTCCACGCCGAGTACAGCCCTGACGGCTACAGCATCCTTCTCGGCACGTCCGTACCCCCAGAGGAATACGGCGACCCGGTCAATCGCCCGCCGGAAGCACTCTAAGGGCCGGGTCGATCGCGAAGCGCTAGGCCGAAGCTGATGTCACTGCCTTCGCTGACCGCCATCCAGATCGCTGCTTCGCTGCGCTGCGCAGCTTCCCACAAACGTAAAAGCGTGGCCCGACTGTGGGAAGGCCCTAATCGCAAAGCGATTGGGCCGATTGCAAAGCGCCGTGCCGAAGCTGATGTCACTGCCTTCGCTGACCGCCATCCAGATCGCTGCTCCGCTGCGCAGCTTCCCACAAAGGTGACGTCGCCGACCTGCGTCAGCCCACCCGCGAGGTCTGTCCTTCCCAATAGGGCTTGCGCAACTCCCGCTTGAGAATCTTGCCGGTACCCGTACGCGGAATATCTGCCACGAACTCTACTGACCGGGGCACCTTGTAGCCGGCCAGATGCTCCCGCGCGAAGGCCTGGACCTGCTCGGCGCTGACCGTTGTTCCCGCACGCAGCACCACGTGGGCGTGCACCTGCTCTCCCCACTGTTCGTTGGGAATGCCGAATACGGCGACGTCGACGATGTCCGGGTGGGTCTCCAGCGCTGCTTCGATCTCAGCAGGGTAGATGTTCACCCCACCGGAAATGATCATGTCTTTCTTGCGGTCGCAGATGTAGTAAAAGCCCTCCGCATCCCGGTAGGCGATATCACCGACCGTCTGCCAGCCGCCGTCACGACGATCCGCCTCGTACTTGTCCTGAGCCTTGTGGTAGGTGGTAAAGACGCTGGCGCTGCGCACGTAAAGCTCGCCTTCCTTGCCGACCTCAGTGACCGGTTGGCCGTCGTCATCGAAGAGGCAGATCTCCACGCCCGGTGCCGGCTGACCGCAGGATCCGGGCTTCGCGCGCTGGAACTCGGGCCGCAGAATGGTGTTCACGCCCAGCTCCGTAGAACCATAAACCTCGAACAGAGAGTCCTCGGGGAAGATGTCCAGATAGAGCAGCTTCAGGGCATAGGACCAGGGCGCCGCATTGGCGATCGTCACCCGGATGGAACTACGATCGTACTTGGCGATGACGTCCGCCGGCAGGTTACAGATCATGCGCACCGGAGCCGGCGCCGAGAACGTGCTCGTCACTCTGTAGGTATCCACCAGCCGCAGCCAGTCCTCGGGGTCGAACTTCTTCTGCAGCACCACGGTATTGCCGAGCATCTGCCCGATGGCCATGAACCCGCTGGGGCCGGAGTGGTAGAGGGGCCCCGTGGTCAGGTAGACATCATCAGGCCGATAACCGTAGAAGGCGATCATGCGCGCCACCTGCTCCGGATCGCCGACACCGGTGCGCACGGCCCCTTTAGGCTTACCCGTGGTGCCGGAGGTGTAGATCATGGTGCCGGCCGTGCCGGGCTCGATGCGCAGTGCGAGTTCGGACGCGTCCTTGGCCGGAATCAGCTCATCCGCAGCAAGCTGTCCCTGCCCCGGCGCGCCGTCGAAGACCAGCTCCCGGGCCAGCCTGGGAGTCTGCGGCCGGATGGCCTGGAACAGCTCGGCAAACTCTGCATCCACAAAAGCGAGAACGGCATCGGAGTTGTCGACCACATAGGCGGCCTCCTCCTCCGTCAGGCGATAATTGAGCGGCACGGCCACCGCGCCGATCTTCCGGCAAGCGTGGATTACGGCGACGATCCAGGGCGAGTTCTGGCCACACCAGATCACCTTGTCCCGCGGCCCCACCCCCTGCTCAATGAGCAGCCGCGCCAGACGGTTGGCATTGGCCTCGAGCTCCGCATAGCTCCAGACCCGCTTGCGACCATCAGGCAGATCCTCAATCACACCCACTTTCTCACCCTGCACCTCAGCCAGCTGGCTGAGCAGGTCCCGCTGCGCCACCTCAGTCATGCCCTACTCCCCTCAGAGTCGAGGCCCATTGTGGCTCAGCAGCAGGCTGGGTGGGAGGTCCGATTCAGTGTCGAGAGCGCTATCTCCCGGAGCGAAATGCGCCGGTCTGCAGGACTTCCAGCGAAGGCGGCGCCCTCAGCTTCGGCAGAGCGCCTCCAGATCGGCCCAATCGCTGGGCGATCAGGGCCTTCCCACAACTGGGGTGACGCCAGCTTCAGGCGGCAAGCCCTTGTGGGAGAGCGCTATTTCGCACAGCGAAATGCGCCGATCTGCAGGACTTCCAGCGAAGGCGGCGCCCTCAGCTTCGGCAGAGCGCCTCCAGATCGGCCCAATCGCTGGGCGATCAGGGCCTTCCCACAACTGGGGTGACGCCAGCTTCAGGCGGCAAGCCCTTGTGGGAGAGCGCTATTTCGCACCGCGAAATGCGCCGATCTGCAGGACTCCCAGCGAAGGCGGCGCCCTCAGCTTCGGCAGAGCGCCTCCAGATCGGCCCAATCGCTGGGCGATCAGGGCCTTCCCACAACTGGGGT
>JAFIFL010000124.1 GCA_020832055.1 Gammaproteobacteria bacterium
CGGCGCACTTCGTGCGACGCATTTCGTTCCAGACGAAATGCGCCCACAGTGGCGTGTCGCTTGAAGCTGGCGTTCCGCCTTGTGGGAGAGCCCTATTTGCCGCAGGCAAATGGGCCGATCTCGAAGCGCTCTGCCGAAGCTGAAGTCGTTGCCTTCGGTGGATGTCATCCCAATCGGCGCATTTCGCTGCGCGAAATAGCGCTCGGTTGCGCGCCATCCCCGGCGCGCCCCGCTTCGCGGCGCACTTCGTGAGACGCATTTCGTTGCAGACGAAATGCGCCCACAATGGCGCGTCTTTCCATCGAGGTGCTGAAGCATGTCCGAACCCCGTGTCGTTCTGGTTCTCGGCGCCGGCGTTGCCACCGGCAGCGCCGTGGCGCGTCGTTTTGCCCGGGAGGGTTATGTGGCCTGCGTGGCCCGCCGGCAGGGCGAGAAGCTCGCGGACTTTGTCGCCGAGATCGAGGCTGCAGGGGGTGAGGCCCATGCCTTTTCCTGCGATGCCACGGATCCGGCTTCGGTGGCGGATCTGGTGGCGGAAGTGGAGTCCCGGGTCGGGCCCATCGAGGTGGCCTGCTACAACGCGGCGGTCGGGGTGCGTGGCTCCATCACGGAACTCGACCCGGCCGACTACGAGCGGGTCTGGCGCATCAATGCCTTCGGTGCCTTCCTGTTCGGCCAGCAGGTGAGCCGGCGCATGCTCGACCGGGGGCGGGGAACGATTCTGTTCACGGGGGCGACATCCGCCACCCGCGGCTTGTCGGGCATGGCGGCCTTCGCGGGCTCCAAACACGCTCTGCGGGCCCTCGCCCAGTCCATGGCGAGGGAGTTGCAGCCCCGGAACATCCATGTTGCCCACGTCATCGTCGACGGCCCCATCGACACGCCGCTCATCCGCCGGCGCATGCCGGAGGTGTTCGAGCAGCGTCCGCCGGATGGCGTGCTGGTGCCGGACGACATCGCCGAGAGCTACTGGATGCTGCACAGCCAGCCACGCAGCGCCTGGAGCCAGGAGATCGATCTGCGGCCCTGGGTCGAGCCCTGGTAGCCAGCACGAGGCCGTAGCCTCGGCCTGCCGGAAATCCCTGCTTCCGAACCGGCTTGGTGTGGCCTGTGGCCGTTCCTTCTCTGGGCCCGGGCGGCTGGCGACGCTGCCGGGAGGAAGCGCTTGACTGCTCCGAGCGCTGTCGGCGCCGCAGGACTGTGGTAAAACGTGCGCCGGCGCCATTCACCCATGAAGGAGAAGCACCATGATCATCATTGCCGGCACCATCGACCTGCAGGATCCCGCTGCGCGCGACAGCGCCATCGAGCGGTCGAAGCCGCTGCAGCAGGCCACCCGGGACAACGAGCCCGGATGTCACGCCTATGTCTTCTCCCCTGACCCCTGCGTGCCCGGTCGCATCGCCGTGTACGAGCTGTGGGAGGACGAGGCGTCGCTGGCAGCCCACTTCCAGCATCAGAACTACTTCAACATGCGCGACCTGCTCGGCGAGATCGGCCTCGCCGGCGCCGACAATGACAAGTTCCGCTGCGATCTGCGGGAGCCGGTCTACGACGAGACCATGACCCCGCGGGCGGATTTCTTCACTGCCAAGTGACCACCTCGGTCAGCGGTCGTAGCGGAAGCCGATCTTGAGGGCGACCTGGAAGTGCGCGACCTGACCGTTCTCGATGTGACCACGTTGCGTGGTCACTTCGAACCATTCCAGGTTACGCACGGTCTCGCTGGCCTTGGCGATGGCCTGACGAATGGCATCGTCGCTGCTCTCCGTGGAGGAACCGACGATCTCTGTGACACCGTAGACGTGGCTCATGGGGCGGGTCTCCATTTTGACCAGGATGGCCCCAGGGTAACGTGGCCCTTGCGTGGCTGCGAATCCTGCCCGGGTCGACCGGGCGGCATCCGGCTCAGTCCGTCGCCAGTCGATAGGTGTCGCCATCGCGCAGGATCCGCCCGGCCGTCGGCGTGGCGAAATGGGAGCCGAGGACGAGTTCTCCGTTGTCCGCTGAACGCTGGAGTACGGCAGCACGCGTCGTCCTGGCCTGCACGGGATCCTCGTCGGCGCTGGCTGCCCAGTGGGGCCGCGCGATCTGACAGGGGTGGTGCAGCAGATCGCCGGTGATCAGCGCCTTGAGGCCGCCGGAGTCGAGTTCCACGCTGACGTGGCCGGGGGTGTGGCCCGGCGTCGGCAGCAGGCGCACCCCGGTGCCGACCTCGAACGGCGCATCCACGAACTCGGCCAGGCCCGCATCGAGGATGGGCTGCACCGAGTCGGCCAGCACCGTTGCTGGATCCATCCCATCTGCACTGGGCCCCTGCTCGCTTTCGGAACGCCAGTGCTGATACTCGATGCGGCTGAACAGGTAGCGGGCCCGGGGGAAAGTCGGCACCCAGCGGCCGCCGACCCAGCGGGTGTTCCAGCCGACGTGATCCACGTGCATGTGGGTGCAGAGCACCGTGTCGATGCGGTCCGGCGGGTAGCCGGCGGCTTGAAGCCGCTCCAGGAAGGGGCCCTGCATGCGGTCCCAGCCAGCATAGCTGCGCGGTTTGTCATTGCCCACGCAGGTGTCCACCAGCAGGCAGCGATCCGGCGTCTCCACCACAAAGGCGTGGATGCTCGCGTTGAGCTTGCCGTCCGCGCTGACGAAATGCGGGCGCAGCCAGGGGATGGCGGTGAGGGCGTCGGGCGTGGCGTCAGGCAGCAGTGCCTTCATGCCCGGAATGCGGTCCTGCTCCGGGATCTTGGTGATCCAGATTCCGCCCAGCTGCCAGCGTTCGAATGTCATGGCTCACCTCTCCCGTGCGTGCTGCCCAGCCTGACACCCGTCTGCGCCAGGATCGATCCGTTCGAGTGCAATGGTGTCGCTCGCGCCCGCCGTGCAGCCGCGGTGGGATGCTGTTGGAAAGCATAACCCCTGCGTCGGGCTTCCTCGCCCCCTGCGACAACTTGTCACATTCCAGGTGATTGGGCGCGGCGGCAGAATGCGGCCTGCACAGTTTGGATTGATTGCTGCCGGCAGGTTGCGGGCCCGTCTTTGAGGAGTGGAGATGTCTGGGATGAGGGAACGGGGGAGTCGGTGCTGCATGCTTGGTGTGACTGCGCTGCTGGCGGCACCGGGGTTGGCGCAGACCACGGAGCGGATCGAAGCCGCGCCGGGTGCCCGACTCGAGGTGCTCGTGGTGACGGGTGCCCGAAGCGAAGGGCATCCGACCCTCGTGGCCCGCGACCTGCCGGTGGCCCGGGAACTGGCGGATCGACTGCGGGAGATTCCCGGCCTCTCCGGCTCACGCATGGGTGGTCACGGCACTGATCCAGCCATTCGCGGTCTGGGCCAGAATCGCATCAATGTCCTCCTCGACGGCGCCTTCGTGCAGGGCGCCTGCCCCAATCGCATGGATCCACCCACGGCCTATGCGTCGGCCCTGGGTTACGACCAGGTAACGGTGGTGAAGGGCATGCGCAGCCTCGAATACAGCGGTGGCCCGGGCGGAACCATCCTCATGGAGCGCATGCGGCCGGCCTTGGGCAACGAACGGCCCTGGCTCGGAAGCCTGACGGCAGGGCTGCGCAGCAATGGCAATGGACGTGAACTCGGGGCGGATCTGGCCGTGGGCGACCAGCGTCGCTATCTGCGTCTGGTGGGCGGCGTCACGGATGCCGGCAACTACGAAGACGGTGCTGGCAGCAAGGTGCGTTCCGCTTACGAGGAGCGCACGCTGGCTTTCGTGGCAGGCGTCGATGTCGGCGCTGAGACGACGCTGGAGTTGAGCCTGGAGGCGCAGCAGCTCAGGGATGTCCTGTTTGCCGGTGCCGGCATGGACTCTCCCAAATCCGACAATCGGGCGCTGCGCCTGAAGCTCGATCAGGCCAGCCTGGGCTGGTTCAGCAACATCCGGGCAGAGTTCCATCATGCTGAAGTGGACCACGTCATGGATAACTTCAGCCTGCGCCCGGCGCCCATGGCCTCGCTGCGGGTGCCCTCGACTTCCGACACCTCGGGTCTGCGGCTGACGGGCGAGCTGGAGCGTGACACTCAGACCTGGCGCCTGGGTGTGGATTGGGATCGCAATGACCGCGCAGCAGTGCGCGGCAATGTAATGACGGGGCAGTCGCAGTCCGTGCTCTGGCCGGACGTTCGCATGGCTCGGTTGGGCGCTTTTGCCGAACTCGATCAGCCCTGGGGTGACGCGCTGCGTCTGGTGGCGGGGTTGCGGTTCGATCGGGTCCGCAGTCGTGCCGGCGCTGCTGGAGAGCAGCCGGCAGGCGTGATGTCGAGCCCGAATGCCCTCTACGCCCGCTACTACGATGGGGCACAGGCCAGCACCGTGACCGAACATCATTGGGGCGCGCTGCTGCGGCTCGAGCGGGAACTCGCGGCTGTCCCGGGCATGGTCTATGCGGGACTGTCCCAGACTTTTCGCAGTGCCGACGCCACCGAGCGGTTCCTCGCGTCGGACAACATGAATCCCTCCGCCCGCTGGGTCGGGCATCCGGACATCGATGCCGAGCGGCATCGGCAGCTCGAACTGGGCATCGTCATGGCTCGCGATGGCTGGCAGCTCGACGGTGCTGTTTTTCACAACTGGATCAGCGACTACATTCTTCGCGACCGGACCGGCGTGCCGGGCGACAACGCCACCATCTACAGAAACGTTGCCGTGCGCATGCTCGGCACAGAGCTGACACTCAGGCGGCAGTGGTCGTCCGGATGGCATGCAGAGGTCGGCGCAGGTTATGTCCGCGCCGAGAATCGTAGTGATCGGCGGCCGGTAGCGCAGACACCGCCACTGGAAGGGCTGGCCATGCTCACCCATGAGCAGGATGGCTGGCTTGCAGGACTGCGCTGGCGCGGCGCGGCAAAGCAGAGTCGAGTGGACAGTGATCCGATGACCGGAAGTGGGCTCGATGCGGGCAAGACATCGGCCTGGGGCGTCCTGGACGTATTCGCTCAATGGACGGTGGGTGCCCGCTGGCGCCTCGATGCCGGCATCGACAACCTGTTCGACAAACGTTATGCCCAGCATCTCAATCGTGCCAGCGCCTTCGATCCCCAACAGATTCAGGTCAACGAACCCGGGCGCAGCGCCTGGGTCAAACTCAGGGCCGATTTACCTGGGGTCAGACCAGGGTGATTCGAGCTATATGATTGATTATTTTGTTGATTATTTTCCGGCTGGACGTTTTTGGGGCCTTAGGGCGACGGTTTCTGAGCCCAAATGGCCCCTTTAAGCAGGGCGGGGTGGGGCGCGGTCGGCTTAGATGTCGATTTTGCGGCCCGAAAACGACCCTCTAACAGCTCAGTGGGCGGCTCGAAATCCAAAAAAATATTTCAAAACAGTGGGTTAGGGTGCTTCGGCTTGGTCTGACCCTGGGTGTTCCCACCATCGCGCGCCCGGCTGCGGGTCGCATACCGGCGGCCGTGGGCCAGCCTGGCGAATGCGTTTCAAGCCTGCCCTTGGGGCAGCGGAATGGTGATCACCACCTTGGTGCCGCCCGCCGTACCGGCATCCCAACTCACGGAACCCTGCATCTCTCGCGCCCGTTCCCGCATGCCTGTGGTGCCGGTGCCGTCCCCGAGTCCGGCTCCCGTCACCGTGGTGGCGCCATCGTCGGTGACGTCCATCACCAGATCGCCGCCGATCATGCGTGCCCGGATGCGTATGGCCCTGGCCTCGGCGTGCTGCAGCGCATTGGAAATCGCTTCTCTGACCAGCCGACAGAGGTGCAGCGCATGGCCGTGGTCGAGCTGCACGTCGGGCAGTTCGTTGTCGAGCTGCCAGTTCAGCGCCACGTCGAGCAGTCCAAGGCGATCCTCGCTCTCCACCTGGATCTGGCCGAGCACTTGATGCAGCGTTCCCGGGGTGCCGCGGGAGCGTGAGACCGTTTCCCGCAGATCCTGCATCACCGAGCGGGCCAGATCGGCGTCATGGGGATCCTTGGCGGTGAGGATGAGGTTGAGCAGTTTGGCGCCGAGGTCGTCATGCAGGTCGTGATAGATCCGCGCCCGCTCCTCGGCGCTGGCCTGGGCGCGTTCGAGTTCCCGCTGTTGTTCGAAGGCGGCGAGCATGTCCTGGCGCATGCGCTGCAGATCGGCACGTGCCCGCCAGAGTGCGAAGGCCAGCACGCCGGCGATCGCGAGCAGGAGCAGCTCCAGGGGCGTCACGGCGTCGGGGCCATCGCATGGGTCTCGCCCAGTGCTGCACGACTGACGTCGAGGCGCTCCCGCGCCGTGACGGTGCGGGCATGTTCCGCCCCGGCCACGCTGACGAGCCCGTCGTGGGCAGCCGTCAGTACGTCGCGGGCGAGACGGTGCTCCCCCAGCGCATTCAGGCCATGGCCGTAGTTGGACTGGTAGATCAGATACAGCGGATGCTGCTCACCGATGGCCGCGGCCATAGCGGGCAGCAGTTGCTCGAACAGCTCCCGTGCTTCGTCGGCGCGATTCCGCTTGATCAGCAGCATGGCGAGATTGTTGACGTGGGCGAAGTTCTCGGGGTGACCGGGACCGACGGCCTGTTCCTGGGTGGTCACGATGCGGCGAAAGATCACTTCGGCCTCGTCGAGCCGTCCGGCGTCCTCCAGGGCATAGGCCTGGATGTTCTGGATGCGCAGGGCGCGGGTGTGATCCGGCGCATAGTGGCCGACCGTGGCGGGGACCACCCACTCCAGGATGGACAGGGCCTCCTCCGGCCGCTTCAGCTCCACCAGCGCCACGGCGATGTTCTGGAAGGAGGCCACGGTCTGGATGTGATCGCGCCCGAGCACCCGCTCCCGCCCTTCGCCGGCCTGCTGCAGGACTTCGAGGGCGCGCTCGAACTCACCCTGACTGTGCAGGGTGGCGCCGATCAGGTTCAGGGTCAGCAGGGTGTCGGGATGATCCGCGCCGAGGGCGTCCCGGCGGCGTTGCCAGATCTCCTCGGCCAGGGCGACGGCGTCGTCGATGCGGTTCGCATCCCGCAGCGTGGCCGCCAGATCGTTGCCGATGCTGATGGTGAGCATGTCGGCGATTCCGAGCAGGTCGCCGGCCCGCTCGAACAGGGGTTCGAGCAGGGCCAGCCCTTCGTCGCTGCGGCCTGACAGCGCAATGACCTGCCCCAGGGTCTGTTCGGCGGCCAGCCGGTTGCGCATGGCCGCTGCTTCGACGGGAAAGGGCTGTGCGAGGTAGTCGCTCAGGGCGGCCTCGGCTTCGGCGTAGTGGCCCTGCTGCTGCATCGTGGCGGCCATCCCCACCAGCAGCTGATCAGCCAGCGCCTGATCGCCGCGTTGCCGTGCCGATGTGCGGGCCTGCTGCAGCAGCGTCAGCGCGGCGTCGAACTCGCCGAGCTTCATGTAGGTGTTGCCGAGGGTCCACCGCAGGGCATCGGCCACGGCGGCCGGCATGTGGCTGTCCACTTCCAGCGTGGAGCGGGCCTCGTCGACGATTTCACGGACTGTCATGGAGCGGCCGCGCGCCTGCTCCGGATCGGCGGACGTGAGCATGCGTTCGAGGAAGGCGTTCACGGCCGCCAGTTCCGAGGCGCGCGACTCGGCGGCGGCGCGCGCCTCGGCCTCCGCCAGCGCGAAATGGGTGGACACCAGGGTGGCGCCGATCATGGCGGTGACTGCCAGTGCGGCGCCGGCGGTGACCGCCTTGTGGCGGCGGACGAACAGTCCCAGGACATAGCCCAGGGTGGGACGCCGGGCTGCCACCGGCTGCCGCGCCAGGATGCGTTCGATGTCGGCGGCCAGCTCGGCAGCCGAGTCGTAGCGCCGGTCCACTTCCAGCGCCAGGGCCTTCATGACCACGGTTTCCGTGTCGCCGCGGGCGGCGGGCGCGACGCTGCCGAGGCGCATGGGCGGCTGGGCACGGAGCTGCATCAGGGCCGAAAGGGTGGTGGCGGTCTCGGTGCCGGGGTAGGGCAGCCGTCCACTCAGAAGCTGGTAGGCCACCACGCCGAGGGACCAGACGTCGCTGCGGGGATCGGCCTGCCGGGCGCCGCCTTCGAGCAGTTCGGGGCTCATGTAGGGCACCGTGCCGAGGACTTCGCCGGCACGGGTGAGCTGATCGCCCTCGGGGCCGGCAACGTGCGCGATGCCGAAATCGAGGATGCGCGGGATGCCGTCTTCGCCCACCAGGATGTTGGCCGGCTTCAGGTCGCGGTGGACGATGCCGCGGGAGTGGGCGAAATGGACGGCGCGACAGAGGGTCGCGAGCAGCCGCAGACGGTCAGCGTGGTCGAGACTGCGGCTCGCGGTGGACGATGCCGCGGGAGTGGGCGAAATGGACGGCGCGACAGAGGGTCGCGAGCAGCCGCAGACGGTCAGCGTGGTCGAGACTGCGGCTTTCGGCGAAGCTCGTCAGGGGCTCGCCGCGGACCCGTTCGAGGGCCAGCCAGCGGACCTCCCCGCCGGCTGTGGGGGCGGTGCCGCTGGCGTAGAGACGGGCGATGTTGGGGTGCTCGAGCGCGGCGAGGGTCTCGCTTTCGCGCTCGAAGCGCGCGCTGGCGGAAGGACCGAGGGCGGCACTGCGCAGGACCTTCAGGGCCACCTCGCGGGAAGGCTGGTCCTGCCGCGCCAGATAGACGATCCCCATCCCGCCTTCGCCGAGGACGTCGAGGATCTCGAACGGACCGATCCGTTCCGGGAGGGTCATGGTCAGGGCGCCCGCCGTGCAATCGTGTTGGATGCTGTCCGAAAGCATACCTCAGGGCTGTCCCCGGGCGCCCGGCCGGGGACCGGCCACGCGAACTGCTTCACAAAGTCTGCCGCTACGGTACGCAGGCAAAACGATGAGGGCTCAGATCTCGCAGCAGTCCTGGCAGCATTCCCGCCGCAGGAAACCCACGGTGCCCTCCATCACGACGAGGTCCGCATGGCAGATCAGCGTCGTGCCCTGACGCTCCTGCACCACCAGCCCCACCTCGATCAGGCGCCGCAGATGGAACGACAAGGTGGAGCGGGGGATCCCGAGTCGCTGCTGCAGTTCGCCCACGGCCAAGCCGGCGGGCCCGGCCCGCACCAGATGGCGATAGACCTGAAGGCGCACCGGACGGCCGAGTGCTTCCAGCCGCTCGGCAGTGCGGGCGAGTTCATTCTCGACCGGCGATGCCGCGCTCATGCCCTAGCCTGCACGTTGGCGTTGCACAGGGCGCGATAGGTCTCGATGTCCTGACAGGGCCCGTCGCATCCGTCGGGATCGATCCACAGGATGGGAGCGAAACCGGCGCCTTCGCTGCGGAAACCCATCACCTGTCCGGCGTACAGCCGCGCCGCTGCGAACACCGGCTCGATGCCGTGGGTCCAGACGCGAATGTCCACCTTGAACGGCGTGATGCCGCCCGCCAGCCGCAGGGAGCGCTGGGAGCGCTGGGAGGGTTCGGCGAAGCGCTGGGCGAGATAGCGTTGATCGAGGATCTCCCGCCACTTGCTGCGGCTGATCTTGTCGCCCCGATAGACGCCGCGGGAACCGTAGCCGGAGCCGGGTTTGAAGACGTAGTCGCGGCGCTGCGACCACAGCCGCTCGGCATTGCCGGCGTCGAGGACCTCGGTGGCGGGCACCGTGTTCAGCACGGCAGCGGCATCCGCATCGCAGGCTGCAGCCAGACGAGTCACCTCAGCGGCGTCGGTCAGCGCGATCAGGAGCTGTTTGTCGGCGAAGGTGCGATAGACGTCCGGATTGGGGGCGAGGACGACCTCACCCTGCTGCCAGGCCGCGCGCAAAACCTCGGTGTCTGGAGTCTCCAGCTCGAAGTCCGTCAGCCGGTTGTAGACCATGTCGATGGGCCCGTTCGGGCCGAGCAGCCTGCCGGACTCCCGCCGCAGGGTCGTCACATCGAGAATGTCCACGGCGATGCCGCGGGCTTCGAGTGCCAGGGCGGCGAGGCGCATGTCCAGGTACAGGGGTTGAGCCTCGGGCCGGCTGTCGACGATGGCCAGCCGGGTGAGTCTGCGGTCGACCGCGAGCCGGACATAGGCGTCGATCAGGCACTGTTCCGGGGCGAAGCCGGGATCGGTGCTGCTGTCCGTCAGGGCTTCGAGCAGCAGTGGCTGCGCGAAGGCGCCGCCTGCATTGGTGTTGATCTCGATCAGCTTCGGGCCCGCAGTGGTGAGGTGAAAGTCGAAACTGTCGAAGACCGCCCCGGCCAGGACCGCATCGGGTTTGAAGTCCGGTGCCTGCCGTTCGGCGGCCAGGGCCAGCAGCACTGTGCCAATGGCGCGAATCCGGTGGAGCAGGTCCGCCTTCAGCCCGGCAGGCAGGAATAACGGCTGCTCTGCGGTGAGTCCGGCAAGGCGCGGTGCGGCCCAATGGAGGTCCGCTGCCGGCAGGCGTCTGCCGAGTGCGGCCGTCAGCGCATCCGGCGCCAGCGGCAGGCAGAAGCATTCGGCATTCAGGCGGGCGATGGCATCACCCTGATGCGCGGTCATGGCGAGTCTTATGTCCAAATAACCAGAATTACCGTTATAAGACCATGGGACGGATCGTGGCGCAAGATCGATCCCTGAAAGATCGATTCCGCACGATCCCTTCGCATCACTCGGGCCGGCTGCAACTCGGCGTCGCGTCGAGCGCGGGACGCAGCATTTCCTGCAGCTCGGCCAGGCGGAACGGCTTCTGCAGAAATCCGAGCGGTTGCTGGCCCGCGAACTGCGCGGCAACGGCATGTTCGCTGTAGCCACTCATGAGGATCACGCGGGCATCCGGCGGAATGCGCCGCATCTGAGTGCCGTCACCCGGCTGATCTGCCCCAGCAGGCCCGCCTCATTGCTCCGGGTGGAACTGCTGATCGAGGAATTCCGCTTCGCGACGGGCGTAGAACAGCCGGTTCGCCAGCCGCCGCCAGCCATGACCCTCGTCCCGGAAGCGGATATAGGGGGCGTCGATGCCGTTGGCGCGCAGCGTGCGGACCATCGTTTCCGTCTCGTAGATCTCGATGCGCCGGTCGTTGACCCCGTGGGAGTAAAGCACCGGAACATTGATCTGATCGGCCTGCCGGATGGGTGAATACGTGGTGTAGAACTCGCGCCAGCGCTGCTCGCGGATATCGCCGTACTCGATGATGTCCGAGGCCTTCAGGGCCGGTGAGGCGACCTCCAGCGCGGTCACCCAGTCGGCGACCCCGAACAGTGAGACGCCTGCGATGAAGTGGCCGGGATGATTGGCCAGCACCGCGTTCACCGCGTAGCCGCCGTAGGATCCGCCGCGGACGATGGCTCGATCAGCGTCGACCCGACCGTCCTCGCGGAAGAAATCGAGCATGTCGACCAGATCACGGATGCTGTCCAGGCGGCGGTCCTGGTCGTCGAGCGTGACGTAGGTGTGGCCAAAGCCGGTGGAACCGCGGATGTTGGGTTGAAACACGGCGACGCCGCGATTGACCAGGTACTGAACGGAACCATTGAAACTGACCACCGACTGCGCGGTCGGGCCACCATGGACATCGAACACCACCGGCGGGGGGCCGTCACCCTGACGCGCGTCATCACGGGGCAGGTAGAGCAGACCCTGCAGCATCACGCCGTCTCGGGCGGGCATGCGGATGCTCTCCGGTCGAACCAGACGCTCCCGGTCCAGACCGGCGAGATTCGCAATCCACAGGGGCTCGGCCTGACCGGAGGCCAGATCCCAGCGCAGCAGATCGCCCGGCGTGGACCAGCCGTTGACCACCAGCGTCGCCACTGGACTGCCGGCCGGACAGGACAGGGCGTACACGCCTTCCGGTACTTCCGGAGTCGGCAGCGGACGCTCTTCTTTCAGGTCGCGGCCGTGCAGGCGGAAAAAGCCGTCTTCGTTGGTGGTCCAGAGCAGGTAGCGGTCGTCACCGCACAACCGCACATTGCTGACGTCGTGTTCGGCTTCGAAGATCACCGAGACGGCGTTGTCGGCCACCTCCCGCCGTACGAGCGCGCGGAATTCGCGATCCTCGTTGGAGGTGTGGTAGACCGACTGTCCGTCCGCAGTCCAGGCGAAGCCGCCATCCTGGGTATTGGCCCGGCGCGTGGGTTGCGACAGCGTCCTCGTCTCACCGGATGCGATGTCGACCAGGAAGAGGTTGTTGGAGTCTTCCCCGACGGCCTGCGTCATGAGCAGGAAGCGGCCATCCGGAGAAATCGACCGCGGCAGGAAGGCGAATTCACCTTCGTACAGCATGCGCTGCTCGCCGGTCTTGAGATCACGCACGTAGATATCGAAGTCCAGGCCATTGCGCTCGGTGGAGGCAAATACGATGCGGCGGTTGTCCGGCAGTACGCCGCCGAAGGAGCGGAACGCGCCGGGCAGCGCCGGCACGACCTCAGTCTCCTGGCGCCCGTCGACGCTGATGCGGAAATAGGCCTCCTGCTCGTCGCCGGCCTTGTCGGCACCGTAGATCAGGCTCTGGCCGTCCGGCGCCCAGCGGTAGAACGTGACCCCGTTGCCGAAGGTCAGCTGTCGGGCCTGGGAGCCATCCGCAGGCACCAGCCACAACTGCGGCTCGCCGGTGATGGACAACGAGACGGCCACATGGCCGCCGGTGGGTGACAGTTGGGCACCGGACAGGCCTTGAACCAGCAGGAACCGGGCAATGTCAGCCGGGTATTGGCCGGCGAGGCCGATCCGGATCGGTTCAGGACTGGGTTCGATGGCCTCGAGGTTCTCGTCGGGACCTTCACCGGGGCCGGGATGGGCGAGTGCTGCAGTGGTCAGGGCGAAGCCGAGCACGCAGACGAAGCGGCGGGCGCAGCGGGCAAACAGGGTGGGCATGGTCGAGTCTCCATGGACGAAAGCAGGTCGACGGCCATTCTAAGTCGCTCCGCCCCCCCTGGGGGACTCCTTTGTGGGAAGCTGCGCAGCGCAGCCTGTGAGGCCCAGCGAAGCAGCGATCTCGATGCCATCCAGCGAAGGCAACGACGTCAGCTTTGGCCAACCGCCTCGCAATCGGCGCATTTCGCTGTGCGAAATAGCGC
>JAFIFL010000125.1 GCA_020832055.1 Gammaproteobacteria bacterium
GATCGGCGCATTTCGCTGCGCGAAATAGCGCTCTCCCACAAGTTGGCAGCGCCGTCGGTTGTGGGAAGGCCCTAATCGCGCAGCGATTGGGCCGATCTGGAGGCGCTGTGCCGGAGTCGATGTCGTTGCCTTCGCTGGATGCCATGCTGATCGGCGCATTTCGCTGCGCGAAATAGCGCTCTCCCACAAGTTGGCAGCGCCGTCGGTTGTGGGAAGGCCCTAATCGCGCAGCGATTGGGCCGATCTGGAGGCGCTGTGCCGGAGTCGATGTCGTTGCCTTCGCTGGATGCCATGCTGATCGGCGCATTTCGCTTTGCGAAATAGCGCTCTCCCACAGTTGGCGTATCGTGCCCTGTTGCGCGCATAGCAACGTTGTGACTCCTGTCGTTGCGGTGCTTCCTGAGGAGCGCGTAGGCTTCGGCGCTGCCGGGAGTTGCAGGCAGGGGCATGGGCGGTGCCATGCGCAGGGTGGCGGCGTCACGGCGAAATCGGTCCAGACGGGAATTCCATGATCATCGCGTTCACGATCTTCCTGTCGGCCTTTCTGTTGTTCACGGTTCAGCTCATCCTCGGCAAGTGGCTGCTGCCCTGGTTCGGTGGGGTCCCGGCGGTCTGGACCACCAGCATGCTGTTCTTCCAGGTGGTGCTGCTGGCGGGTTACGGCTATGCCCGGCTGCTCGACCGCTACCTCGAACCGCCGCAGCAGGCCCGAGTGCACGGCGGCCTGCTGCTGCTGGCGGCGGTCACGCTGGGGCTGCAATGGCAAGTCTGGGGAGGGCCGCTGTTGCCGGATGCGGCGTGGCGCCCGGATCCGGAATCCGTCCCCTGGGTGCATCTGCTGGGGACGCTGACGCTGGCGGTGGCCGTCCCTTTCCTGCTGCTGGCCGCCACCAGTCCGCTGCTGCAGCGCTGGTACAGTCTGTTGCGTCACGTCGACAGCGTGGGCAACGGCCGCGGCAGCAGCCCCTACCGGCTCTACGCCCTTTCCAACGCCGGCTCCCTGCTCGGGCTGCTGGCCTATCCGTTCCTGATCGAGGTGGCACTGCCAGTGCCCGAGCAGGCGTGGGTCTGGACCGGCCTGTTCGCCCTCCTGGTCGGTGGCTGTGGGGTGGTGGCCTGGCGTATGGCCGGCGTCACCGCTTCCGCAGCCGGCTCTGCGATGGTGGTGGCAGACAGCGCAGGCCCGGTACCGGGGCGGGCGGGGGAGTGGCTGCTGCTCTCCGCGTCTGCCGTGGCCATGCTGCTGGCCGTCACCAATCTGCTGTCCCAGGACATCGCCGTGGTGCCCCTGCTCTGGGTGGTGCCGCTGGCGCTGTACCTGCTCACGTTCATCCTCTGTTTCGAACACCCGCGCTGGTACCACCAGACCCTGTTCGTGACGCTGCTGGCACTGCTGGTGACGGCCGTCTCGGTGGTGCTCACCAGCCGCGCCAATCCTGGCTTGCTGGAGCAACTGCTGATCTATGGCAGCCTGCTGTTCGTGTTCTGCATGCTCTGCCACGGGGAGCTCTACCGGGCCCGACCTGAGGTGTCTCGGCTGACCTCGTTCTACCTGATGGTCGCCCTCGGCGGCGCCCTCGGTGGCGCCTTCGTCAGCCTGATCGCACCCTGGCTGTTCAAGGGATTCTGGGAGTTTCCCGTGGTGCTGCTGGCAGGTTCCGCCATGTTCGCCCTGCGGCTGCGCCGGCAGGGTGTCCTCACAGGCGGCCATTGGGGTCCTGCGGCCGTCGTCAGCGGTATCCTGCTGGCCGTGGTGGCGGCGAACACCGTCAACGTCCATGCCGCCGCCCCCGGTGGTGGCCTGCGGCTGCTGATGGTGGTGGCGGGTGCCTTTGTCGTCACTCATGCACTCTGCGCTCTGCTGGCCGGCCTGGGTGGCGGGCGGCTTCTCGGCCGGCGCGTGTTCAGTCTGGGTCAGCATGCCTGTGTGCTGTTTCTGGCCATGGCCATCCTCAGCGTGCAGGTGCTCACCACCTTCAAGGACACCCTGTGGGTGGCGCGCAATTTCTATGGCGTGGTGCGGGTCATCGAAGTGGCAGCGGATCCATGGCGCCCGGGCTACCGGGAGATGCTGCACGGGCAGGTGCAGCACGGGTTTCAGTTCGTCGACCCGCCATGGCGCAATTTCCCCACCAGCTACTACTCGCCGGATGGCGGTGCGGGTCTGGCGCTGACCCACCACCCGCGGGGCGGTGACGCTGCGGATTCGCTGGCTGTGGGGGTGATCGGTCTCGGCATCGGCACCCTGGCCGCCTACGGCCGGCCCCAGGATCACTACGTGCAGTACGAGATCAATCCGCTGGTCACCGACCTGGCCCTTGGGGCCGGCGGCTGGTTTTCCTATCTCGAGGACAGCCCCGCGGCCCAGGAGATCGTCGGCGGTGACGCCCGCATCGCCATGGAGGCCCGCCTCGCCGCGGCCGGTGGTCGCGGTTACGACGTGCTGGTACTCGATGCCTTCAGTGGCGACGCCGTGCCGGCGCATCTGCTGACGGTGGAAGCCTTCGAGCTGTACGTGGCGCATCTGGCCGATACGGATGCGGTCATCGCCGCTCACGTGTCCAATCTTTACCTGGATCTGCCCCGGGTCGTGCGTGGTGCCGCGCAGCGGCTCGGCCTCGATGCGGTCACGGTGACCGCAGGCGGCAGCGGTCCGCGGCCGTTCGCTTCCGACTGGGTGATTCTCTTTGCGCCCGAGAACAGGTGGATTCGCAGCAGTCCGATCATGGAGGCGGTCTCCGGGGAGCCGGAGGGGCCGCCGGAGCTGTGGACGGATCGCTACAGCAGCCTGTTTCGCATCATGCGCACCGAGCCGCGCCTGTGAGCTTCTGGGGTCGCTGCTGTGGGCTCACAGCAGTGCCACGATCTCCCGGGCGGCGGCATAGGGGGTGATTTCGCCGCTCTGGACCCGGGATTCGAGTTCGCGGCGGCGCTGATTCAGGGGTTCGTTGCGGGTCAGTCGCGCCTCCACCAGGGCCAGGATCAGGTGCTGCATCCACTGCAGGTTCTGACGGGCGCGGCGGTCGTCGAAGGCACCATTGGCTTCGGCCAAGGCGCGGAATTCGCCGATCAGCTCCCAGATGGCGTCGATGCGGGTGTGCTCGATGGCGGAGCAGGTGAGCACGCGGGGTGTCCAGTCGCTGCGACGGCCGAGCAGATCGAGCGCGCTCTGGTAGTGACCGCGGGTGCGCTCGGCCTGGGCGGCCATGTCGCCGTCGGCCTTGTTGATCACCACCGCGTCGGCCAGTTCCAGGATGCCCTTCTTGATGCCCTGCAACTCGTCGCCGGCATTGGGCAGCATCAGCACCAGGAAGAAATCCACCATGCCCGCCACCTGATACTCGCTCTGGCCGACGCCGACGGTCTCCACCAGGATCACGTCGTAGCCGGCGGCCTCGCACAGCAGTTTGGTTTCCCGGGTCTTCTGGGCGACGCCGCCGAGGGCGCCGGCCGAGGGCGACGGCCGGATGAAGGCGTTGGCTTCCCGGGACAGCTCCTCCATGCGGGTCTTGTCGCCGAGAATGGAGCCGCCGCTGACCGGTGAACTCGGATCCACGGCCAGCACGGCGACCTTGTGGCCCTGTTTGATCAGGTGGCGGCCGAAGGCCTCGATGAAGGTGGACTTCCCCACACCCGGGCTGCCGCTGATGCCGATGCGGATACTCTTGCCGGTGTGGGGCAGTACGGCCTGCAGCAGCGCCTGGGCGGCATCGCGATCGGCATCGCGAGTGCTTTCCACCAGGGTGATGGCCTTGGCCAGCGCACGACGCTGGCCGCCCAGGATGTCATCGATGGCAGGCGTCTGCGTCAAGCTCAGGCTGCCTGGGTGTGCTCGATGGCCTTGAGCACGTCCCGTGCTGCCGCAGGAATCCGCGTACCGGGGCCGAAGATGGCCACCGCCCCGGCCTGGGTCAGGAATGCATAGTCCTTGCGCGGGATGACACCGCCCACCACCACCAGAATGTCGCTGGCACCTTCCTGCTTCAGGGCGGCAATGAGCTGAGGCACCAGGGTCTTGTGCCCGGCGGCCTGGGAGGACACGCCGACCACGTGGACATCGTTTTCCACCGCCTGCCGTGCCACTTCCTCCGGGGTCGAGAACATGGGCGAGAGGTCGATGTCGAAACCGAGGTCGGCGAAGGCCGTGGCGATGACCTTGGCGCCGCGGTCATGGCCGTCCTGGCCCATCTTCGACACCAGCATGCGCGGTCGCCGGCCCTGGCGTTCGACGAAGCCGGCGATGTCCTGCTTCAGTTCCTGCCAGTCCGCATCATCCTGCCAGGCACTGCCGTAGACGCCGGAGACGGTCTGGGACTGGGCCTTGAAGCGGCCGTACTCCTTTTCCAGGGCGCCTGAGATCTCACCGCCGGTGGCCCGCACGCGGGTGGCTGCCACGGCCAGTTCCAGCAGATTGCCTTCACCGCTGCGCGCCGCCTCTTCGAGGGCGTTCAGGGCGGCGGTCACTGCCTGTTCGTCGCGGCTCGCGCGGATGTTCTTCAGGCGGCGGATCTGAGATTCCCTGACGGCATCATTGTCGATGTCGAGAATCTCTACGGCTTCGTCCTGGCCATCCCCGAGCTGGTACTTGTTGACGCCGACGATGACGTCTTCGCCACGATCGATGCGCGCTTGCTTGCGTGCGGCGGCCTCCTCGATGCGCAGCTTCGGCAGGCCGGTCTCGATGGCTTTGGCCATGCCGCCCTGTGCTTCCACTTCCTCGATCAGTGCCCAGGCCTTCTCGGCGATGTCCCGGGTCAGCTTTTCCATCATGTAGGAACCACCCCAGGGGTCCACCACCTGGGGAATGCCGGTCTCTTCCTGCAGGATGAGCTGGGTGTTGCGGGCGATGCGGGCGGAGAATTCTGTCGGCAGCGCGATGGCCTCGTCGAGGGCATTGGTGTGCAGGGACTGGGTGCCGCCGAACACGGCCGCCATGGCCTCGATGGTGGTCCGCACCACGTTGTTGTACGGGTCCTGTTCGGTCAGCGACCAGCCGGAGGTCTGGCTGTGGCAGCGCAGCATCTTCGAGCGGGGATCCTTCGGCTCGAAACCGTCGATGATGCGCGACCAGAGCAGGCGGGCGGCGCGCAGCTTGGCGATCTCCATGTAGAAATTCATGCCGATGCCCCAGAAGAAGGACAGCCGCGGGGCGAATTCGTCGATGGCAAGGCCCGCAGCCAGGGCCGTGCGCACGTACTCCAGGCCATCTGCCAGGGTATAGGCCAGCTCGAGAGCCGAGTCCGCGCCGGCTTCCTGCATGTGGTAGCCGGAGATGGAAATGGTGTTGAAGCGCGGCATGTGGGCGGTGGCGTAGCTGATGATGTCGCCGATGATGCGCATGGAAGGCGCGGGTGGGTAGATGTAGGTGTTGCGAACCATGAACTCCTTCAAGATGTCGTTCTGAATGGTCCCGGAGAGATTCTCGGGCCCCACGCCCTGTTCCTCGGCGGCGACGATGTAGGCGGCCAGCACCGGCAGCACCGCACCGTTCATGGTCATGGACACCGACACCTCGTCCAGCGGAATGCCGTCGAAGAGGATCTTCATGTCCTCCACCGAGTCCACTGCCACGCCGGCCTTGCCCACGTCGCCGGTGACCCGGGGATGATCCGAGTCGTAGCCGCGATGGGTGGCGAGATCGAAGGCCACGGAAATGCCCTGGCCGCCCGCGGCCAGCGCCTTGCGGTAGAAGGCGTTGGATTCCTCGGCCGTTGAGAAGCCCGCGTACTGGCGGATGGTCCAGCGCCTGCCGACGTACATGGTCGCCTGGGGGCCGCGAATGAACGGCTCCAGACCGGGCAGGGAGTCCAGGTGGGGCAGTTCGGCGACGTCGGCCTTTGTATAGAGCGGTTTGAGGTCGATGCCCTCCGGCGTCTGCCAGGTCAGATCGTCAGGGGTCAGGCCCTTGGACTGCTTGGTGACCAGCGCCTCCCATTCCTCGAAGGTGGCAGGCCTGGGCTGATAGTCGCGTTTCTCGGTCATGATGCGGGCCGCTCTGGCTGGACGGATTGAATCCCCTGACATGACATGGCCTGCGACCGAGCGGACTCAGCGGCAGGCCATGGGGGGACCGGCTTGGCGCTTACTTCAGGCGGTCGATCACCGCGCCGAACAGCTGCTGATCCGTGGGCAGTGCCTTGGGAACCGGCAGCGGCTTCGACACCCAGGTGACGTTGATCAGGTGCCGCCAGTTGATGTTCTCGCAGGTGGAGTTGCCACCCCAGGTCCCGCAGCCCAAGGAGAAGGTCTGGCGCATGCCGTTCCACAGGTTGCCGCTGTTGGAGGCGGCCTGGGGCTGGTTGACCATGACCCGGGCGGTCTTGGTGCCGTTGGCCAGCTTCATGATGTTGTCGTCGTTGTAGGAGTAGATGCCACAGGAGTGGCCCATGCCCTGGTACTCCTGGATGCGGTTGGTCAACGCCACCGCCTCGTCCATATCCTTGACCTTGTAGAAGGCCATGATGGCGGACAGTTTCTCTCCGGAGTATGGATGGTCGGGACCGGTGCCGGTTTCCGGCATGATGATGAACAGCCGGTCCTCGGGAATGTCCACGCCGGCCATGGCGCAGAGTTCCTGCGGCTTTTTCACCACGGCCTCGGGGTTGAGGTGGCCGTCCTTCCACAGCACGGCGGCAATCTTGCCGTAGGCGTCCTTGGGCGCGACCCAGCCGCCCTCCGCTTCCAGGGTCTTGATCAGGTCGTCGTGGATGGCCTCGAGCGCGATCACCGAGTTGTCGGAGGAGCAGGAGGCGGCCAGATCGAGGATCTTCGAGATGCGGATCTTCTCGGCGGCTTCCTTCAGATTGGCAGACTCATCGACGGTGATCACCGCATTGCCGACGCCGACGCCAAGGGCGGGCGTGCCGCTGGAGTAGGCGGCGCCGACCATGCCGGCACCGCCGGTGGCGAGGATCAGGTCGCACTGCTTGAGCAGTTCGTTGGTCTTCTCGATGCTCACCGGACCCACGTCCTGAATGAGGTCGCGGGGGGCGCCCATCTTCTCGAGGGCGTCCTGCATGCGCTCGATGATCATCTTGTTGGTCTTGTAGGCGCGGGGATGGGGAGCGACGACGATGGCGTTGCGTCCCTTCACCGCATTGATGCCCTTGATGATGGGGGTGGCTTCCGGGTTGGTGGAGGGAGCCAGGGCCCCGATCACACCCACCGGCTTGGCGATCTTGACGATCTGCCGCTCGGCATCCTCTTCGATCACGCCTACGGACTTGTCGTTCAGGATGTCCATCAGCGCGGCGCGGATCTTCACCGACATCTTCAGGAACTTGCCGTTGTAGTCACCGAGGCGGGTCTCGTCGAGGGCGTGCTGGGCGAGCTCTTCGGCCACGCCGGGCTGGGCACAGGACCACACCATGGCCCGGATCAGCTCGTTGACCCGCTCCTGGGTCGCGTCACTGATCTGCTCCTGGGCCTTGCGGGCCCGGGCAATGATCTCGGCGATTTCGGCGGCGGCATTGCCCTCGGCCGACTGTAGCGGTTGCGTCTGAGTTTGTGCGGACATGGCGAAACCTCGCTCTGTTCAGGTGTTCTGGCGCGTCCTGCACGAGTGCTGGACTGCGACCTGTGGTCTCCGGATGGCGAAGAATAACACCCCGGAGAGGGATCTGGCAGCGCGCCAAGCGGGCGCGCCACGGGCTTTCGATGGGCGTTCAGCGCTTCAACTTGACGCCGAATTCGCCTTCGAACATGGCCGCATCTGCGCCACCGGCCGCAATGCGGGTGGCCAGCGGAAAGCGCGCCTTGCCGCTGTCAGCCAGCCGGTCGAAGGCGGCCGCCTGCTCGCCGAAGCTGCAGGTGGCGACGATCTCCTCCGCCACCGGCTTGAGGTAGCGGATGCGGCCCTCGGCCAGCACGATGGAACCGTGCAGTTCCCGCATGGCCAGCTGCAGATGCACCATGGACCATCCGCACAGCGCGCTGATTGCGTACAGGCTGCCGGCAAAGGCGGTACCGTGCAGGTTGATGTTGGGCGCCAGGCCTGCAGCGACTTCCAGCGTCTCGCCGTCGAAGCTCCTGACCTTGATTTCCAGCGCACGCGTGAGCGGAATGGTGTCGTGCCAGACCGCCTCGAGTTCTTCGCACAGCGCACCAAGACTGTGTTCCATGAGCATGGCGCTCCCCGTCTGATCGATGAGGCGGGGCATTATGCCGTGCCGGAGGCGAAGTGCCAGTGTCGCGACGATGAGCGGGGCACGCCTGTGGGGGGCGACTATAGCGTCCGGATCGACGTCCGGCACCCTGTCGGAATTGCGGGTCTTCAACACAGTTTGGGGCACGAAGCTTGGGGCGTACGCTTGCCATGTGTCAAAATAGTCAGCCGCGCCGGTTTTTCGATTGGCCCACCTGTACCTGAAAGCGCGTCGCTCTCCGGCCTCGCACTCCGGCGTCGCTCTCTGGCAGTGTGCCTGTCGCGGAGGACGAACCTGCCCACGGCAGCAGCAGGTTGGGCGGACACAGCGACAACGGGAGAACCCAGCAGCAGACTGCCGGGCAACATGACTGGGGATGAGCAGGATGGATTTCGAACTCAATGACGATCAGGCCGCGTACATCGAGACGGCGCGCCAGTTTGCTGTCAAGGCGCTGGCGCCGAAGGCGGCGGAGTGGGACGCGGGTGCGATCTTCCCCAAGGACGTGCTGCGGGAAGCGGGCGAACTCGGTTTCATGGCCCTCTACACGCCCGAGGATGTGGGTGGCATGGGGCTGTCGCGGCTCGATTCGAGCCTGATCTTCGAGGAACTCGCCGGCGGCTGCACCTCCACTGCGGCCTACATGACCATACACAACATGGCGCTTTGGATGATCGCCAGCTTCGGTACTGAAGCCATCCGCGAACAGTTCTGTCCCGGTCTCATCACCGGCGAGACCCTGGCCTCCTACTGCCTGACGGAGCCCGGTGCCGGTTCTGACGCGGCTTCCCTGCGCACCACCGCCCGCATCGACGGTGACGCCTACGTCCTCAATGGCCAGAAGATGTTCATCTCCGGAGCCGGCGACACCGACGTGCTGGTGGTCATGGCCCGGGTGGCCGATGGCGACGGTCCCCGTCCGGGTGCCAAGGGCATTTCGAGTTTCGTGATTCCGGCCGATACACCCGGTATCTCCTACGGGCGCAAGGAAGAGAAGATGGGCTGGAACAGCCAGCCCACCCGTGCCATCACTTTCGAGGACGCGCGCATTCCGGCTGGCAATCGCCTGGGCGCGGAAGGGGAAGGTTTCAAGATCGCCATGAAGGGCCTCGATGGTGGCCGGATCAACATTGCCACCACCGCAGTGGGCACCGCCCAGGCGGCGCTGGATACCAGTGCCCGCTACGTCCAGGAGCGGCAGCAGTTCGGCGGACCGATCAGCCAGTTCCAGTCGGTGCAGTTCAAGCTTGCCGACATGGCCACGGAACTGGTGGCGGCCCGGCAGATGGTGCGCATGGCTGCCTCGAGGCTCGATGCCGGCCACCCCGAGGCGACTGTCTACTGCGCCATGGCCAAACGCTTCGCCACCGACGTGGCGTTCGAAGTGTGCAACGAGGCCGTGCAGCTGCATGGCGGCTACGGCTACATCCGCGAGTATCCGCTGGAGCGTCACCTGCGTGACGTGCGGGTACATCAGATTCTGGAAGGAACCAACGAGATCATGCGCGTCATCATTTCCCGGCGCGTAATGATGGAAGGGGCAACCGAGGTGATCCGATGATCAAGAGCAGCACCGATAAACTGAAAGTGGCGATCGATGGCAATACCGCCATCATCACCGTCGACAATCCGGCGGCCAACGTCTGGGACGAAGAGAGCCTGACGGGTCTGAAGGATCTGGTGGCGCAACTCAACGAAGACCGCGACATCTATGCGGTGGTGGTGACCGGAGCGGGTGAGAAATTCTTCTCCGCCGGTGCCGACCTGAAGGTCTTCGCCGACGGCGACAAGGCCCGGGCACGGATCATGGCACGCTGTTTCGGTGAGGCCTTCGAGGCCCTGGCCAGTTATCGCGGCGTCACCATTGCGGCCATCAATGGCTATGCCATGGGCGGCGGGCTGGAGTTTGCCATGGCCTGTGACATCCGCATTGCCGAAGAGCACGCCCAGATGGCGCTGCCCGAGGGCACGGTGGGTCTGCTGCCCTGTGGCGGTGGTACCCAGAACCTGCCCTGGATCGTCGGCGAAGGCTGGGCCAAGCGCATCATTCTCTGCGGCGAGCGTGTCGATGCCGCCACGGCCGAACGCATCGGCCTCGTGGAGCAGGTGGTGGCCAAGGGCGAAGCCCTGACCACCGCCAAGGCACTGGCCGCCAAGGTGGCCAAGCAGAGTCCGGTGTCCGTCACCGCCTGCAAGACCCTGATCCAGCAGGCCCGGCAGCGCCCCATGGCCACAGCGTATTCCCACGAGCGCGAGGCTTTCGTCGATTTGTTCGACACCGCGGATCAGAAGGAAGGGGTCAACGCCTTCCTGGAAAAGCGGCAAGCGGAATGGAAGAACGCTTAACTTGGGGCATCTCATGACCACCGAAGAAAAATTGCTGAACGACCCGGAAGCGCCCGCCATTCTCGCCGAGTGGAACGCCGCCGACGGCCACGTGCTCGGCGTGATCACGCTGAACGTGCCGAAGACCCTGAACTCCCTGACGCTGGACATGATCCGCATCATGGATCTGCAGCTGCGGGCCTGGGCCGACGACGACCGGATCGCGGGCATCTATCTGCGCGGCAGCGGTGAACGGGCTTTCTGCGCCGGTGGCGATATTCAGGCCCTGTACCGCTCGGTGACGAAGAACCACGCCGCCGGTGAGCAGGTGGACGACCATGCGGTGACCTTCTTCGAGGAGGAGTACCGTCTCGATCATCTGCTGCACCGCTATCCCAAGCCGGTCATCTGCTTCGGCAATGGCGTCGTCATGGGCGGCGGACTCGGTCTGCTGTCGGCCTCCAGCCATCCCGTGGTCACGGAGACCAGTCGGGTGGCCATGCCGGAAATCACCATCGGCCTGTTCCCGGATGCCGGCGGGACCTCGCTTTTGACCCGGATGCCGGGCTCTATGGGACTGTTCCTCGGTCTCACCGGCGCCCAGATCAACGGTACCGACGCGCTGGAGGTGGGTCTCGGCCGTTTTCTCATCGCGTCGGACAAGCAGGCGGAGCTGGAACAGGCGCTGCGCAGCCGATCCTGGGCGGGGCATGACGCTGCAGAGTCCCTCGATGCCCTGCTGGCTGAGTTCGATGCGGCGTCCCGATCGAGCCGCCCGGAGTCACGGGTGGCTCCCAACCGCAGCGCCATCGATGCCGCCCTCGACGGCACGCAGGGCGATTACGCTGCGGTGATCGCAGGCGTGCGTTCCCTGGCAGGACGTGATGGCTGGGTGGACAAGGGCCTCGCCACCCTGGAAAAGGGTTGCCCGATTACCGCCGGCATCGTCGTCGAGCAGCTGGCCCGGGCCCAGGGCATGGCGCTGGCCGACATGTTCCGCATGGAGATGGTCATCGGTACCCACTGCGCGCGACAGCCTGACTTTGCCGAGGGCGTGCGGGCATTACTGATCGACAAGGACCAGACACCCAAATGGAGCGTGGCGTCCCTGGACGATGTGTCCCGGGATCGGGTGCTCGAGCACTTCGAGGCGCCTTGGGAGATCAATCCCCTGGCCGACCTGAGCGATTGATCTGGCCGCGCCGACCGGCGCGGTGCAAACGGGAGGAGACAAGGCATGGCACGGATCGGATTCATCGGTCTCGGTAATATGGGCGGCCCGATGGCGCTCAATCTGGTGAAGGCCGGTCACGACGTGGTCGCCTTCGATCTGGTGGAGGCGGCATTGGCGAAGCTGCGGGAAGCTGGGGCGAAGACGGCTGCCTCGGCGCGGGAAGCGGTGGTGGATGCCGACTTCGTCGTCTCCATGCTGCCGGCCGGGCGGCACGTGGAAGGCGTCTATCTCAGCCAGGAAAACAACGCCTGCCTGCTCGACGAAATCGCGGCCGACACCGTCATCATCGACTGCTCGACCATTGCTGCCGAAACGGCCCGGAAGGTGGCGGCGGCGGCCTCCGAGCGCGGCCGCAAGATGCTCGACGCGCCGGTGTCTGGTGGCGTGGGCGGGGCCGAGGCCGGGACGCTGACGTTCATGGTCGGCGGCGACGCGTCGGTGGTGGACGAGGCACGCCCCATCCTTCAGGCCATGGGCAAGAACATTTTCCATGCCGGCGCTTCCGGTGCCGGTCAGGTGGCGAAGATGTGCAACAACATGCTGCTGGCGGTGCTCATGTCCGGCACGGCGGAAGCGATTGCGCTGGGCGTCGCCAACGGTCTCGATCCGGCGGTGCTGTCGGACATCATGAAGCAGTCCTCTGGCGGCAACTGGGCGCTGAACGTCTACAACCCCTATCCGGGCGTGATGGAAGGCGTGCCGGCCTCGCGCGGCTACACTGGCGGTTTCCAGGTCGATCTCATGATCAAGGATCTGACGCTGGCCATGGATGGGGCCGCGGCAGCAGGTCAGCCGACGCCCATGGGGGCCCTGGCCCGCTCGCTCTACGTGCTGCACAAGAACAACGGCGCCGAAGGTCACGAAGACGCCGGCAGCCTCGATTTCTCCAGCATCCAGAAGTTCTACGGCAAGTAGCCGCCTGTTTGTGGGAAGGCCCTAATCGCGCAGCGATTGGGCCGATCGCATGGCGCTTTGCCGAAGCTGAGCTCGCAGCCTTCGCTGCACGTCATCGAGATCGCTGCTGCGCTGCGCTGCGCAGCTTCCCACAAGAAGTGGCAGCCCGCCCCTTGTGGGAAGGCCCTAATCGCACAGCGATTGGGCCGATCGCGAAGCGCTCTGCCGAAGCTGAGCGCGCCGGCTTCGCCGCACGTCATCGAGATCGCT
>JAFIFL010000003.1 GCA_020832055.1 Gammaproteobacteria bacterium
AATTGCGCAGCGATTGGGCCGATCTCGCAGCGATTTGCCGGAGCTGGTGGCGCTGCCTTCGCTGAACGTTATGCAGATCGGCGCATTTCGCTGCGCGAAATAGCGCTCTCCCACAGCGGGCGCGCTGCCCTATCGATACACAATCAATGCGCCGTTACTCGGCCCGGGCCAGTACGGGAAGCGGTCTCACCAGAGTGATCTCGCCGGCGTTGAGGTCTGCCTGCCAGGCGACCACCGTGACGCCGGCGCCCATGGCGGAGCGCAAGGCATCCGCGTAGCCGGGATCGATGTCGTCCGCCGGCGCGACGCGCTCGATACCCGTATGCTGCACGCAGTAGCACAGCGCTGCCGACAGACCGGAGCGGGCGCGTTCCGTGAGGTCTTCGAGATGCCGGCGCGCGCGTTCGCTCACGGCGTCCGGGAACAGCCCAAGGCCGCGTTCCACGCCAAGGGTCACGCTCTTCACTTCCAGGTGGCAGGACTCGCCCCGAGCACCGCCCTCAAGGACGAAGTCGACCCGACTGCGACCCACCTTCACTTCCCGGCGCAAGCGGGCGTAGCCACGAAACTCAGGTATCAAACCAGCCTCCAGCGCTTCCGCCACCAGGGCATTGGCCCGCCCGGTATGGACGCCGATCCGATGCCCAGCCGCCGTTTCCACCTGCTCCCAGGTGTGGGGATATTTGCGTTCGGGATTGGTCGACGTGGAATACCAGACCCGGCCACCCTCGGGCATGCAGCCCCGCATGGAACCGGTGTTGGGGCAATGCAGGGTCAGTTCGCGGCCATCGGGCAACACCACGTCCGCCAGGAAGCGCTTGTAGCGCCGGAGCAGGCGGGCCTCCGCGAGCGGCGGCTCATAGCGCATCGGTGAATGCCGCCACGGCGGCCTCGATGCGTTCGAGCGCCAGCTCGATGCGCGAAACGTCAGCGGTGTAGGCAAAACGGACGTGGGCGTCGGCCCGATGCTCACCGAAATCGGTTCCCGGTGTTGCCGCCACCCCGTGTCCTTCGAGCAGGCGATGGCAGAAGGCAGCACTATCGATGCCGCCGTGGGACAACGCGTCGGGCAGCTCGGCATAGACGTAAAAGGCGCCTTCCGGCACCAGAGGAATGCCGAAACCCAGCTTGCGAAGACCTGCCACCAATCGATTGCGACGATCGCAGAAAGCTCGCCGCCGCTGCTCGTGAACCGCCATGGCCGGCTCCCCGAGAGCGGCCAGCGCTCCATGCTGACCGATGCTCGAAGGCGCGATGTAGAAGTTCTGGGCAAGGCGTTCGAGGGGCGTCACGGCGGATTCCGGAACCACCATCCAGCCGATCCGCCAGCCGGTCATGCCAAAGTACTTGGAAAAACTGTTGAGTACGAACACCGGCGCATCCGGGTCCGTGACCCATTGCAGCACGGTGCCGACGCGATCGGCCGCTACCGCTCCATGCTTCGCGTCAGCGGGCAGCGCCTCGAGCGCGGCCGGGTACACCAGCCCCTGATAGATCTCGTCCACCAGCAGCCAGCCCTGCTTCGCTGCAGCGAGTTCTGCCAGCGCGGCCAGCTCACTCCGTGCCAGCACGCTGCCTGTGGGGTTCGCCGGCGTCGCCACCAGCATGCCGCGGGTCCTTGCGCTCCAGTTCGCAGCAGCCAGGCCCGCATCGAGCTGGTAGGCGGTGTCCGGGCCCACAGGAAGCAGGCGCGGCACCGCACCCGCAAACAGGGGAATGTAGCGGTTACAGGGATACCCCGGATCCGCCAGCAGCAGTTCGTCACCGGCTTCCAGCAACAGGGCCGACAGCAGCATCAGGGCACCGCTGGCACCGGCAGTGATCACCACCCGCTGCGGGTCCACCGTGACCGCATGGTAGTCGCGATAGTAGTCCGCCACAGCCTGACGCAACGCCGGCAGGCCCAAGGCGCTCGTGTAGCCGGTATGGCCGGCAGCGATGGCCGCCCGGCCAGCATCGAGGATGGGATCGGCACTGATGAAGTCAGGCTCCCCGACCTCCATGTGCACCACATCCATGCCGCGGGCCTCCAGACGCCGCGCCTGCTCCATGAGTTCCATGACCTGAAACGCTCTTATGGCGTTCGTTCGTCCCGCAAAACGCATCGTCCGACATCCCGCATCTGGTGGCCGCAGGATTCTCCCGATGCCAACGCAGTCCGTCCACCGCCGACCGCGTACAATTGATTGCCATGACCAGCCCCTACATCAGTCGTTTCGCGCCTTCGCCAAGTGGCCCCCTGCATTTGGGTTCGTTGCTTGCGGCCGTGGCCGGCTGGCTCGATGCCCGGGCAGCGGGCGGCCAGTGGCTGCTGCGCATCGAGGACATCGATCCGCCCAGGGAGCCTGCGGGCGCCAAGGACTGGATCCTGGAGGCACTCGTCGCTCACGGCCTGAACTGGAATGGCGAGCCTATGCTGCAAAGCAGCCGCGGCGACGCCTATCGAGCCGCCCTCGATCAGCTGACTGCCGCCGGCATGGTGTTCCGCTGCACCTGCACCCGGCAGGATCTGCGCGCCCACGACGGCGTCTATCCGGGGACCTGCCGCGACCGCGGCATGGCGGCACTGCCTGAGGGCACGCCCCATGCGCTGAGAGTGCGGGTGCCGGAAGGTGACGCCGCCCGGATTCGCTTCGAAGACCGGCTGCGGGGTGATCGGGTGTTCGATCTTGCCGCCGAACAAGGCGACTTCGTGATCCGCCGCAAGGACGGTCTGTGGGCCTATCAACTGGCGGTGGTGGTGGACGACGCCGAGCAGGGCATCACCGACGTCGTCCGCGGCGTCGACCTGCTCGACTCCACGCCGCGCCAAATTCATCTGCAGCGCACGCTCGGCCTGCCCACGCCTCGCTACCTGCATCTGCCGATCCTGGTGGACCAGCGCGGCGACAAGTTATCGAAACAGGCCGGGGCCATGGGCCTCGACCTCACCACACCGCGGGCCAATCTGGCGCGGACTCTGGCCTGGCTGGATCTGCCGTCCGATCCCCGGGCGACGGTGCAGACGCAACTCGAACGGGCTCTGGCGCACTACCGCCCGCAGAACCTGCCGCCCGGCCCCATTCACCTGTGCTGAGACGGCGCTGAAACCATGCGCAGGAACCCGGATCTGTTAACCTTGCGCCGGCAGTCCGCAGCCAGTGGGCCAGAGCGGAGCAAGGGATGAGGCTGCATGAGTCAGGTCTTGATCGTCGAACCGAGTTCCCCCTCGCGTGCCGCCCTGAAGCGGCTGCTCGAGGAGTATGGGCACGCGGTCACGGAGGCGGGCAGCATCAACGAGGCCCGCAATCACGATCTCGAATCCTTCGCCCTGATCCTGGCCGATCTCCGCATGCCCGCGGGCCTCGGCACTGACCTCGTACCCATCGCCGGAGGCGTACCGGTGGTGATCATGGCCCATCACGCCAGCCTGCGTGCCGCGGTGGATGCCATGAAGCTCGGCGCTGCCGAGTTCATTCCCCGCCCCTTCGATCACGATGAACTGCTGCTCACCCTGCAGCGGGTCCAGAAGACCCAGCGCATCGCCCGCCAGAACGCAGTCCTGAAGTCCGACCTGTCCCGGGAGTATCCGGTTGGCGGCATGATCGGCAGTTCACGGGCCATGCATACGCTGTTCAGCCGCATTGCCAAGGTGGCCCCGACGGAATCCACGGTGCTGATCCTCGGTGAATCGGGTACGGGCAAGGAGCTCGTGGCCCGCGCCCTGCACGACCAGAGTCGCCGCAGCGACGCACCCATGATCTCGCTGAACTGCGCGGCGATTCCCGAGAGCCTCATCGAATCGGAGCTGTTCGGTCACGAGAAGGGCGCGTTCACCGGCGCCCAGACCACCCGCCGCGGCCTCATCGAAGCCGCCGACGGCGGCAGCCTGTTCTTAGACGAGATCGGCGAGCTGCCCATGGAAGCCCAGGCTCGGCTGCTGCGGGTGCTCCAGGAAGGTGAAATCCGGCGGCTTGGCGCCATCGAAACGCGCCGGGTGAACGTCCGCCTGATCGCAGCCACCCATCGCGACCTGCAGGCCCTGGTCCGCCGCAACGAGTTCCGGGCAGATCTCTACTACCGCCTGAACGTGGTCACCCTCAGCCTCCCGCCGCTGCGGGACCGGGGCGAAGACATCATCGAACTGGCGAATCAGCTGCTGGAGCGCGCCAGTCAGCGCCTGCACAAGACCAACCTGACCTTTGCACCTACAGCCATCGACGCCATGCGGCAATACCATTGGCCCGGCAACGTCCGCGAACTGGAGAACGCCATCGAACGCGCGGTGATCCTCTGTGACGGGTCGGAAATCACCGTTGATCTGCTGGCCATCGGCCCCGGCCTGGATCGACCACCGCAGCCCGAAGAAGCGGTCGCGGTCCCTGCCGCCTCGCCTGAACCGGAGGCCACGGACAACTCGGAATCCCTGGAAGAATATTTCATACGTTTCGTCCTCGAACACCAGGACGACATGACGGAAACGGAGATTGCCCAGCGGCTGGGCATCAGCCGCAAAAGCCTGTGGGAACGGAGGCAGCGACTGGGCATTCCCCGCCGCCGGACCGGAAGCCGCGGACCCCGGCGCGACCAGCCGCAGGTCTGATGCCGTCTTCGGCAGTGTTACCAAAATACACATGTGTTACCTCCGAGCCCAGGTAACAACCCGGAAACATCTGATTGCGTAACACTCCGCGTTCATGGTTTTCGAAAAATTTTCCAACATCGAAGGTAAAGCCTTGTTTTAATTGGATTTAAATCCTGACCCCTGAACATGGCACGAAAGTCGCTCCATGAAACATGTCGAAGCCGTGACGTTTGCTGAAACAGGTTTTAAAGCATTCGGCTCCGCTTCCCCGGCCACCAAGCATCGGCAACACTGACCGGGACATGTTTTTGAAGAACCCGCACAAACGGGGGGAGGGGCGTCAGCGAGGACCGGCGAGCTGCCACCAACCGGTGGGGCCCTCGGACAGCGACAACAGACCGGCTCAGCCGGCAGACTGTTCGAGGTCGAGAGAGCAGTACGAACGCCGACACGACTGACGCAGCACGGGCAGAAAGGCGGATCATCCGCCACGAACGATAAGCGGGAGCCACCCGCAGCCGAGACCACCGGCCGGTAAACGGCGTCCCAAGGACGCGCGATCTCCGGACAAGGACCTCGAAACCCTGAAAGGGAAAGACTTCGGTCTTTCCCTTTTTCTTGTCCGGCATGCGGCGTCCCCGGCCCGCACCTCGACCCCATCGTCACAACTCCCCTCCCTCTCCGGGAGGGGGCCGGGCAAAGAGTCGCTGTGCGGCAACGTCGCCCCGCCCCGATTCGGGTCTGTTATGATGCGCGGCTTGTCAATCCGCCTTAAGGCCGACCTTGACTTCAGCACCCTCCAGCGATTCCCCGACAAACCGCGCCCCCGTGCTCACGGGTACCCGTGCTCGCGTCATCCCACGAGACGAGCACCCCATCTCGCGCAGCAACATCAGCGACAATGCCATGAAGGTGCTCTATCGGCTGATTGGCGCCGGGCATCAGGCATTTCTGGTCGGCGGCGGCATCCGCGACCTGCTCGTGGGCCTCGAACCGAAAGACTTCGATATCGCCACCGACGCCAGCCCTGAGGAAGTGCGCGACCTGTTCCGCAATGCCCGCCTGATCGGCCGGCGTTTCCGCTTGGCCCATGTCCGCTTCGGTCGCGAGATCATCGAAGTGGCCACCTTTCGCGGCTCGGCGGCCGAGGAGGGCGCACCCGCCATCGAGCGCGAGGATCTACCGAGCCGCCGCCGCTCCAGTCGCGACAACGAGCCTGCGGCCGCGCTCTCCGGCAGCGGCATGATCCTGCGCGACAACGTCTACGGCACCATCGATGACGACGCCGCCCGCCGTGACTTCACCATCAATGCGCTCTACTACACGCCCGCTGATTTCTGTGTCTACGATTTCGCCGGCGGTATTGGGGACATCAAGGCCAGACTCATCCGCCTGATCGGTGATCCGGTGCAGCGCTACCGCGAAGATCCGGTGCGCATCCTCCGCGCCCTGCGTTTCGCGGCCAAACTCGACTTCGACATCGAGGCGGCCACCTCGGACGCCATCGACGACACCGCCGAACTGCTGCTCGACGTCCCCCCCGCGCGCCTGTTCGATGAAGTGGTCAAACTGCTCCTGCACGGCCGAGGCGTCGAAACCTTCGAACTGCTCTGGGAGTACGAGATCTTCGATCTTCTGTTCCCGGAATCAGCACGCAGGATCGAAGCCGACCCGGAGCTGCTCAAGGTGATCGACACCGCTCTGGCCAACACCGACCGGCGGATTGCCGCAGAGCAACCCGTGACCCCCGCCTTCCTCTATGCCGCACTGCTCTGGCCGGCGGTGGAAGCACACCGGGAGCGCCTCGAGGCCGAAGGTGAGACGCCGCGTGACGCGCTGTATCTGGCGGGTGGCGAAGCCATCGCCCGCCAGCAGGCCCATACCTCGGTCCCCAAGCGCTTCGCCACCTTCATGCGCGAGACCTGGGAACTGCAGCCACGCCTGGAATCGCCCAATCCACGCCAGATCGACCGCGTGACCAGCCATCCCCGCTTCCGCGCCGCCTACGACTTCCTGGTGGTCCGCGAGCGTGCCGGCCAGGCCACTCACGGCATGGGCGACTGGTGGACCCGCTTCCAGGAGGCCGACGCAGACGCCCAGCGCACCATGCTGGACAATCTCCGTCCGGGTGCCGGTCGCGGTCAGGATGCCCCGCCCAAGCGCCGCCGCCGGCGCCGCAAATCTGCCGCGTCCTGAAACGACCTGGGCTCCCCAAAACACTTTCGCCACCCGCACGCAAGCCTGATGTGATGCTCCCGCCTGTGCTTCAATGCAGGTACCAGCCCGAAGGAAATGCGTTGCCGGAATGAGCCGTCCTGAGACCACACCTCCGCGCTTCATCGTGGTCGAAGGCCCGATCGGCGTTGGCAAGACCTCCCTGGCGAAGCGGCTGGCCGAGACGTTCGGCTACGCCACGCTGTTCGAAGCGCCGCAGGACAATCCGTTCCTCGCCCGCTTTTATGAAGAAGAACGCCGCCACGCCCTCCCCACCCAGCTGTTCTTCCTGCTGCAGCGCGCCGAGCAGCTGCGCGCCCTGCGTCAGGAGGACCTCTTTGGCACCGGCCGCGTCGCCGACTTCCTCATCAACAAGGATCAGCTCTTCGCCGAACTCAACCTCGATCCCGATGAGCTCGACCTCTACCGGCAGGTCTACGACCACCTCACCATCGCCGCCCCGGTACCCGATCTGGTGGTCTACCTGCAGGCGCCACCGCCGGTACTCAGCCGCCGCATCCAGCGCCGCGGCATTGCCGCCGAGCAGTACATCGATCGCGGCTATCTGGAACGGCTGGTGGAGGCCTACGCCCAGTACTTCCACTACTACGACGCCGGTCCGCTGCTGATCGTCAACGCTGCCGAAATTGACCTCGTGGATGACCAGTCCCAGTATGATCGTCTCGTCGACGTGATCCGCAATGCAGGCGGCTCGCGCAGCTACTTCAATCCCCATCCAACCCTGATCTGAGCCGGGAGCGGGCATGAGCAGTCAGACGGCGGTGAAGCGCACCAACCTCACCACGCTTACGAAAATGAAGGAGCGCGGCGAGAAATTCGCCAGTCTCACCGCCTACGACGCCTGCTTCGCCGAGATGATCTCCGGCGCCGGTGTCGAGGTGCTGCTGGTGGGCGACTCCCTGGGCATGGTCCTGCAGGGCCACGACAGCACCCTGCCGGTGACCCTGGACCACATCGTCTACCATATGGAGTGCGTCCGGCGTGGCAACCAAGGCGCCTTCATCATGGCCGACCTGCCGTTCATGAGTTATGCCCACGAGCGGCAGGCGCTGGAAAGCTCCGCCGCCCTCATGCGCGCCGGCGCCCACATGGTCAAACTCGAAGGCGGCGCCTGGCTCACCAGCACCACCACCCAGCTTGCCGAGCGGGGGATTCCGGTGTGCGCCCACATGGGCCTCACGCCCCAGTCCATCAACCGCCTCGGCGGCTACCGGGTCCAGGGCCGCGATCCCGCCAAGGCCCAGGCCATGATCGACGAGGCCAGGATGCTCGAGGACGCCGGCGCCAGCATCCTGCTGCTCGAGTGCGTCCCGGTCGATCTCGCCGCCGCCATTACCCAGGCATTGACGATTCCCGTGATCGGCATCGGCGCCGGCCGCGAAGTAGATGGCCAGATCATGGTGATGCACGACATGCTCGGCATCACGCCGCCGTCCATCAAACTGCCGAAATTCGTGAAGAACTTCCTGCCGGAAAGCAGCGACGGCGTCCGCGGCGCCTTCGTCGCCTACCGCGAAGCCGTCAAGACCGGCGCCTTCCCGGCCGACGAACACTGTTTCTTCTGAATCATGATCACTGTCACCACCATCGCCGATGTCCGCCAACGGGTGCAGGCCGCCCGCAATCAAGGCCAGCGCGTCGGCTTCGTGCCCACCATGGGCAACCTGCACGCTGGTCATCTGGCCCTGGCGGATGCGGCCCGGGCGAATACCGACTTCGTTGTCGCCAGCATCTTCGTCAACCCGCTGCAGTTCGGCCCCAATGAGGATCTCGACGCCTACCCGCGTACGCTGGAGGCGGACCAGCAAGGGCTCACCGACCATGGCGTGGACCTGCTGTTCGCCCCCCATGTGGCCGAGGTCTATCCCGACGGCATGACCCTGCAGACCCGGGTCAGCGTTCCCGGTCTCGGCGACATGCTCTGCGGCGCCAGCCGTCCCGGCCACTTCGACGGCGTGGCCACCGTGGTCACCAAACTGTTCCAGATCGTCCAGCCGGACCTGGCCGTTTTCGGCCGCAAGGACTTCCAACAGCTCACCCTGATCCGCCGCATGGTCCGCGATCTGTCCATGCCGGTCACCATCCTCGACGTGCCCACCGCCCGTGCCGAGGACGGCCTCGCCCTCTCCTCGCGCAACCATTATCTGAGCGCAGACGAGCGCGCCAGGGCCCCGGCCCTGTACCGAACGCTGAATCAGGCTGCCGGGCAGCTCCGGCAAGGTGGCGCCGACCTGAAGACGGTCAGTAAGCAAGCACTTACAAGCCTCGAAGCGGCCGGCTTTCGGCCTGACTACTTCGAGATCCGGCACCGCCACACCCTCCAGGAGCCGCTGGCCGAGGACCTTGAACTGGTCATCCTGGCGGCCGCCTGGATGGGCCGGACGCGGCTCATCGACAACCTCGTCGTCGACCGGCCAGCCTGACTATGAGCCACCTCGACCCCACCCGCCTCCCCCGTTGGCAGACCCTGACCGAACGGGCCAAAGACCTGCCCCATCTGGCAGACCTGCTCGATGCAGACCCGGATCGATTCGATCGTTTTCGCATCGACGCGCCGCAGATGCGCCTGGACCTCTCCCGCCAGCGCTGGGATGCGGACATTCGCGGGCAACTCGTGGCCCTGGCCGAAGACGCCGGCATCGACGCCACCCGCAAAACATTGTTCAAAGCCAACACCTTCAACCCCACAGAGGGGCGCGCCGTCCTGCACACCGCGCTGCGCGCTTCCGTGGAAGGGTCCATCGACGTCGACGGTACGGATGCCGTCGCGGCCGTCCACGCAGCTCTCGACCGCATGCGCACGCTGGCCGACGCCGTCCGTGATGGCACATGGCGTGGTGCCACCGGCAAGGCCATCCGCGACGTGGTCAACATCGGCATCGGCGGGTCGTTCCTCGGCCCAGCCATGGTCAGCGCCGCCCTCGGCGACAGCGACCGCCCGAACGTGCACTTCCTGGCCAATATCGACGGCATGGAGGCGGCCCGGCTGCTGCCGGCCCTGGATCCCACCCGAACCCTGTTCATCATCGCCTCGAAGTCCTTCGGCACCCTGGAAACCCGCACCAACGCCCTGACCGTGCGCAGCTGGCTGCTCGAACGCGGCGTCGCTCCGGCAGAGCTCCGGAAGCACTTCGTCGCCATCTCCACCAACATCGCCGCCGCCGCCGAGTTCGGCCTGCCGGAAGAGAACCTGCTGCCGTTGTGGGACTGGGTGGGCGGACGCTATTCGGTCACCTCCACCATCGGGCTGCCCATTGCCATCGGCCACGGCTTTGCGGCCTTCGAGCGCCTGCTGGCCGGCGCCCGGGCCATGGACGAGCATTTCCGCGACGCCCCGCTCGCTGCCAATGCGCCGGTATTGCTGGCGCTGGCCGAACTCTGGAATCAGAACTTCCTGGGCACCGAGTCCCACGCCGTGCTGCCCTACGCCACCGCCCTCGATCTGCTGCCCGACTACCTGCAGCAGCTGGAAATGGAGAGCAACGGCAAGTCCGTTCGCCGCGACGGCAGCCCGGTCACCACCCGCACCGGGACCATTCTCTGGGGCAACGTCGGCACCAACGGCCAGCACGCCTACCATCAGCTGCTGCATCAGGGCACCGCACCGTTCTCGGCCCAGTTCATCCTGCCCCAGGCTGCCGGGCATCACTTCGACCACCACCACGACTGGCTCGCCGCTCACTGCTTTGCCCAGGCCGAGGTCTTCGCCCGTGGCCGCAGCGCGGCTGACGTGCAGGCAGAACTCGAAGCTTCAGGGATGAATCCGCAAGCCGCCGCGGCCGCCGCGCCCCACCGCGCCATGGCCGGCAATCACCCCAGCACGATGCTCCTGCTCGACGATCTCGGGCCCGAGAGTCTCGGTGCACTGATCGCCCTGCATGAACACAAGGTGTTCGTGCAGGGTATGATCTGGGGCATCAATTCGTTCGACCAATGGGGCGTGGAACTCGGCAAGGTGCTGGGCACCACCATCCACGACGCGCTGACAGACGCAGGCGGTGGCGCGGGCGTCGCCGACACGACGACCCGCGCGCTGATCGCGCTGTTCCGCAGTCGCTCCGGATGACTTCAATCCCATCGACCCAAACGCAGTGATCAAGGGGAGCACCATGTCTGAATCCAAAACCTATCCAGTTCCGGAGACCATGGCCGACGCCCTGATCGATGCCGAAAGCTACGAGCGCCTGTACCAGGAATCCATCGCCGATCCGGATGGCTTCTGGTCGCGCATGGCCCGGGAACACCTGCGCTGGTTCTCGGATGACTGGCAGACCGTCTGCAAGGCCGACATGCCCAACGGCCGGGTGAGCTGGTTCGAGGGCGGGACGCTGAACGCCAGCTACAACTGCCTGGACCGCCACCTGGACACCCGCGGTGATCAGACCGCCATCATCTGGGAGGGCGACGACCCCAGCGAGTCCAAGCACATCACCTACCGCGAGGCCCACGCCGAAGTCTGCCGGCTGGCTAACGTGCTCAAGGACCGCGGCGTAAAGAAGGGCGACCGGGTCTGCATCTACATGCCCATGATCCCGGAAGCGGCCTACGCCATGCTGGCCTGCGCCCGCATCGGCGCCATGCACTCGGTGGTCTTTGGCGGCTTCTCGCCCCAGGCCGTGCGCGATCGCGTCCTCGATGCGGACTGCCGCGCCGTGATCACCGCCGACGAAGGCCTGCGCGGCGGCCGCAAGGTGCCGCTGAAGGCCAACACCGACAAGGCCCTGGCCGAGTGCCCCAACGTCCACACCGTCCTCACGGTGCGTCGTACCGGCGGTGACGTGTCCTGGCAGGAAGGCCGCGACGTCTGGTACCACGACACGGTCCCGCAGGCCTCCGGCGACTGCCCTGCCGAGCCCATGGATGCAGAGGACCCGCTGTTCATCCTCTACACCTCCGGCTCCACCGGAAAGCCCAAGGGCGTGCAGCACGCCACCGGCGGCTACCTGTTGCAGGCTGCCCTCACCCACCGCTACGTCTTCGACTACCGCGACGGCGAGGTCTACTGGTGCACCGCCGACGTCGGCTGGGTCACCGGCCACTCCTACATTGTCTACGGGCCCCTGGCCAACGGCGCGATCACCCTGATGTTCGAAGGCGTGCCCACCTACCCGGACGCCTCCCGCGCCTGGCAGGTCTGCGACAAACACGACGTGGCCATCTTCTACACCGCACCCACCATGATCCGTCAGGTCATGGGCCAGGGCGACGACTTCGTCACCAGGACCTCGCGCCAGAGCCTGCGCCTGCTCGGCAGCGTCGGCGAACCCATCAACCCGGAAGCCTGGGAGTGGTATCACCGGGTGGTGGGCGATCACCGCTGCCCCATCGTCGACACCTGGTGGCAGACCGAGACCGGCGGCATCATGATCTCGCCGCTGCCTGGAGCCACGGCGCTCAAGCCCGGCTCCGCCACCCGGCCCTTCTTCGGCGTCGCGCCGGCCCTCATGGATGCCGAAGGCAAGCTGATCGAGGAAACCGAGGCCCGCGGTAATCTGGTCATCACCCGCTCCTGGCCCGGCCAGCTGCGCACCGTCTACGGCGACCACCAGCGCGTCATCGATACCTACTACTCAGCCTATCCCGGCTACTATTTCACCGGCGACGGCGCCCGCCGGGACGCCGACGGCTACTACTGGATCACCGGCCGGGTGGACGACGTCATCAACGTCTCCGGCCACCGCATCGGCACCGCCGAAGTGGAGAGCGCGCTGGTGTTGCATCCCCAGGTCGCGGAAGCCGCCGTAGTGGGCTTCCCCCACGACCTCAAGGGGCAGGGCATCTACTGCTATGTGACGCTGATGGCCGGCAGCAACGAGGATCAATCTCAGTTGGAAAAGCTGCGCGAAGAGTTGCTGCAGCTTGTGCGTCAGGAGATCGGACCCTTCGCCAAGCCGGACGTGATCCAGTGGGCACCGGGACTGCCGAAGACCCGATCGGGAAAGATCATGCGCAGGATTCTAAGGAAGGTGGCCTGCAACGAACTCGACAACCTAGGCGACACCACGACGCTGGCGGACCCGGCGGTGGTGGAGGATCTGATCGAATGGCGGGCGCACAGATAGGGAGAGCAACCCGCCTTGATCACATAGTCCTGGGAGATCGTGTGCTGCCAACAATCGGCGCCCGAACTGGTCATCCAAACAGTTCTACGGCACAATGATGGCGTAGCCATTGACTTGAGCATTGCCTTTGGCGCGCAGTTTTGGCGCCCATTCCGCCAGCCGTGGAGCAGATCCGTGACCGACATCGCGCTCACCCAGGCCGTCCGAGAACAGATAGAGATTCCGCTCCTACCGGGAATGGCCTCCGGCAAACCGGCGGAGCAGATCGCGCGCCGGCGGTCGCTGCGCACGGTGGGGCTGTTCGCTGGCATCGGCGGCATCGAGCTCGGTCTCGAACGCGCCGGACATCAGTGCCTGCAGCTCTGCGAGATCGATCGGTCGGCTCAGGCCGTACTGCGGGAGCGGGTCATTTGCAATCCACGGCTGAACCGTGGGGCCGATGACATCGAGATCGTCAGCGACGTGCGCGAGCTCGCCGCCTCCGCCGCCATCCCCGTGAACACGGAGCTGCTCGCGGCCGGCTTTCCCTGCACCGACCTCAGCCAGGCTGGCAAGACTGCCGGCTTCGACGGCGCCCAATCCGGGCTGATCTGGAGCGTGCTCGAGCTGTTAGGCAAGCGCGAGGTTCCCTGGCTTCTGATCGAGAACGTGCCGAACATGCTGCGGCTCGGCCGCGGGCAGGGCTTTCGCCTGCTGCTGCAGAGACTCGAGGCACTCGGTTATCGATGGGCCTATCGGGTGGTGGATTCCCGAGCCTTCGACCTTCCCCAGCGCCGCCAGCGGGTCCTGCTGGTCGCATCCAAGGACGGTGATCCGAAGGACGTGCTGTTCGCCGATGATGCCGGCCATTTCGGCGGCGAGCCCTGGGGCTGGAGCGGTGAGACGGCCTGTGGTTTCTACTGGACTGAGGGCGTCCGGGGGCTGGGCTGGGCCGTCGATGCTGTACCCACGCTCAAGGGCGGTTCCACCGTGGGCGTACCCTCACCGCCCGCTATCATCCTGCCTGGCGGCGCACTGGTCACGCCGTCGATTGAGGATGCGGAGCGTCTGCAGGGCTTTCGCAAAGGCTGGACGCTTCCTGCCGAGCAGGTGGCGAAGCGTGGCTTCCGCTGGCGCCTGGTCGGCAATGCCGTCAGCGTGCCGGTGGCGCGCTGGGTCGGCTCGCGGCTGGCCCGGCCCGGCGTCGCCACGCAGACCTGTGTCCGCGAGGTCGGATTGACTGAACCGTTGCCGGATGCCGCCTGGAGCGAAGGCGGTGCCATGCTGACCGCCGCCATTTCCCGCTGGCCCAAGCGTCCGAGCCAGCCGCGACCTCTCGCTGATTTTCTGACTGACGCCGGTCAGCCCCTTTCTCATCGCGCCGCCGCTGGCTTCTACAAGCGTGCGACGGAACGCAGCAAGCTCAAGTTTCCAGCGGGTTTTCTGGAGGTCGTCAGGCGGCATGTCGAGGCGACCGCGGCGGGTTGAGCAAGGCCATGCCTTCTTCTGTGAAGTGGGCGATCTTCGTCCATGGCCGTTTCTGGCATCGCCACCCGGGCTGCCCGCACGCGACGACGCCGAAGCGCAACCGTAAATTCTGGCTCGCGAAGCTCGCCCGGAACCAGGCCCGCGACGCCGAAGCGGCCACTGCCCTCGAAGACAGAGGGTTCCAGGTGCTGACGATCTGGAAATGCGAAACGCAGGACGAAACTCTGCTCCGAAGTCGTATCTCTCTGCTGCCCGACGCTCAGTCCGCTTCGGGCTCCGCGTAGTCGATCAGCTCTCCGCCATCGACCAGATAGTGCTGGGTGATGGTCGCGATCACCGCGTCGAGATCCAGGGTCGTGTCGATCGCGGGACGCCCTACTCGGGGCGGAGCGCTACCGACGTCGAAGTAGCGAACCGCACCCCGAGCAGCCACATCGCCGACATCACCCGACCCGTAGAGGCCGATCACCGACCAGTCGAGCTTGTTCCACTGGGTTGGCGAGGAGAAGTCGCTTCTGCCGGTACGGCTGCGCAAATTGGCCACCGAGCGCGCGAAGCTCGACTGCTGGGCACGGTCTTGCGTTGCAGCCAAAGGCAGGAACAAGACTCCAACCACATAGGCGCGAGGCTGATACTCGTGGATGGCCCGGACCTCATCCTGAAGCTCGTAGAGCCGGTTCATCAGGTTCTTGCCGAAGCTGCCCTTGTCCGCAAAGTTCTCAGCCTTCAGGGACAGGGCGATCTGCAGGCCGGATGACAGCGTCGACGCAATGACGTCGACCTTCTTCTTTCCGCGGCCACCGACACCGGTGAGGGACTCCCGGCCGCTGCCGTCCGCGTTGGGCCGGATGGCCAGCTTGTTCAGCTCGGGTGCCTGACGCAGCTCGTTGGCGAACATCGTCGCGCAGGCGTCCGCGAAGCGGGTGCCCCAGTTGCGCTTCTCGCTCGTACCGGAGGCCGGCCGCGGGCCAGCCAAGTCGAGCGCGGCCAGCATGCGTGGATCAGGTTCGAGTTCAGCCCATGTGGTCATGCAGCCCCCAGCACGACAATTCTCAGGACGCCTACCCGTCCGGCCGGCGCCGTTGACCCGCCACTATACCCAAGAGCGGGGCTTCGTCCCTCCCCTCGCAGAACCCCTCGCAGAACTGCGATTCATGCCAGCAGTGGCACTACTTCTACTGCGTGTTCCTGCTCGCGGGGTGACTTGCCACGCGAAAACGCATCTCAATCTCGCGTGTATGGCACCTCGTGGAACTCCAGGAATTCTGCTGCGGCTTCTTCGAAGGCCGCGTCGCGAAACGCGTACCACTGGTCCAGCAGATCAATGTGATCCACGAGGTCCTTGAATCGGCGGAACGCTCCGCGACCATCAATGGCTTCGAGGATCTGTTCGCGCAGCGCTGCATTCGGGCGTGCGAGCGCGAAAGCTTCCATGAGTGACCAGTTATCCACTTCGCCAGACTCCGGGAGCTCGATGTAATCATCTGATTCCAGCACCTTCCTGGCGACGACGACTTCATCCAACTGCCACTGGTGCATCCATTCGGTGTCTTCCTCGTCGACGTAGCGCATGGTCTCTTCGGACAGTGAGACCAGTTCCCCGGTCTTGACGTTGATGTAGCAGGTGAGAAAGTCACCGCTTATCTGCATCTCCTGGGCGACATCGCGCAATTTCACCGGCAATGACATGTCCGACCTCCGTCCTGTCCTTGTTGCAGGCAGACGCCACATCGCGTGATCGCATGCGATCGCTTTCGCGCCCCCTGCTCTAGCGTTCTGTGCCCGGGTCAGATGGGCGAGGCAGTTCCGTCAGCTCTGGCCGGGCAACGGATCCAGCCGCTCGCGGAAGCGACCGATGCAGGTCATGGCTGCATCCTCGTCGCAGTCCACCACCCAGAGCAGATCGTCTTCCACGAGGAAAATGGCGTCCTGCAGGAACTGCCGGCCGAGCTCGACGCCATGAGTCACCCCGGTGTCCACCGCCCAGCCCGGTTCCGCATGGCCCGTGGCCGGGGAGTAGCCGGTCAGCCGATGCATCCAGCAGTCCATGTCCGCCAGACTGGCTGAGAGTTGGGCCTCTGCTGCGCGAATCCGTTCCTCGGACCAACTGGCGCCCAGCGGCGGCCAGGCGGTGATGATCACGAAGCGCTCCGGCCAGGCCTCCGGCGCCTCACTCTGACGGAATCGCGTTTCCCGATAGACGTCCTGCATGGACACCCCCCAAAACCTGCCAGTCCGTTCACTCCGCCACGACCATCGCACGGTGATGTCGTTTGCCATGTCAGCCCAAAGGCAGAGCTGCCGCCGCAGCCGGCCGGTTCACGATAAGGGCCTGACACCCTGGCCTGCCAGCTCCGGGTACTCGTCGTGCATGGTCAACTGGCCGACGTTCTTGCGCGCTCCGAGGAACTCAGGCCGACGCTGCGGCGCGGCGAAGGGCTCCTCAAGCTGATTGTCGACGCTGTTGTAGACGAAAAACAGGTTCGAGCGCGGCCAGGGCGACATGTTTTCGTTGGACGCATGCAGCGTGTTGCACTCGAACAGCAGCAGCGATCCCGCCGGTCCCTTGGGTGCCTGAATCCCGCCATGGGTGGCCAGTCTGGCGAGCACCTCGCGACTCGGCACGCCAATGCGCTGTGCCTGCAGCGAACTTTGCCAGTTCATGGCCGGGGTCTCGCCCTGGCAAGGCACGAACAGCTGGTGGGAGCCCGGAATCAGCATCAGAGGACCGTTGAACTCATTGTTCTCGGTGAGCATCAGGGAAGCACTGACTGCCCGCATCCTCCGCATGCCGTCCTCCGCATGCCAGGTTTCGAAATCCGAGTGCCAGTCGAATCCACTGCCCTTAAAGCCGTACTTGTCATTGATGCGGGACTGGTGAATGTAAACCTCACTGCCGAGCAGCTGGCGCACCATGCCGAGGATCCGGGGATCCCGGGTCAGGCGATCGAAGTTGGCGGAAATCTCATGCATTCCGAACACCGACCGCAGTTCGCCGGTTCCCGGGTCCCTGATCACCTGTTCGGAGTCCATCAGGGTCTGGTCCCGGGCCATCTCTGCGAGTTCCGCGAAAAACGGGGCGACCCGATCATGGGAAAAGAACCCCTCGAACCACAAGAAGCCGTCGCGCTCGTAGCGGGACAGGGATACTTCGTCCAGCGGCCCTTCCCAGCGATGCTGATTGCGCGCATGAACCACAGGGTCAATGCGACGGAAGGGCTGGTGGAGATCAGGGGTTCTGGTGGGATAAGGATCAAAACGTCCTTCCACTTGCTGATGTTGCACTTCGCTCATTCTCTCTCCCTGCTCCCTGAATCCAGTACGTGTTCAGGACTCCTTTTCTTGGTGGCTTTCGGGAGATCTTCAAGGCCTGACGGGCTTCATGGGGACACCGTTCGACGTCGCCGATGCCTGGGGCAATGGGAAGGGGGACACGTGTAACCGGACGTCTGTACGTGCCTGCAGAGAAGGGCAGATGACGCAGGCCTGAGGGTCGGCTCAGTGCTTGAGAATCACGTAGAGGGCATGGATGATCGCTGGAATGAAGCCCAGCAGCGCCATGGCCTGCGGTGGCCTCGCGGCATCCTGGGAGTACCGGTTGTTGATCTTGCGCCACAGCGTCAGCTCGCTCACGAGATTTCGAACTATCCGCTTCATCTCTATGATTAGCTGGAAAAATTGGCGGTTCCTCACGCCTCGAGTCGCTTGTATTCATGTCAACGGATGGTTAGTATCGGGCAAGTGGTGGCAGCTGCCGATAACCCGGTGCCTGCTGGCAGGAGCCCGGAGGTTCGCGAGTCATGCAGGAAACCAGCCTCGACTACGTGCAGAATCGGCCCCGCCCCGGCGGAGCCGTCGAGGCGCTCGAGGGGATCTCCAGGGTTCTCGCGGAGCAGGTGGCGACGCCGCAGCTACGCTCGCTGATGTACCTGGCGGGGCAGTCCGTGGCACGATCACTGCCACTCAACCACTGCGAATCGCTCAGTGAGCTCGAAGAAGCGGTGAATCGGATACTGATGAACCGTGACTGGGGATGGCTCAGAATTGAAGATCGGGCTGACGATGTCATGTTCGTTCACGGGTGCTCGCCGCTGCGAAGCTGGTTCGGCACCCGGCATCTGGCCTGGTCCGGGGGTTTGCTGGAAGGGCTGTACGCGGAGTGGTTACACCAGCTCGGCGCGGACACCCAGCTCGTATTGCGGCAGGTCGGAGATGCCGAGGGCCGTGACGACATTCTGCGGTTTAGATTCGCGCACGCGCATCAATTTTGAGCGCGGCGCTCGGGGGGGATATCCCAGTGGCCAGGAACACTGAACGCTACGATGACGTAGCGAGCCTGCTCGAGGAGGCCGGGCTCGACCGCGTTCATTACCAGGAGTTCGGTCGTCACGCCCGACGCTCAGCAGAGCCGGAACCGTCCGCCGTTCCAGAGCGCCCTGCGCCGGAAGTAACGACTCAACGGCCGCCGCAGACCCCGCCCGCATTCACCGAAACCAGGCAAGCAGCGCCGGACACGCACACCACGGCCCGCGAGCCCGAGCGCCGCCCTGCGGATGCGAGTCCGCCACCGCAGCCTACCGCACCGAGGTCCACCGAGACGACGCAACCGCCGCCGGACCCGAGGACCATGGCTGGCGATCCCGAGCAGCAAGCTGCAGGCGCTGGCCGGGCTCAGCGATCCGCCGGGCCGGCTGCCGCAGGCGAGGAACGCAGCGCCGGTGCACGACGGCTGCGCCCAGTCTTTGGCAATGCGGGTGCGCAGCCTTCCGGAGGTGAGTCACTACAGGCGACCTTCTCGCGGCTGGTGGCGCGCGCCCCCGAACCGAAGGCACCGCGCCTCGACCTTGGTCTGGATCTGCCGGTCAGAGAGCCCGCGCCGGAAGCCCTCGCTCGCAAGGACGAGCGCCTTGGCAGCCTCTTCTCGCGGCTGAAGGCGCACCGCAATGGCGGTTCCGGTCGCGATTGATTGAGCGATTGACGCGCGGCGGTCCGTGAGGCTCGGGGCCGCTTTCGGAAGCTCCGGAACGGACCCATTTGCCATGCGCCATGCCCTCTGCACCTTCCGGACCACACGGTCACCATGGCGGCCGTGACCCGTCGCGCAGCGCGCGGCGCACCCCTCCTCGAGAACCTGCTCCTCCTGTTGGTCGTGGGCATTTCGGCGTTGATCGCCTGGGCCTATGTGAGCGCCGAGCTGACACTGCAGTGGCAGGCGGCGCTGGGCGCTTTCACCATCGTGCTCGGGGCCATTCTGCTGAATCTGCCCGGCCACGGCGGCGGGCGTATCGGCCACCTGATGATGGTGATCGCAGCGCTGACCACCACCCGCTACCTCTATTGGCGTATCACCGAAACGCTGCCCATCGGCGAAGGGTTCACGAAAACCGACCTCGGCTTCGCCCTCGGGCTGCTTGCTGCCGAGTCCTACGCCTGGACCATCCTCTTTCTCGGTTTCTTGCAGTCGGCCTGGCCGCTGCGCCGCAAACCGACCCCGTTGCCGGACGACTTCGAGACCTGGCCGAGCGTCGACATCTACATTCCGACCTACAACGAGCCGCTGGAGGTCATCAGGCCAACGGTGCTCGCGGCGCTCGATGTGGACTGGCCGGAGAGCAAACTCAATGTCTACGTCCTCGACGACGGCCGGCGCGAGGAACTCGGGAAATTCTGCGCACGGGTGGGCGTCACCCACCTGACCCGCCCGGACAACCTCCATGCCAAGGCCGGAAACATCAATGCGGCGCTCGCGAGGACCGACGGCGAACTCATCGCGATCTTCGACTGCGACCACGTCCCGACGCGCTCGTTTCTTCAGATCACGGTGGGCACCATGGTGGCGGACCCGAACTGCGCCATGGTCCAGACGCCACACCACTTCTTCTCACCGGACCCCTTCGAGCGGAACCTGAACATGTTTCGCCGCGCCCCCAACGAGGGCGAGCTCTTCTACGGCGTACTCCAGGACGGCAACGACTACTGGGACGCGACCTTCTTCTGCGGCTCCTGCGCCGTTCTGCGCCGTACGGCACTCGAGGAGATCGGCGGTATCGCGGTGGAAACGGTCACCGAGGACGCCCACACCTCCCTGAAGATGCACCGCAGGGGGTGGTCGAGCGCCTACATCAACATTCCCCAGGCTGCCGGACTCGCCACCGAATCGCTGTCGGTGCACGTCGGTCAGCGAATCCGCTGGGCCCGCGGCATGGCCCAGATCTTCCGGATCGACAACCCTCTGCTGGGCCGCGGACTCAAGCTCGGACAGCGGCTGTGCTACTTCAGCGCCATGATGCACTTCTTCTTCGGCTTTCCGCGGCTGGTCTTCCTGACTGCACCGATTGCCTACCTTCTCTTCGACGCCAAGGTCATTGCGGCGCAGGGCGTGATGATCGTCGCCTTCGCCATTCCGCACCTGGTGCTGGCAATCATGACCAACTCGCGGCTGCACGGCCGCTATCGGCAGTCATTCTGGGCCGAGGTCTACGAGACCGTACTCGCGCTTTTCATCATCATTCCGACCCTGGTGGCGCTCTACAATCCCAAGGCAGGGAAGTTCAACGTCACCCAGAAAGGTGGGCTCGTCACCCGCGACTACTTCGACAAGGACATCGCGACCCCCTATTTGTTTCTGTATATGCTGGCGTTCTCCGGCATTGTCGCGGGCGTTGTGCGACTGCTCTGGGGTAGTCCCGCAACCGACACGGTCGTGATCAACATGCTGTGGACCGTCTACAATCTGATCATTCTCGGAGCGGCGCTCTGCGTGGCCTCAGAGCAGAAGCAGGTGCGGCGCGCAGCCAGGATCGACTGCAAGGTGCCGGTTTTGATACGACGGCCCGACGACCGCACTCCCTATGCCGCTGAGACCACGGATTTGTCCTATCTCGGCGCCGCGATGACCCGACCGCCCGAGCTCTCTGAGCTGGAGCTCGAGCAGCCTCTGGAGATCGCCCTGATTCCAGACCGGCGGGAGGTCTGGATCCCGGCGACCGTGAAACGGGTTCAAGGTGGGGCCTGCGCGGTGCAGTTCGGCGAGATGGAACCAGAAGAGGAGCAGCAACTGGTGTACGCCCTGTATGGTAGAGCCAACGCCTGGATGCGGTGGCGGGAGCCAGGCAGCTATGACAAACCGCTGAAGGCGCTGTTTACGGTGACCGGATTCGGACTGCTTGGCGCCGCCATATTCTGGCGCTGGCTTTGGAGCGGGTTCGTCAGCATCGTCGCCAGGCCCTTTTCCCGGCGCCGGGCAGTCGCGACGGCCACTGTGATGCTGCTCTTTCCGTTTGCCATGCTGCTCGGAACCGAGGCCGCAGCGCAGCAGCACCCGAACGGGATTCCACACCAGATTGCTCAAAGCAAAAACGGTACCCGCAGCATCGACCTTGAACTGCTCGGCGTCCAGAGTCCCATCCGACTGCGTTCCACCTACGCCCAGTTTTCGGTGCCCGTCTCCGTGCGCCGGGACCAGGTCGTCACCCGGGCGACACTGAATCTGCAAATGTCCCACTCCCCCGGCCTGCTGCCCGACCGCAGCAATCTGAGCGTCCTGTACAACGGCGAGGTGATCGACACCTGGCCGCTCCTGCGCGAAAACTCAGCAGGCGACCGGCGCACCATTGAAATCGATCCCAACCTGTTCGTGACTTTCAATCAGCTGCGCTTCGAACTGGTGGCCGGCTACGCGCGTGACGAGTGCGAGGACCCGACCCACCCGACCCTGTGGGCTCAGATCAGCAATCGCAGCACCCTGGACGTGGAACTCGCCGAGCTTTCGGTACCCCCCGATCTCGGCCGCCTGCCGGCGCCATTCTTCGAGCAGGCAGACGGACGGCGGCTGCGGCTGCCGATCGTCCTCGGGACTGATCCCGGGCTGCAGAGTGTGCAGGCCGGCGCGGTGATCGCTTCCTGGTTCGGCATGCTCGCGGACTACCGCGGAGCCGAGTTTCCGGTGCGCATCGGGAGCCTGCCCGACAAAAGCCATGCGGTCGTGCTGCGCTCCAATCCGGGTGACGTACCGGCATTGGACAACCTGCCGATACCGGAGGAGCCGGAAATCCGTGTGGTCAATCATCCCGATTGGCCATCGCTGAGGCTGCTGGTCATCAGCGCGCGGGCGCCGAGCGAGGTGCTGCGCGCCGCCCGGGCGCTGGTCTACGGCGATGCCAGCCTCAGCGGGCGGGTGGCGCGGGTGGACGGCTTCGAACTGCCCGACCCCCTCGACATCAACGCCTCGCCCCGCTGGCAGGACCCATCCAAACCGGTGCCGTTAGGGCGCATCACCAACGAGAGCCTGTCGGCGAGTGGCTACTATCCGCCGCCGATAGGCGTCGACTTCCGCCTGCCGCCCGATCTGTTGATTCTCTCCAGCAACGGCCCGGAGCTGCGCTACGACATCCGCTCTGCGACCACCTCTCGGGTACGCTCGACGCTGAGCGTGATGATCAATGGCCACTTCGCCGGCGATGATCGCCTCAGGGAAGGCATGCTGCGCAGCGAGACGGTCCATCGCAGAATGCAGCTGCCATCGGAGGTCATCTCCCACCGCAACCGCCTGACCTGGAACTTCAACTTCACTCGCGATACCACCGAGTACTGCGAGGCGTTCAATCCGGATATGCTACAGGGATCCATCAGTCCCGAAGCGACGCTGCACTTTCCCCGGCACACCTACTATGCGCGGATGCCTGAGCTGTCCCTGTTCGCGGAGGGCGGTTTTCCCTTCGGGCGGCGCCCCGACGGTGCCTCGACCGCATTCGTGATACCCGCTGCGTTCGACAGCGACGACCTCTCGGCACTGTTCACACTTGCCGGCCACTTGAGCCACCAGACCGGCGTTCCGCTGCTGCATGCCCGGGTCCATAGCGGTTTGCAGATGCCTCCCGATCTCGACCGCGACCTGCTCATCGTGGGCGGCGCCGAGCGTCTCGGACTGATGGCGGAGATCGCAGACGTGCTGCCGCTGCAGTTCAGAAACGGCATGCTCACGCTACGGCGCAACACTGCGATCGAGCGCTGGTTGAGCATGGCGGAGGGCCGCGATCTCGATGGCGCCCGGACCCATGCCGGCCGGGTGATCCACGATGGCGGCGCCGAGCTCGGTGCCATGATGGGGGCGGCTTCTCCCTGGGGGCGGAACCGTTCGCTGGTGGTGGTCACGGCAGGGGCGAGGGGGAACGTCAGCGACGTGACGCGGGCCCTCATCAATCCGGGGAAGGTCGGATTTTTCGGCGGCGACCTGACGCTGGTGCGCGGCGACGACATCTCGAGTTACAGCATCGGCACCACCTATGGCGTCGGCCGCCTGCCGTGGGACCACCGGGTGCGCGAGTTTCTCGGCCGCTTCCCGATCCTGATGATCCCGCTGCTGCTCCTGGTCGCGGTGTTTCTGGCCTTCCTGTTGCGCTACCTGCTTCAGCGCCGCGCGGGGCGGCGGCTCAACGGGAGCGGCTGAACTGTGGTGCAGTTGACGCCGAAGCGCTTTCGCGGCTGGGGGCTTGCTCTCATGCTGCTCTGCGGTCTCGCCATCGGCTGCCACGCCGACGAAGTCGACTCCCGCGACTGGCCGCTGTGGGAACGCTTCAAGCAGGCCTTCATCGAGGACACGGGACGCGTCATCGACTGGACCGATGGCGCCAGGACGGTGTCCGAAGGTCAGGCCTATGCGCTGTTCTTCGCCCTGGTGGCCGACGACCGCGAAACGTTCGATCGCCTCCTGCACTGGACGCGGGACAACCTGGCCGCCGGCGACCTCAGCGAAAATCTGCCGGCCTGGCTCTGGGGGCGGAATGAGAAGAACGGTGCGTGGCAGATCCTCGATGCCAACGCCGCTACCGATGCCGACCTCTTCATCATCCAGGCGCTGCTCGAGGCCAGTCGGCTCTGGGAGGCGCCGGCGTATGCACGGGTCGGTCGGGCGATGCTCGATCAGGTGCGCAAGCGGGCGGTCGAGGAGATGGGGGAGCGGCGCCTGCTGCTGCCGGGCCCCGAAGGCTTCGTGGCCGAAGCCGGCGTGCGTCTCAATCCGAGCTACATGCCTCCGTTCCAGCTGCGCTTCCTGGCCCATGCGGACCCCGAGGGTCCCTGGATGGCGATTCTCGACGAAACCCTCGCGCTGATCGAGCAGACCGCGCCCCGCGGAGTGGTGGCGGACTGGGTGCTGGCCACCCCTCACGGCTATCAGGAGGATCCCGAAGCCGGTACAGTCGGAAGCTATGATGCGGTAAGGGTCTATCTGTGGGCGGGCATGAACGTCCCCGAACTCGGTATGCTGTCCGGACTCAGGCGCGCCCTGGCACCGGCTGCGGAAGAAGTGAGCCGACTCGGCCTGGTCCCCGAGCACTGGGACAGCGTGACCGGTGCGCACGAGGGGACGGGGCCGCCCGGATTCCAGCTCGCGATGCTGCCGCTCCTGGAGCACCTGAACGCCAACGCCGCTGTCAGTCGGCTCGAAGCACGGGCGCAGGAGGCTTTCGTGGGAGGGCTTTACGGGCATCCGGCGCACTATTACGACCAGGTACTTGCCCTGTTCGCAAACGGATATCGTGATCGCCGCTTCGCTTTCGATCGTGACGGCCGCCTCATGCTGCCCTGGCATTCCGGAAGAACGCGATGAGCAGCCGGACGAGCACAAGAGCAGGAAAGAGCCGTGGCCGGCGCAGCAGCGCGCGGTCTCGCCGGCTGCTGCTGGTCGGCCTGCTCGTCCTCAGCGCCGGAGCCCTGGCTGACGATCGGCGCTATCTGGTCTTCGGCAGTTTCGCCGACGCCGACAATGCCCAGGCCCTGAAGTCGCGACTCGAGCGCGACCTCGGTCTGCCGGTGCGCCTCGAAGTCGTCGAATCCGGTGGCCAGCCACTGCAGCGCGTGCTGGCGGGCCCCTTCGAGGCATCCCGGGTCGCCGCGATCGCAGCCAGCGCCAAGAGCCGCGGCATGGCGAGCTGGTCGCTGCCGGCGACGCAGGTCACGCCTGCCGCACCGCCCGTCCGCACGGCCGCCCCCGCGGCACCGCCACCCGCCCGCACCTCCCCGCCCTCCCCATCGACTGCCCGGACCGAACCCGCGCGCGAAGCGCCGACGGACCGGAATGCCTCCAGCTCACGTCGAGTGGTCACACTGGCCAGCAATGGATCACTGGAAGGCAATGGTTCACGGCTCGGCAATGGCGCGCTGGGCGGTGACGATTCCCTGGTCGCCGAACGACTGCCGGTGTCCTCGGCACCGGCGCGGATGCTGCCGCCGCCGGGTCGGGACGACGACAACCCCGAGGCGGTCCGTCGTCTCGCCGAGCAGGCCCGCTTCTGGGAGCAGCGCAATCGTCCCGGCCTCGCCCGGGACAGCTGGGAGCGGCTGCTCGAGGCCGATCCCAGGAACGAGGAAGCACTGGCGCGTCTCGCTCTGCTCGCCTATGGGGAGGGCGAGAGCGCTCGCGGCGACCAGTACGCCGAACGGCTGGCCAGGGCAGCACCGAATTCACGCCACCTCGAAGAGGTACGCCGCGGCCGGTCGCTGCTCCAGATCGATGGCGACCGGCTCGAGCAGGCTCGGCGGGCGGCTGCCGACAATCGCACTTCAGAGGCGCTGGAACTCTATCGGCGGGCCTTCGCCGGCGACCCACCCACCGACGCCCTCGCCCTGGAGTACTTCCAGGTCATGACGGGGGTTCCCGAACGTCGTGAGGAAGCTCTTCGCGGCCTCGCCCGTCTGGCGGAGCGCAATCCGAACTCCCCCGAGTATGCCCTGGCCCATGCCCGCGAGATGACCAATCGCGCCACGACCCGGCGGGAGGGCATCCGTCGGCTGCGTGTCCTGCACGGCGAGGAGTCCGTTCGCGAGGAGGCCCTGGCCGGCTGGCGGCAGGCCCTGATCTGGCTCGATGCGTCCCCGGATGATCTGGACCTCTACGAGCAGTACCTCTCCGTGGCACCCCGGGACAGCGATATCGTCCGGCGCAGGAACGAGCTGCGTGCACTGCAGCCGGGATCACCCGAACGGCAGCGCGACAGCGCCATTGAACAAGCCTTCGCCGCCCTCGACAGCGGCAATCTCGATGCAGCGGAACGCACCTTCAGCGGTGTGCTCGACGGGGCCCCGCGCAATGCTGACGCCCTCGGCGGGATGGGGCTCGTACGTCTGCGCCAGGGGCGCTACGCCGACGCCCAGGACCTGCTCGAGCAGGCCGGGCGCGCCCAACCCCGTACCGCGTCGCGTTGGCGCAACGCCCTGCGCTCCGCCCGTTTCTTCCGCCACTTCGAGGCGGGCCAGGCCGCAGCCCAGGCAGGCAATCACTCGGACGCCCTCGACGCCTACCGGCGTGCTTTCGATGAGCCGCCCGACGGCCTGGCACCTGACCTGCACCTGACCTATGCCGATGCGCTGCTGCGCATGGACGAGTTCGACGCCGCCGAATCCGAACTCCGCGGCGTCCTCGCGCGCCGGCCGGACAACATCCAGGCGCAGCGCATGCTGGCCCAGTTGCTGAGCCAGACCGGCCGGGTGGCCGAAGCCGAGGAACTGGTGGCCGGCGCGCCCCAACAGGTCCAGGCGGCCATCGCTCCGGCCCGGGCCACGGCGCTGCGTGAGCGGGCGCAGCAGGATGTTGCCCGGGGCGATCGTCGCGCCGCCATCGACAAGCTGCGGGAAGCATTGACCCTGGCGCCGGAGAGCCCCTGGATCCGCCTCGACCTGGCCCGTCTGCTGCGTGAGGAAGGACGCACCCGGGAGGCCGACGATCTGCTCGCGAGCCTGCAGCGCACGCACGGCAACCTGCCCGAGGTCAGGCTGGCGCGCGCCTACGGCCTCGCCGAGCAGCAGCGCTGGCTGGAGACGCTCTACGAGCTCGAGGAGCTCCCCGCACGTGACCGCGACCGCGACAGCTACACCCTGCAACGGCGCGCCTGGATCAACCACCAGCTCGAACGCGCCTCGGTGGCTGCCAACCAGGGCGACGAGCGCACCGCCCGGCGTCTGCTCGAAGCTGCAGATCGTGCCGCTGATGGTGACCGGGAGTACCTCGGAGCGCTTGCCAGAGGCTGGGCCTCGGTGGGTGACCCTGCGCGGGCGCTCGACTACATGCGCCGCAGCTTCAGGGACGAAGCGCCGACCACCGACGAGCGGCTCCAGTACAGCGGACTGCTGCTCGAACTCGGCCACAATACCGAATTCGAGGCCGTGGTCGACCAGTTGATCGGCGATTCGCTGAACGCTGGGCAGCAGGAGGCACTCGAAGAGCAGGTCGTGGGGTACCGGATCCGCCTGGCCGACGCGGCCCGGGAAGACGGTGATCTCGGTGGCGCCTACGATCTGCTTCGCGATGTCGCCCAGCGCCGGCCGCGGGACCCTCGGGTCCAACTCGGGCTCGCCCGCATCTTCATGGACGCCGGCGACCATGACCGGGCGCTGTCGCTCTACGACGCGGTCCTGCGCCAGGACGAGGACAATCGCGAGGCCGTCTACGGGTCGGCGGAGGCTGCGCTGTCGCTCGGTGACCTGAACCTTGCCGACCGGCGGGTCCGCGATGCCCGGAGGCTCGATCCGGAAGCGCCGCAGGCACATGAACTCGCAGGTCGTCTGGCTGAAGCCCGAGGCCAGACCAGCCGCGCGATCCGCCACTACGAGCAGGCGGAGCGCCAGCGTCAGCGGCGCACTCCAAGCGTCGCCGAAGAGGCGGGCCCGCCGCGGCTGCAGCTGATCGACCGCGACGAACCGGTGCTCGGCACGCCGGACCGATTCGATCCGCCTGCCCGCCGGCAGCCGCCGCTGCGACCACGCCCCAACGGCCAGCCCACCGCGCTCCTGACCGACCCGGACCCTGTCAGGCCAGCGGAGCGCCCGCGGCGGCTGTCGCAGGAGACCGTTACGCCCTTGCCGCCCCGGCCGTCAGAGCGCCGTGTAGACCCCGCACCCATTCCCGAGCGGAGCGTGCGTGAATCCCGGCCGGCTCCGGCTGAGCCAAGACCCACCGTTGCTGCCTCGGACGCAGCACCTCGCGGGACAGCGCCCATTGGCCTGGCGGGTACGACCGCGCCGGGCACAGCACTCGGCCGCCTGCAGGCCGATGCCAGCGGCTGGGTCGGCGGTGGACTGCATGCCCGCATCCGTGACGGCGAATCCGGGCTCGGCCAGTTGGCGAATTTCGAGGTGCCGATGGAGCTGCGTTCCTCTGAAACCCGGGCCGGACGCTTCGGGCTGCAGCTCGTCCCGGTGGTGCTCAACGCAGGAACCGTTTCCGGTGATGCCACACGCCGCTTCGGGACCCTGCCACTCGAGCTGCCGGACGAGGACTTCTCCGCCAGCCAGAGCGATTCCGGGGTCGCCGCAGCCCTCCTCTTCACCCGCGGCAGTCTGGCGCTTGACCTTGGGGTGACGCCCCTGGGGTTCGAGCGGGAACGGCTGACCGGCGGCGTCCGCTGGCGCCCGAGCGTCGGCAACTGGCGACTGGGTGTGGAACTGGCCAGGCGCCCGGTGACAGAAAGCCTGCTGGCCTACGCCGGCACCCGCGACCCACTGCTCGGCGTGAACTGGGGCGGCATCAACCGCAACCGGATCGGATTCGATGTCACCTACGACATGGGCGACTACGGCGTCTACGGAAGCCTCGGCTGGGCACTCTACGAGGGCCGCCGCGTGGACGACAACATGGCACTGGACGGCGGCGCCGGCTTCTACATGCGAGGCTGGGAAAGCGAGCGCCACAGGCTGACCTACGGCGTCAATCTGAGCGCCTTCGGCTACCAGAAGAACCGCAAGTACTTCACGCTTGGCCACGGCGGCTACTTCTCACCGGATTATTTCTTCAGCGTCGGGGTTCCGGTGGAACTCGCCGGCGACTGGGGTGCCCTCCAGTACCGTGTCTACGGTTCCCTCGGGGTGCAGAGCTTCCGCGAGGATGCGGTTTTCGTGTTCCCGAGCAACCCGATTCTGCAGGCGGAACTCGAAGCCACTATCGCCGACGATCCCGACACCCTGCTCGTGAGCCGGTTCCCGTCCGCAAGCCAGACAGGCCTCGGCTATGCCCTGGGCTTCGACCTCGAGTACGCCATGTCGCCGCAGATGTTCATCGGCGGCAACTTCTTCACGGACAACGCCCGCGATTTCAACGAGTTCCAGTTCTCCGTCTACCTCCGCTACTACTTCCGGGAGCAGTACCAGCGGGGCGAGAATCCGCGACTGCTGCCCGGGCACTACAATTGGAATCCTCAATGATCAGCGCGCGCAGGCTGACGCTCGGGTTGGCATTCGCCCTGTCGCTGCTGCTGACGACACCGGACGCGTCGTCCGATGGAACCCAAAACTGGGGCGCCGGCTCCGCTGTCGACAGGCTCGAGTCGGAACTGGGCCGAAACCCTTTCGACCCGGTGACCCTGAACAACCTCGCGGTCATGCGCGCCGAGCGAGGCAACTACCACGCCGCCGCCGATCTCCTGGCCCGGGCCCGCCGCCTCGCGCCGGAGAACGAGACCATACGCGCCAATCAGGAATCGGTAGAGAGCTGGCTCGCCGGCCGCGGCCGGTCGCAGGAACCGGACGCCCGCGGCAGGGGCGAGACGGTACGGGCGCTGCCACCGGAACCCCCACCACTGTGGCACTAGCGAGTCATCGTGCAGCCTTCCTCCGAACGTCGCGCGTCCCATCTGAAAGGAAAGCCCCGCTATCCAAGCGCCTGATGTCATAGCGCCCGACGCCGCAGCGAGAGCCGCCGGTGGCTTGGCGCAGGCAAGCAAGTGAAGAAGCGCGACGAAGCCCCTGCAGCCCGGGTTGCCGGATACGAAAAAGCCCCGCCGGTCCTGGACCGACGGGGCTTTTCTTTGCGGCTTGCGGTGAGGTTGGACTACCGCCCTCAGGCTGCCGTGCCTTCCTGCTCCGGTACGTCCTTCATGGTCAGCTTGATGCGCCCGCGGGCGTCCACGTCCAGCACCAGCACCCGGACTTCCTGGCCTTCCTTGAGGTGGTCTTCCACTTTCTCGACGCGCTCGTTGGCGATCTGGGAAATGTGGACGAGGCCGTCCTTGCCGGGAAGGATGGAGATGAAGGCGCCGAAATCCACGATCTTCGCCACACGGCCGGTGTAGACGCGGCCCACTTCCGCCTCGGCCGTGAGTTCCTGGATCTTGGCGATGGCAGCGTCCCGGGACGCTGCGTTCTCACCGTAGATCCGCACCATGCCGGAGTCGTCGATATCGATCTGGGCACCGGTTTCTTCGGTGATGGCGCGAATCGTGACCCCGCCCTTGCCGATGATGTCGCGAATCTTGTCCGGATTGACTTCGAGCAGCGCCATGCTCGGCGCGTTCTCGGATACCGACTCCCGGGATACCGCGATCACCTGGTTCATCTCATTGAGAATGTGGATGCGGGCCTCATAGGCCTGGGCCAGCGCCTGCTCCATGATTTCTTCGTTGATGCCCTGGATCTTGATGTCCATCTGCAACGCAGTGACACCCTTGCCGGTACCGGCCACCTTGAAGTCCATGTCGCCGAGGTGGTCCTCGTCACCGAGAATGTCGGTGATGACCGCAAACCGCTCGCCTTCCTTCACGAGGCCCATGGCAATACCCGCCACCGGCGCCTTGACCGGTACGCCGGCGTCCATCAGCGCGAGGCTGGCGCCACAGACGCTGGCCATGGACGAGGAACCATTGGACTCGGTGATCTCGGAGACGACCCGGAGGGTGTAGGGAAACTTCTCCGGATCAGGCAGCACCGCTTCCATGGCACGACGGGCGAGCTTGCCGTGACCGATTTCGCGCCGCTTCGGCCCACCCATGAAGCCTGCCTCACCGACCGAGTAGGGCGGGAAGTTGTAGTGCAGCATGAAGGGGTCGCGATAGGTGCCTTCGAGCGCGTCGACAATTGAGGAGTCCCGGGACGTCCCGAGCGTGGCGGTCACGATGGCCTGGGTCTCACCACGCGTGAACAACGCCGAACCGTGGACTTTCGGCAGCACGCCCACTTCGATATCGAGGTTGCGAACGGTCTTCAGGTCGCGGCCGTCGATGCGCGGGTTGCCGGACAGGATGCCGTCACGGACCGTGGCTTTCTCGACCTTCTCGAACAGCGCCGCGACGGTTTTGGGGTCGGCCGCGGACTCGCCTGCAGCGTCGCCGGCGAACTGCTCGATGCAGCGCGTCTTGAGTTCTGAAACGGCCGACTGCCGCTGCATCTTGTCGGTGACCCTGTAGGCCTCGGCGATCGGAACTGCGAACGACTCCCGGATCCGGGTCAGCAGCCCCTCGTCGATCTCAGCGGGGGTCCACTCCCAGCGCGGCTTGCCGGCCTCGGCCACCAGGGCTTCGATGGCATCGAGCACGGGCTGCATTTCGAGATGGCCGAACAGGACACCGCCGAGCATCTGGTCTTCGGTCAGTTCCTTGGCTTCCGACTCGACCATGAGAACGGCCTTGCGGGTGCCGGCAACGACCATGTTCAGGTCCGACTGACGCAGGGCCTCATAACCAGGATTGAGCACGTAGGCGCCATCAATGTAACCGACCCTCGCACAGGCCAGCGGACCATCGAAGGGCACGCCAGCGACGCCCAAGGCCGCCGCAGTACCGATCATGGAGATCACATCCGGATCGACGTCCTTCTCAGACGACATCACGGTGCAGGTGACCTGGGTCTCGTTCATGAAACCCTTAGGAAACAGCGGGCGGATCGGCCGATCGATGAGCCGGCAGGTCAGGGTTTCCTTCTCGGAGGGGCGACCCTCGCGACGGAAGAAGCTGCCTGGGATCTTGCCCGCAGCATAGGTCTTTTCCTGATAGTTGACGGTCAGCGGGAAGAACGGCTGGCCGGGCTTCGCTTCGCGGTTGGACACCACCGTGCACAGTACGACCGTGTCGTCCATGCGCGCCACGACGGCACCTGTGGCCTGCCGGGCGATCGCCCCGGTCTCGAGAGTGATGCGATGATCACCCCATTGAAAACTCTTGGTGACTACTGACAATGTCTCATCCTCCATCCTGGAGAGGCGCCCCGCATGTCCTGGCGGCCCTCCTCAACTGCGCAACGGCCCCTGCCGATGCGGTTTGTTCGTGCTGCTCCGGGGGTTCCCTGGTGCGTGATCACTGGAGACGTGGCTGCAAAAAAAAGGGGGAAGGGGCAGAAGGGCCGGCCAGCCGGCTGCGAGGGGCTGCCGGGCTGACGCCCGGCATCGCGCGCCATGCGCGCTCCCACAGAGGGGTCGGTCGTGTCAAACCGCTTCCGGTTGCAAGCCCCGAAATCCGCGTGCGCGCATTCGAGAACATCCGGTCGCACCCGGACCCGGCATCACGCAACAACCCTGCTGCGAACGATGGGTCCGGTTCCACGAAGCTGCGTCGCAATCAGCGACGCAGACCAAGACGCTCGATCAGCTTGGAATAACGCTGGGTGTCTTTGCCTTTCAGGTAATCGAGCAGGCGACGACGCTGGTTGACCATCCGGATCAGGCCACGCCGGGAGTGATGATCCTTGGCGTGCGCTTTGAAGTGCCCCTGCAGCGAATCGATGTTCGCCGAAAGCAGAGCCACCTGGACTTCCGGCGAACCGGTGTCACCTTCCTCGATCTGGTAATCCTTGACGATCTGAGCCTTGGTTTCGTTACTCAATGCCATCTTGCTTCTCCGAACATGCCTGTCATCTGCCGGCACCATGCCGACCGACCCGCCACCACGCATGTCTGCAGTGACGTTGCCCGCCGCCTTGCGGCCACGGACTGCTGTGGTCATCCGGATCGGATCACCAAAGAACCTTGGTATTATCGGGCCACAAGCCGCCGTGGCGCAATGCGACCGTCATCCATGACCTCGCCGACGCCGAAGAAGCGATGCCGCTCCGGCTCACCGGGGGCGGCGCCGGGAATCCGCTCCATCAGGCGCACCTGACCTTCAGTGGGCGCGTGCGCGATCTGCACCGGCTGGCCCTTCTGCATGAACCAGGTGCTCGCCTCCGGGACCAGCACCTCTGGCCACTGAGCCACCGACGTCTCCAGCGGCTTCAACAGTTCGTCCAGCGCCCGGTGTCCACCGCCGTCGCGCACCGCCTCCAGGGCCTCGAAGGTATGGGTCTCTTCGATCTCGAAGGGCCCCACCGACAGCCGTCGCAGGGCCGTGACATGGGCCCCGCAACCGAGCGCCTCGCCCAGATCATCGGCAATGGTGCGCACATAGGTGCCCTTGGAGCAGTGGATGAACAGCGTCAGGACATCACCTTCGAACGCGTCCACGCGAATCTCGAAGACCGTGATCCGGCGTGCTTCCCGCTCCACTTCCAGGCCCTGCCGCGCCAGCTTGTACAGCGGCTGGCCCTGATGCTTGATGGCCGAGAACATCGACGGTACCTGATCGATCTCCCCGCGAAAGGCTTCGAGTGCCTCTTCGAGATCTTCGAGGACGAGTTCCGGTACCGGACGCGATTCGATGACGGCACCTTCGCAGTCGCTGCTGTCCGTCCGTACGCCGAGCTTGATCTCGGTGATGTAGCGCTTGTCCGAATTCAACAGGAACTGGGAAAACTTGGTGGCCTCACCAAAGCACAGCGGCAGCACGCCGGTGGCGATGGGGTCGAGACTGCCGGTATGGCCCGCCTTGGCAGCGCCATAGAGGCGTTTCACCCGCTGCAGGGCCTCGTTGGAGGTCAGTCCGTGCGGTTTGTCGAGCAGCAGGATGCCGTCGATTGGCCGCCCGCGCTGGCGCCGTTGACGCGCCATCAGTGAGTTCCACCCGTCATACCTGATCTTCGTCCTTTGGCCTTCCGCCGCCGTCATCGGCAGCCTCGTCGTCATCATCCCGCCGTGCGTCGTCGCTGGCGACAGCGGCATCGATGAGCCGTGCCATGCGATTACTCTCTTCCGGGAGTCGATCCCAATGGAAGCGCAGCCGGGGCGTCGTGCGCATCTGGGCACGTTTGGCGATCAGCGTGCGCAGAAAGCCGGCGGCTCCGCGCAGCACTTCGAGCAGTTCCTCGCGCTCCTCCTCGCTTTGCACGTCGAGGGAGGAGACGTAGAGGTCGGCGTAGCCGAGGTCTGTGGAGACCTTGACCTCATTCACCGACACCATGCCCACCCGCGGATCCTTCATCTCCCGGTGCAGGATCGAAGCAAACTCCCGCTGGATGAAATCGGCAACCCGTCTTTCCCGTCCGTATTCCTTTGGCATGCTTCAAGGCACGCGCTGTGCCGACCCTCGCGGACCGTTCACAGACTGCGCGCCACCTCCTTCACATCGTAGACTTCGATCTTGTCGCCGGCGCGGACGTCATTGTAGTTGCGCACACCGATGCCGCACTCGAAGCCCTGACGGACCTCATTGACGTCGTCCTTGAAGCGGCGCAGCGACTCGAGCTCGCCTTCGTAGATCACCACGTCATCACGCAGGACGCGGATGCGCTTGTTGCGGTGAATCGTGCCGTCGATGACCATGCAGCCTGCCACCTGACCGAACTTCGGCGAACGGAACACGTCGCGAACCTCGGCCACGCCGAGGATCTCCTCGCGCAGCTCCGGTGCGAGCATGCCCGACAGGCTCGCTTTGATGTCATCGAGCAGTTCGTAAATGATGCTGTAATAGCGCAGGTCGAGACCTTCGTTCTCGATGATCTTCTTCGCCGAAGCATCCGCCCGGACATTGAAGCCGATCACCACGGCCTTCGACGCCACCGCGAGGTTGGCATCGGACTCGTTGATCCCACCCACGCCGCTCGAGACCACGTTGGCCTTCACTTCGCCGGTGGAGATGTCATTGATGGAGCTGGTGAGCGCCTCGAGAGAACCCCGCACGTCGGTCTTCAGAACGATGTTGAGAGTCGGCGTCTCACCTTCACCAATATTCTCGAACAGGCCATCGAGGCGGGCAGCCTGCTGCAGCTTGAAACGGTTCTCGATGGTCCGCGAGCGCCTGAACTCGACCAGTTCCTTGGCCCTGCGCTCATCTTCGACGACTGCGAATTCGTCACCGGCATCCGGTGTACCGGAAAGGCCGAGCACCTCCACCGGAATCGACGGCCCCGCACTCTCCACCTGCTTGCGATTCTCGTCGAGCAGGGCACGGACGCGACCGTAGTGCTCGCCGGCAACGATGAAGTCGCCCTTGCTCAGGGTGCCATTGCGCACCAGCAGCGTCGCCACCGGACCGCGGCCTCGATCGAGACGGGATTCCACCACCGCGCCCTGACCCGGCGCATCGTAGACGGCCTTGAGTTCGAGAACCTCGGCCTGCAGCAGCAGCGACTCCAGCAGGTCATCGATACCGTCGCCGGTCATGGCCGACACATGCACGAACTGGGTGTCGCCGCCCCAGTCCTCGGGCACCACGCCACGACCGGACAGCTCATTGCGCACCCGCTGGGGATCCGCGCCTTCCTTGTCCATCTTGTTGACGGCCACGACGATGGGCACACCGGCGGCACGGGCATGCTGCACGGCTTCTTCCGTCTGCGGCATGACGCCGTCGTCCGCCGCCACCACCAGGATGACGATGTCGGTCACCTGGGCGCCGCGGGCCCGCATCTGGGTGAATGCTGCGTGGCCGGGCGTATCGAGGAAGCTGACCACACCATGGCCAGTCTCCACGTGGTAGGCACCGATGTGCTGGGTGATGCCACCGGCTTCGCCACTGGCGACGCGGGTCTTGCGGATGTAGTCCAGCAGCGAAGTCTTGCCGTGATCGACATGACCCATGACGGTCACCACCGGTGGCCGCGGCTTCTCTTCGCCTTCGATCTTGATCAGTTCGAGGTGGTCCTGCTCGAGCTGGTCGGCCGAGACCAGCTTGGCGCGGTGACCCACTTCTTCCACCACCAGCACGGCGGTGTCCTGATCGAGGGGCTGATTGATGGTGGCCATGACGCCCATGCCCATCAGGCGCTTGATGACCTCACCGGCCTTCACCGACATCCGCGAGGCCAGCTCGCCGACGGTGAGGCCATCATCAGGAACTTCCACGTCACGCACGATGAACTCCGTCGGGCGCTCGAAGCCCTGGGTCTGGGGCAGGCCACGCGAGGACCGCCGCTTGCGTTGAGCCAACCGGTCCCGGGACAGCGTCCCCGCACGGCGCTTGCCGCGGCCGTCATCGTCATCGCGCCGGTCCTTGCGTGGGCGCTCATCACGATCAGGCGCGCGCTCTTTGCGTTTGCCGGGGGCTTTGCTGGGGGTGCCACCACGCTTCTCCACCGTGACCTGTTCGGCCTCGGCGGCAGCCACCGCCGCGGCCGCCTCCTTGAGCGCGGCGGCCTCTTCCTCGAGACGCTTGCGCTCAGCCTCCTCGGCTTCCTTCCTGGCGCGTTCCTCGGCCTCGCGCTGTGCCTGCTCGGCGACCCGCTGGTCTGCCTCAGCCTTGCGGGCTTCCTCCTCGGCGCGACGGGCGGCTTCTGCTTCCTGGCGCTCCTGCTCGAGGCGGGCCTCTTCGGCCTTCAGCTGCTCGAGCTCGCCCTCGGGGACCTGCTCGCCGCCGCTGGCTGGCGCCGCACGCTTGACGTAGGTCTTCTTTTTGCGAACCTCCACGGCCACCGCCTTGCCGCGCCCGCGGTCAGTGCGCAGCGTACTGACCGTCTTGCGCTTCAAGGTGATCTTGCTCGGGGCCTCTTCGCGATTGCCATGGGCGCGCTTGAGGTGGGCCAGGAGGGTCTGCTTCTGGTCTTCTGTCACCGACTCGTCGGCGCTGGAATGAGGCAAACCGGCTTCCTTCATCTGCGCAAGCAGACGCTCTGCCGGTGCCCCGACCGTCTCGGCCAGTTGTTTGACGGTGACTTCTGCCATCTCTACTTCTCCGGAATTTCTCGTGCGCCACGCGGCGTCGGACTCAAGCGGTCATGGGCATTCCCCTTGCAGCCGTCTCACGTCGAGACCGCTTCACCATCGTCCTCGCTACCCGCTTCCTCGAACCAGGGTGCACGCGCGGCCATGATCAACGCGGCAGCACGCTCCTCGTTGAGGTCAAGGCCCTCGATTTCGAGGAGATCATCCACCGCCTGCTCGGCCAGATCTTCCTGGGTGACGATCCCGTTCTTGGCCAGCAGCAACGCCAGCCGCTGCTCCATGCCCTGAAGCGCCAGCAGATCCTCGGCGGGCTGCACACCCTCGAGCTGCTCTTCGCTGGTCAGCGCCTGGGTGAGCAGGAAATCCTTGGCCCGATCCCGCAGCTCCATGACGATGCCCTCGTCGAAGCCTTCGATGTTGAGCATCTCTTCCAGCGGTACGTAGGCGACTTCTTCCAGGGTCGTGAACCCCTCTTCCACCAGCACGGTGGCGACGTCTTCGTCGACATCGAGACTGGCCATGAACTGGCTCACCAAACGCCCCACCTCGACCTGATGCTTCTCGGTGGCTTCGCCCTCGGTCATGATATTCAGGACCCAGCCCGTGAGCTCACTGGCCAATCTGACGTTCTGGCCGCCCCGGCCGATGGCCTGGGCCAGATTGTCCTCGCCTACGGCGATGTCCATGGTGTGGGTGTCTTCGTCGACGACAATGGACTCCACTTCCGCCGGCGACATGGCATTGATGGCCAGCTGGGCCGGATTATCGTCCCATAACACGATGTCGATGCGCTCGTTGGCCAGTTCGCCGGAGACCGCCTGCACCCGCGAACCGCGCATGCCGACGCAGGCGCCGACGGGGTCGATACGGCCATCGTTGGTCTTCACGGCGATCTTGGCCCGGGAGCCCGGGTCCCGGGCCGCAGCCCGGATCTCAATGACCTGCTCGGCAATCTCCGGCACCTCGATCTCGAACAGCTTCACGAGCATGCGCGGATCGGTACGGGAAAGGATGAGCTGGGGGCCACGGGCTTCGGGATCGATGCGTTGCAGCAGGGCCCGCAGACGATCGTTGATGCGAAAGGTTTCGCGGGGAATCATCTGATCCCGCGGCAGCACTGCCTCAGCGCCGCCACCGAGGTCGACGATAATGACCTCGCGGGTGACCTTCTTGACGGTACCGCTGATGAGTTCGCCCATGCGCGGCGTGTAGAGCTTGACCACCTGAGCCCGCTCGGCTTCGCGTACGCGCTGGACGATGACCTGCTTCGCAGTCTGGGCGGCGATGCGTCCGAACTCCACCGAATCCACCTGCTCTTCGTACACCGAGCCGATCTCATAGCTGGGGTCGATCTCCTTGGCCGCGGCCAGGCTGAGCTCCGCCTGGGGCGTTTCCATCTCCGCTTCGGACTCGACGATGGTCCAGCAACGGAATGTCTCGTACTCACCGGTCTCGCGGTCGATGGCGACGCGCACCTCGGCATCATCGCCGTAGCGCTTCTTGGTCGCCGTTGCCAGCGCGATTTCCAGCGCCTCGAAAATCACGTCCTTGGAGACGCCCTTCTCGTTGGAGACAACCTCCACAACCTGCAGGATTTCCTTGCTCATCTCGAATCGCTCTTCTGCTCGTACTAGGCGCTCGTACTATTCGAACCGCGGCACGACGCGTGCGCGCTGGATCCACTCAAGAGGCAGCACGAACTCTTCGTCGTCCACCTGCACCCGTACCTCGTCTCCGTCCACACCGGCGAGGAGGCCAGTGAGGCGACGCCGACCCTCGAAGGGCCGCACGAGGCGTACATCGACGGTCTCGCCGATGTACTGCGCGTATTGCTCGATGCGGAAGAGAATGCGATCCATTCCCGGTGACGACACCTCGAGGGTGTAGTTTCCGGCAATCGGTTCCTCCACATCGAACAGCCTGCCGACGCGCCGGCTGACGGCTTCACAATCCTCGATCGAGACGCCGTCCTCACGATCGATGTAGATGCGCAGCAGACTGTTGCGGCCGCGCGTCGCCAGTTCCGTGCCCCAGAGCTCGCAGTCGAGCGCCGTGACCACCGGAGCGATCAGCTGCTCGATTTCCGCCTGACGGCTGCGGCGTCCGCCCACAGACGCCAAGTCATCATCAGGGTCGTCCTGCTCAGCTGTCACCCTGGGTCACTCCCGGTCCGATGCGCTGCGCGCCGTTTTCGAACCCACAAACAAAAAATGGGCACAAGGCCCACTTCTCGAGCATCACGACCGGGATCACTTCGATCCTGCTCTGATGCGCCTTGAAACCCCGATCGAGTCAGGGGCCCCACGTGCGATTGGTAGCGGGGGTAGGATTTGAACCTACGACCTTCGGGTTATGAGCCCGACGAGCTACCAGACTGCTCCACCCCGCACCTGAGGGACGCGGATTATAGGGAGGCCTCTGCCCCGACGCAACCACTGTCGCAGTCCATCGTTCCCAAATCCGTTACTGCAGGCGACCAAGGCCGCCTTTCGAAGCGTGCCGGCACCCCATTTCAGGGGCCGTCACTTGAAGATGGTGCGGACGAGAGGACTTGAACCTCCACGAGCCAAAGCCCACTAGCCCCTCAAGCTAGCGCGTCTACCAATTCCGCCACGTCCGCAGCGTTCTCGAGGCTGCGCAATACTAAGGACTTGCCAGCCAATTTCAACCAATCTTCGCAATCAATCGAGTTCGGGCACATCCGCAGCCGCTTCATCGTCCGCGTCGCCCGGTTCGGCGTCGAAGGTGAAGGGCACGTCGTCCGGACTGGCCGGGGGATCCCGAGGCGCATCTTCGACCGGCGGGACGTCGACGTCCTCGACCGCTGGAATGCCGATGTTGCCGACTTCCAGCGCACGCTCGCGCGCCGTCCAGGCCAGCGCCAGCGTGATCACGAAGAAGCCCACCGCCAGCCACGCCGTCACCTTGGTCAGAAAGGAGTTGGCTCCGGCGGAGCCGAACATGGTCTGCGACGCACCACTGCCGAAGGCGGCGCCCATCGAGGCACCTTTACCCTGCTGCAACAGGACCAGAACGATCAAAGCGATCGCGTCCACCACGAGCAGGATGCGCAAGACGATCTCAAGGGTTTCCATGGGTCTCCATCGCCCTGATGATGGCCAGGAACGCCGCCGGATCCAGCGACGCACCGCCCACCAGGGCGCCGTCAATATCAACTTCGGCAAACAGCGCCGCCGCATTCGCAGGCTTGACGCTGCCACCGTACAAAATGGGCATCTCGGCCAGTCGCTCACTGCGACGGCGCAACACACCCCTGATCATCGCGTGCATGGCCTGGGCCATTTCCGGACTCGCGGTCTCGCCGGTACCGATGGCCCAGACCGGCTCATAGGCAATGCCACCTGTCGCCAGATCATCTCCAAGCGCCTCGAGAACCGCATCGAGTTGCCGGGTGACCACAGCCTCGGCATCACCGCGCTGCCGCTCAGCGAGGCTTTCGCCTACGCAGAGCATCGTCCTCAGACCTGCCCGCCGGGCGGCCAGGGCCCGCAGCGCCACATCCGCGTCGCTCTCGCCAAAGATCTGGCGGCGCTCGGAGTGACCGACCAAAGTCCAGGTTGCGCCCACGTCCGCCGCCATTTCAGCAGCGATTTCACCCGTGAAGGCTCCCTGCGACTCCGGGTGGACCGTCTGAATGCCGAGCCCAATGCCCAGGTCAGGAGCCTGAGCCGAGAGCAACGGCAGTAATGTCGCCGGGGGAAACAGCAGCACTTCACAGCCTGCCTTCGCCAGCACATCACCGGTCAGCGATGCCAGAAAGCCGGCCAAGAACTGCCGGGAACCATGCATCTTCCAGTTGCCGGCCACGATCCGTTGCGGCATGCAAGGCTCCCTTGGACCCACGCCCAGTTCCGAGGGCTGCGTATCCTAGACCAATGGACCAGCACCCCACAAGCTCGCCGTGCGCTCGACGCCTCCTGCCAACGCTCTACGACTCAGGCGAGAACGCGGCGGACCACATCGGCCAGCTCGCGGACGTGGGCGCTGATCAGCTCCACATCGCGCCCTTCCACCATGACCCTGACCAGGGGCTCGGTGCCGGATGGGCGCAGCAGCACCCGCCCCGCCTCTCCGAGCTTGCGCTCCACGCCGCGCACGGCCGTCTCGATCTCGGCGTTGCCTTCCACCCGCCGCGGCTGGGCCACCGCCACGTTCTCCATGACCTGCGGACAACGATCCATGCCTGAACGGGCCTCGGCAAGCGTGCGGCCGGAGTGCTGCAACGCCATCATCACCTGCAGGGCGGCCACGATGGCGTCCCCCGTTGTGTGCAGTTCCAGGCATAGGATGTGGCCGGAGGACTCGCCACCGAGACGCCAGCCACGAGACTCGCACTCGGCCAGCACGTGGCGATCTCCGACCTTCGCTCGCACGAAGGGAATGGATTGCGCCATGAGTCCGAGTTCGAGGCCAAGATTGCTCATGAGGGTTCCGACCACGCCTCCGGTCAGACGCCCCTGCTGCTTCTGATGGTTGGCAATGATGTAGAGGATTTCATCGCCGTCGACGACCGCTCCTGTGTGGTCCACCATGATCACCCGATCGCCGTCGCCATCGAAGGCGATGCCGAGATCCGCCCGCTCTTCGAGCACCCGTCGGGCCAGGGCATGGGGGTGGGTGGCGCCACAGTCGGCATTGATGTTCAGGCCATTGGGCTCGACGCCCATGGCGATGACCTGGGCACCGAGCTCCCGGAACACGGCCGGGGCGACGTGATAGGTGGCGCCATGGGCGCAGTCGAGCACGATCCGCACGCGCGCAAGGCGAAAACCGGACGGCAGCGTCCCTTTGCAGAACTCGATGTACCGGCCAGGCGCGTCGTTGACCCGCGTCGCCTTGCCGAGCTCGGCGGATTCGCAGGTCAGCAGCGGCAGTTCGAGCTGAGCCTCGATGGCTTCCTCGATGGCATCCGGCAGTTTGTCACCGTTGGGGGAGAAGAATTTGATGCCATTGTCGTAATAGGGGTTGTGGGAAGCGCTGATGACCACGCCGGCATCGGCTCGGAACGTCCGCGTCAGGTAGGCCACCGCCGGAGTGGGCATCGGCCCGGTGAGCTGCACGTCCACGCCCGCCGCAGAAAGTCCTGCCTCCAGGGCCGATTCGAGCATGTAGCCGGATATCCGCGTGTCCTTGCCGATCAGGATGCGCTTGACCCCCTCCCGCGCGAACACCTTGCCCGCAGCCCAGCCCAGGCGCAGCACGAACCCGGGCGTGATGGGCTCCTGTCCGACCCGTCCGCGAATACCGTCAGTGCCGAACCAACGTCTCCCTGTCATGGGTGCCTCCCCTGATTGCGGTACAAACCCTCGAGCACCTTCAGCCCATCCACCGTGGCGGCCACATCGTGCGTGCGGATGATCGAAGCGCCGCGTTCCGCCGCGAGCACCGCCGATGCCACCCCGGCCGCCAACCGCTCTCCGGTGGCCCGGCCGGTCAATTCACCAAGCATGCGTTTGCGCGACATGCCCACCAGTATCGGCAGGCCCGAAGCGGCCAGTGCCTTCAGGTTCGCGAGCAGCGCCAGGTTGTGCTCGAGTCGCTTGCCGAAGCCGAAGCCGGGGTCGAGCAGAATGCGTTCCCGCGGGATACCCGCCTCCACGCACATCGCCACACGCTCACTGAGGAAGCTGCCGACCTCGGCCAGCACGTCATGGTAGCGCGGATCATCCTGCATGGTGCCGGGCTCGCCCTGCATGTGCATCAGACACACGGGAAGACCCGAGTCGCGGGCGGCTTCCAGGGCACCATCCCGGCGCAAGGCACGAACATCGTTGAGCAGGCCGGCGCCAGCCGCCGCGGCCATGGCGAACACCGCAGGCGAACTGCTGTCCACGGACAGCACCACATCGAAGCGCGACCGCAACAGCGCAAGGGCCGAGCCCATGCGCTCGACCTCCTCACTCTCCGCCACGCTGACCGCTCCCGGGCGGGTGGACTCGGCCCCGAGATCGAGCAGGGAGGCGCCCTCGCAGACCATGGCTTCGGCCCGGCGCAGCAGGGCATCGCCGTTGATCCGGCCGCCGGCAAGCAGTTGGCCACCGTCGGAAAAAGAGTCGGCCGTGATATTGAGGATGCCCATCACCTGCGGACGGGCGAGATCGAGTTGGCGGGTTCCGAAGGAGAAGAGTCGCGTCATGCTGCCTGCGGGCGTTTGCCGTCAAGACCTCTGGCCAAGACCTCTGAGGGATAGGCGCCCGGCCAGTGCCTGCACCTTTGAAGCTTGAAGCCGCTACCCGGCGCCATCCCTGGCGCCCCATCCGGCTTCGAACAGCCTCAGGTTTCCTCTGCCGGTCCGCCGATGGGTGGGGTGCCCTTTTCGGGCCTGTCCTCGGCGACATCGGCTTCGCCACCACCTTTGGGAGGGGAATCCCCCGAACGATCCTCAGGGGGCCGGGGCGGCAAGCCATCCATGATGTCGCTGATCTGATCGGAGTTCAGGGTCTCGTACTCCATCAGCGCGTCGGACATGGCATGCAGCTTGTCGATGTTCGTCTTCAGGATATCCTGGGCACGCTCGTAGCAGGTGTCGATGATGTTGCGTATTTCCTCGTCGATCATGCGCGACGTCTCGCCGGACACCGGCTTCGGCCGGCTGCCCGCGGACATGCCGAGGAAAGGCTCGCCGTCATCATCGTCGTACTTCAGCGGACCGAGCTTGGTGGACAGGCCCCACTTGGTGACCATGTTCCGGGCCAGCGCTGTAGCCCGTTCGATATCGTTGGACGCTCCCGTAGTCACTCCATCGTCCCCGAGGATGACCTGCTCGGCGATCCGCCCCCCGAACAGCGAGCAGATCATGGACATGATGTGCTGCCGGGAGTGGCTGTAGCGGTCCTCTTCCGGCAGGAACTGGGTGACACCCAGGGCCCGCCCGCGGGGAATGATGGACACCTTGTAGACCGGATCGTGATCCGGAACCGTCCGGCCAACGATGGCGTGGCCGGCCTCGTGGTAGGCGGTGATGCGCTTCTCCTTGTCGTTCATGACCATGGAGCGACGCTCGGCGCCCATCATGATCTTGTCCTTGGCGCGCTCGAACTCCTCCATGCCCACCAGCCGGCGTCCACCGCGGGCAGCGAACAACGCGGCCTCGTTCACCAGATTGGCGAGGTCCGCACCGGAGAAGCCGGGCGTACCGCGGGCGATGGCCGACGCATTGACGTCTTCGGCGGCGGGCACCTTGCGCATGTGGACTTTCAGGATCTGCTCACGACCGCGGATATCGGGCAGCGGCACCACCACCTGCCGGTCGAAGCGGCCCGGGCGCAGCAGCGCCGGGTCGAGCACGTCGGGGCGGTTGGTGGCGGCGATGACGATGATGCCGTCGTTGGGCTCGAAGCCGTCCATCTCCACCAGCAGCTGGTTCAGGGTCTGCTCGCGCTCGTCGTGACCGCCACCCATGCCGGCACCGCGATGACGGCCGACGGCGTCGATCTCGTCGATGAAGATGATGCAGGGCGCCTGCTTCTTGGCCTGATCGAACATGTCCCGGACGCGGGAGGCACCGACACCGACGAACATCTCGACGAAGTCCGAACCAGAGATGGAGAAGAACGGCACCTTGGCCTCGCCGGCAATGGCCTTGGCCAAAAGCGTCTTACCGGTACCTGGCGAGCCGACCATGAGAATGCCGCGGGGAATGCGTCCTCCGAGGCGCTGGAAACGCCCGGGGTCACGCAGGAACTCTACGAGTTCCTCGACGTCCTCCTTGGCTTCATCGACGCCGGCGACGTCGGCAAAGGTGGTCTTGATCTGATCCTCGGCCAGCAGCCGGGCTTTCGACTTGCCGAAACTCATGGGCCCGCCGCGCCCACCGGCACCACCCTGCATCTGCCGCATGAAGAACAGGAACACGGCGATGATGATGAGGATGGGGAAGCTGGCGATCAGCAACTGCGTCCAGATGGACTGGGTCTCAGGCCGCTTACCCTGGATCTTCACCCGATTGTTGATCAGGTCGTCCATGAGCTTGGGGTCTTCGATCTGCGGACGCACCGTCTCGAACGACTCCCCATTGCGCAGCAGGCCGCTGATGATCAGGCCATCGATGGCGACCTCGGTCACCTGACCACGCTGCACCTGATCGACGAAATCCGAGTACGTGAGTTCCGCCCGGCTCGGCGCGGGATTGAAGTTGTTGAACACTGCCAACAGGACGGCTGCAATGATCAGCCAAAGCAGCAGGTTCTTGCCCATATCGTTCAACGGTAATACCTCGCTGATTGAACGGCGGGTGGGCCCGTAGGTCGGCCTATCAGGTTACCACCGAGCCCGGAAGGCGGCCACCAGCTCACCGGTGAGCTCAAGCCGGCCGAAAGTCCTCTGCCACCGCATACACCTCGCGTGATTCGGCGCGGGAAGCCTCCGGCTTGCGTATGCGCAGAGCCGCGAAGAGGGGGCGGGCCGTTGCCACCCAGGCATCGAAGCCGGCGCCGTGAAACAGTTTCACGACCAGGCTGCCGCCCGGGCGGAGGACCTGCTGGGCCAACTCCAGCGCCAGCTCGGCCAGACCCATGGAGCGCGCCTGATCGGCGACGCGTACCCCAGAGATATTGGGGGACAAATCCGAAAGTACAAGGTCTGCACGCCCATCGGGCAGAGCTGACAGCAGGGCGTCGAGGCCCGCCTCCTCCTCGAAATCGGCCTGGATCACCTGCACCCCAGCCAGGGGCTCCATGGGCAGCAGGTCCAAGGCCACGACAAGGCCGTTCGGCCTGACCCGTTCCGCCGCCACCTGAGACCACCCACCCGGCGCCGCGCCGAGGTCCACGACGATGCGCCCCGGCTTCAGCAGCCCATGGCGATCGTCGAGTTCCAGCAGCTTGTAGCTGGCGCGGGAACGGTAGCCCTCTTTCTGAGACCGCTGCACCCAGGGATCGTTCACGTGGCGATTCATCCACGTCCGCTTGCCGGTCTTCTTCGCCATGCTTCAATCCCTCGACGCACGGGCGTAGACTCCGCGGCCCTGCGCCAACTGTGCTGTGAGACCACCATGAGCCTCAATTCCCGCGATCGTCGCGTCATGCGTCGCATCGGCCACCATCTCGATCCTGTCGTGATCATCGGCGACGGTGGGGTCAGCGAAGGCCTGATCAACGAAACCGAGCGCGCCCTGACCGATCACGAACTGATCAAGGTACGCCTGCCGGCAGCAGAACGGGAGGATCGGCGCGCGCTCGCCGATGCCCTCTGCGAGGCCTGCAACGCGGAACTGGTACAGAGCATCGGCCGCGTCATCCTGCTCTACCGCAAGGCCGCCGAGCCCGACCCGAAGAAGTCCAACGTGCTGCGGCATCAGCTGGCGCGCTGAACGGCCACAGCGGTCGTCAATAACCGGAATTCTTCACGGACAAGTCCGCACCGAGGGCTCAGACGTGCTCGACGCTCTGGATCTCGTACTCGATGGGGCCGCTGGGGGCATGGACGACGATTTCGTCGCCTTCGGACTTGCCGATCAGGGCCCGAGCCATGGGTGACGCCACCGACAGCTTGCCCTCTTTCAGATCCGCCTCGTCCTCACCGACGATGCGATAGGTGGCCGTCTCTTCCGTATCGAGATTGAGCAGGCTCACCGTGACCCCGAAGATCACCTTGCCCGTCGGCTTGATCTGGGTCACGTCGATCACCTGGGCATCCGCGAGCTTGCTCTCGATTTCGCGGATGCGGGCCTCCGACAGCCCCTGCTGTTCCTTCGCCGCGTGATACTCGGCGTTCTCCTTGAGGTCACCGTGGGCCCGGGCCTCGGCAATCGCCTTGGAAATCCGCGGCCGCTCCACGCTCTTGAGCTGCTTGAGCTCGGCGCGGAGGCGCTCGGCACCCTCGATGGTCATCGGAACCTTCATGACGTCAACCCTGCGTGGAGATCCTGAAGCCGGCGAACCGTCTCGCCACGGCCGTAGCGGATGGCGGCACAAAAGGCCTCACCGCCGGTGAGCGTCGTGGTGTAGCAGACCTTGAACTGCAACGCGAGCCGACGGATGACTGCCGAGTCCGCAATGGACTGGCGCCCCTCCGTCGTGTTGACGATAAGAGTGAGCTGGCGGTTTTTCAACATGTCGGAAATGTCAGGTCGACCTTCGGTGACCTTGTTGACCCGCTCGCAGTCCAGCCCGGCTTCCTGCAACAGCTTGCGGGTGCCTCGGGTGGCCACCAGACTGAAGCCGAGATCCGCCAGCTCACGACCCATGGCGACGACGCCGTGCTTGTCAGAATCCTTCACCGACAGGAACGCACGCCCTCCGGTGGGCAGTTCGATACCGGCGGCGAGGGTGGCCTTGGCGAAGGCTTCGGGGAAGCTGTCACCCACGCCCATCACTTCGCCGGTGGATTTCATCTCCGGACCGAGAATGGGGTCCACGCCCGGGAACTTGTTGAAGGGGAAGACCGACTCCTTGACGCTGATGAAGTCGGGAATGATCTCTTCGGTGAAGCCCTGTTCCACCAGCGATTGGCCAGCCATGCAGCGCGCTGCGACCTTGGCCAGCGACACCCCGATGCACTTGGAGACGAAGGGCACGGTACGCGAAGCCCGGGGGTTCACTTCGAGGATGTAGACAGTGCCGTTCTGGACGGCGAGCTGAACGTTCATCAGGCCGATCACGCCCAATTCCAGCGCCATGGCCCGAACCTGCTGCCGAACCTCCTGCTGCAGTTCCTGGCTGAGCCGATAAGGCGGCAGGCTGCAGGCCGAATCACCCGAATGCACGCCGGCCTGCTCGATGTGCTCCATGATGGCGCCGATCACCACGTCCTTGCCATCGCAGACCGCATCCACGTCCACCTCGACCGCCTGGTCGAGGAAGTGGTCGAGCAGCACCGGGTTGTTCTCCGACACCCGCACCGCCACCTTCATGTAGCGCTCGAGTTCCTCTTCCTCGTAGACCAGCTCCATGGCCCGCCCGCCGAGCACGTAGGAGGGCCGCACCACCATGGGATAGCCGATGCGGCGGCCCGCCTGAAGCCCTTCCTCGAAACTCATCACGGTCTCGTTCGGCGGCTGCTTCAAGCCGAGCTTGGTGATCATGTCCTGGAACCGCCGCCGGTCCTCGGCGCGGTCGATGGCATCCGGCGGAGTGCCGATAATGGGCACGCCGGCGGCTTCGAGTTCCTCGACGATCTTCAGCGGCGTCTGGCCGCCGAACTGCACGATCACACCCTTGGGTTTCTCTACCTCGACAATGGCCAGCACGTCTTCGAGCGTCACCGGTTCGAAATACAGCCGATCTGAGGTGTCGTAGTCGGTAGAGACCGTCTCCGGGTTGCAGTTGACCATGATGGTCTCGTAACCATCCTCACGCATGGCCAGCGCGGCATGGACGCAGCAGTAGTCGAACTCGATACCCTGGCCGATGCGGTTGGGGCCGCCACCGAGCACCATGATTTTCTCGCGATCCGAGGGTGCCGCCTCGCACTCGTCCTCATAGGTGGAGTAGAGGTAGGCCGTCGCGGAGGGAAACTCCGCCGCACAGGTGTCCACTCGCCGGTAGACCGGACGGATGCCGAGCTCCTTGCGCCGCTGGCGGACCTCGGCTTCCCTGCAGCCCAGCAGTGCCGCCAGCCGGGCATCAGCGAAGCCCTTGCGCTTCAGGCCGAACAACCGGTCACGATCGAGATCCCCCAGCCTACAGCCCTCGAGGGCCGCTTCTTCCCGGATCAGGTCTTCCACCTCGGCCAGGAACCAGGGGTCCACATGGGAGTGGTCGTACACCTCCTCCAGACTGAAGCCGGCGCGGAAGGCATCGCCCAAGTACCACAGCCGATCGGCACGGGGCGAAGCCAGCTCACCCACCAGCCGGTTGAGGTCGTCCGGATCCTCGATGGGATGGCGCGGCTCGAAGCCGGCGCTGCCCACTTCCAGGCCGCGCATGGCCTTTTGCAGCGACTCCTGGAAGGTCCGGCCAATGGCCATGACCTCACCCACCGATTTCATCTGGGTCGTGAGGCGGGAGTCGGCCTGGGGGAACTTCTCGAAGGTGAAACGCGGAATCTTGGTGACCACGTAGTCGATAGCCGGCTCGAAGGAGGCCGGCGTGACGCCCGTGATGTCGTTGGTCAGTTCATCAAGGGTGTAGCCCACCGCCAGCTTGGCGGCCACCTTGGCGATGGGGAAGCCCGTGGCCTTGGAGGCCAGCGCCGAGGAGCGCGACACCCGCGGGTTCATCTCGATCACCACCATGCGGCCATCCGCCGGATTGATGGCGAACTGCACGTTGGAGCCGCCGGTCTCCACGCCGATCTCCCGCAGCACCGCGATGGAGGCGTTGCGGAGGATCTGGTACTCCTTGTCCGTCAGCGTCTGCGCCGGCGCGACGGTGATCGAGTCCCCGGTGTGGACGCCCATGGCGTCGCAGTTCTCGATGGCACAGACGATGATGCAGTTGTCGAGGCGGTCGCGGACCACCTCCATTTCGTATTCCTTCCAGCCGATCAGCGACTCGTCGATCAGCAGTTCTTTGGTGGGCGACAGCTCCAGCCCGCGCCGGCAGATCTCTTCGAACTCCTCGGCGTTGTACGCAATGCCGCCGCCGGAGCCCCCGAGGGTGAACGACGGCCGGATGATGCAGGGGAAGCCGATCACCGCCTGCACCTGGAACGCCTCCTCCATGGAGTGGGCGAAACCGGCGTTGGGGCATTCCAGGCCGATGCGCTTCATGGCCGCATCGAACAGCTCCCGGTCCTCGGCCATGTCGATGGCATCGCGGCTGGCGCCGATGAGCTCCACGCCGAACTTCTCCAGCACCCCTTCCCGCGCCAGATCAAGCGCGCAGTTCAAGGCCGTCTGGCCACCCATGGTGGGCAGCAGCGCATCGGGCCGCTCAGCCTCGATGACCTGGGCCACCGTCCGCCACTCCACCGGCTCGATGTACGTGGCATCGGCCATGGCCGGGTCGGTCATGATCGTCGCCGGATTGGAGTTCACCAGGATCACCCGGTAACCCTCGGCCCGCAGGGCCTTGCAGGCCTGGGCGCCGGAATAATCGAACTCGCAGGCCTGCCCGATGACGATGGGGCCGGCGCCGAGGACGAGGATGCTCTTGAGGTCGGTGCGCTTGGGCATGGGCGATCTTCTGTTTTCTGAGGCTGTTGTCTAAGACAGCGGCCAGCGGCCGCTGCCGGAGGACTCAATTGCCCCGATGGGCCGCCATCAGGTCGATGAAGGCGTCGAACAGGGCTTCGGCATCCTGGGGCCCCGGGCTCGCTTCCGGGTGTCCCTGGAAACCGAACGCGGGCCGCTCCTTGTGACGGATGCCCTGCAGGGAGCCGTCGAACAGCGACTTGTGGGTCGCCTCCAGACAGGCGGGCAGACTGTCGCCATCCACCGCGAAACCGTGATTCTGGCTGGTGATCATGACCCGGTCGCTGGCCAGATCCTGCACCGGGTGATTGGCGCCATGGTGACCATGCTTCATCTTCATGGTGCGCGCACCGCTGGCCAGACCGAGCAGCTGATGGCCGAGGCAGATCCCGAACTGCGGGATGCCGGCATCGAGAAACTGCTTGATGGCATCGATGGCGTAGCCGCAGGGCTCGGGATCCCCCGGGCCGTTGGACAGGAAGATGCCGTCCGGCGCCATCGCCAGCACGTCCGCCGCCGGGGTCCGCGCCGGCACCACCGTCACCGCGCAGCCGCGGTCCACCAGCAGGCGCAGGATGTTGCGCTTGACGCCGAAGTCATAGGCCACCACCCGGTAGTCGTCATCCGCAGGCGGGCGGACGGTATGGCCCGAACCCAAGGCCCAGCCCCCCTCTTCCCAGCGATAGGATTCGGTCACGGACACCGTCTCGGCGAGATCCATGCCCTTCAGGCCCGGGAAGGCGCGGGCACGGGCCACGGCGTCGTCGGCGCCGATGCTCGCGGCCTCCTCGCCGGCGATGATGACGCCCGCCAGGGCACCGTGGGTGCGGATCAGGCGCGTCAGCCGGCGGGTGTCGATGTCGGCAATGGCCACCACGCCCTCGCGCTTGAGAAACTCGGGCAGCGACATCTTGGAGCGGAAGTTGGACACGCAGCGGGCGAGCTGGCGGATCACCAGACCGGCGGCATGCACCCGGTCGGACTCCATGTCCTCTTCGTTGCAGCCGGTGTTGCCGATCTGCGGGTAGGTGAGGGTGACGATCTGGCGGGCGTAGGAGGGATCCGAAAGGATCTCCTGGTAGCCGGTCATGGCTGTGTTGAACACCACTTCACCAACACGCTCCCCTGCTCGTCCAATCGAGACGCCTTGGAAGATGGTGCCATCTTCGAGCGCGAGAATCGCTGGCGCGGCCAATGCGCGTGTCCCCTGAAATCTGGTGATGAAAGGTCCTCGAACGGGCTCCGCTCACAAAAAGGCGGGGGGAATTGCTTCCTCCCCGCCTTGAGCGCCATGCCTCAGTGAAGCACCGCGGAAGCCGTCTCGACAGTGGCGCCGAATGATACGCAAGCCCCCCCGGGCTGTCCACGCAAGCCGGGTGTATTCGCCCTGTTTCCACGCCAATGAGCCTTGCTCAGCGGGACGACAACAGAATCCCGAAGCACCCCGTTGCCGGACCGCGATCGCCCACCGGGCGATGCGCCGATCTCGATGACAGGCAGCGAGGGCAACGGCATCAGCTTCGGCAGGGCGCTTCGAGATCGGTCCAATCGCTGCGCGATTAGGACTCTCCCACAATGGGGCGCCGCGCTTGTGGGAGCGTGCTATCGCCCACCGGGCGATGCACCGATCTCGATGGCAGGCAGCGGGGGCAACGGCATCAGCTTCGGCAGGGCGCTTCGAGATCGGTCCAATCGCTGCGCGATTAGGACTCTCCCACAATGGGGCGCCGCGCTTGTGGGAGCGTGCTATCGCCCACCGGGCGATGC
>JAFIFL010000126.1 GCA_020832055.1 Gammaproteobacteria bacterium
ATCCATGCCGAGAATGCCGAGGGCAGCGAGGCCGTGATCGGCCGTTTTTATCTGGACCTTTTCGCCCGCCGCCACAAGCAGGGCGGCGCCTGGATGGACAGCTACGTGGGCCGGCGGCGGACGGAGTCGGGCAGCCAGGTGCCGGTGGCCTATCTCACCTGCAATTTCGGGGGGCCCTCCGCCGACCGTCCTGCGCTGTTGACCCACGACGAGGTCACCACCCTCTTCCACGAATTTGGTCACGGCATCCATCACATGCTGACCCGCGTTGAGGTGGCCAGCGTCGCCGGCATCAATGGTGTCCCCTGGGACGCGGTGGAGTTGCCCAGTCAGTTCCTGGAGAACTGGTGCTGGCATCCGGAGTCCCTGGCGCTGATCTCGGGCCACTTCGAGACCGGTGAACCACTGCCGTCGGCCATGCTGGAAAAGCTGCTGGCGGCGAGGAACTTTCAGTCCGCCATGGGTATGGTCCGCCAGCTGGAATTCGGTCTGTTCGACTTCCGCCTGCACAGTGAGTACCGCAGCGGCAAGGCCGGCCAGATCAGGAAGATCCTCGAAGAGGTGCGTGAGGAGGTGGCGGTGGTGCGACCGCCGGCCGAGAACCGGTTCGAAACGGGCTTCGGACATATTTTTTCCGGCGGGTATGCGGCCGGCTATTACAGCTACATGTGGGCTGAGGTGCTGTCCGCGGATGCCTTCTCCCGGTTCGAGGAGGAGGGCATCTTTGCCGCCAGTGCTGGCGCGGACTTCCTGCACGCCATCCTCGAACGTGGCGGCAGTGAGTCCCCGGCGGAACTTTTCCGCCGGTTCCGGGGCCGTGATCCTGAGGTGGCGGCGCTGCTTCGGCACAGCGGCATCGATACCGGGGCGGCGGCCTGATGAGTTCGCAGGCGGGGCCCAAGCGCTTCATCGCGGGTGCCGTCTGTCCCCGGTGCGGCGCCCAGGACCGCATCCGGGTGTTCAGCCTCGACGGTGCCACCCACCGCGACTGTGTAGCCTGCGGCTTCAGCGACGTGCTCGAAGAGGCGCCGGCTGATGGGTTGCCCCGAGGCCGGCTCGATGGACCGCGGAAGCCCCCGCCAACGAAGGGGCAGCCTCTGCAGTTTCACCCGCCGAAGGCGCGACGCCGGCAGGCCGGCCCGGACGATTCCGGCGTTTCTTAATTGTTTTGTCCCGGGCGATTGCTATAATCCGCGGGCACCCGGTTTTCGGGGATGCTTTCCGCTGCCGGCGCACGTCGGTGCCGGAGATTCAGGAGCAGCGCAGGGGTGAACTGGTTGTACCCTGACGGCACTTCCAGTCGATGCATGGCGTCGCGAACGGGGACGGCAGCGTCGTCCTCGCCATCTGCGATCCACTGCCCATCTGTATTGTCAGCATTGGTCGCACGGGCGGCCGCCGTTTCGGCGAAACATTGACGCACGCCTGTCGTGGTTAGGACAGGGTGCGCGGTGTGGTTTGTAGTCCAGACCTGCCCCCTCCGGCCTGTGCCCAGCGCGCTGTCGGGGGGCGGTGGGCCAGAATCGGAGTCGTCCAGCAATGTCCATCGCAACCCGGTTCGTTTCCAGCGGGCTTCTGCTGCTCGCAGTGGTCGTTCTGGCCGGTCCGGCGTCGGCTTCCTCCGGGTGGAACATGACGCCAGGCGTGACCGAGATCAGTCGTGCCATCTACGACCTGCACATGCTGATCTTCTGGATCTGTGTCGCGATTGGTGTCGTGGTGTTCGGCGCCATGCTGGTCTCGATCGTGCTCCATCGGAAGTCCCGCGGCGTGACGCCGGCGACCTTCCACGAGAGCACGCGGCTGGAGATCGTCTGGACCCTGATCCCGCTTGGCATTCTGATCGGCATGGCCATTCCGGCCACCACCGTCCTGGTGCAGATGTACGATTCCGGCGGCGAGGACATGGTGGTAGAGGTTCGCGGCTACCAGTGGCGCTGGCAGTACAAGTACCTCGACGACGACCTCAACGAGCAGGTCAGCTTCTTCTCCAATCTGTCCACGCCCCGTGACCAGATTCTCGGCCTGTCCGAGAAGGGCGAGCACTATCTGCTCGAGGTGGACAACCCGCTGGTGATCCCGATCAACCGCAAGGTGCGTTTCCTGCTGACGTCCAACGACGTCATCCACGCCTGGTGGGTACCTGATTTCGCGCTCAAGCGCGATGCGATTCCGGGCTTCATCAATGACATGTGGACCATCGTCGAGGAGCCCGGCATCTATCGTGGCCAGTGCGCTGAGCTCTGCGGCATCGATCACGGCTACATGCCCATCGTGGTGCATGCCCTGCCGGAGGACGAGTACGACGCCTGGTACGCCGATCAGCTGCAGCTCGCACGAGCCGAGGAGCAGCTCATGGAGCAGGATTGGTCGGAAGCCGAGCTACTCGCGCGGGGCGAGAAGGTCTACGCGACCCATTGTGTCGGCTGTCATCAGGCCGACGGCCAGGGCATACCGCCAGTGTTCCCGGCGCTGGCCGGCAACGCCATGATGACCGGCGATTTCGATACCCATATGGAGGTCGTGTATCACGGGCGGGCCGGTACGGCCATGCAGGCCTTCGGCCCGGTGCTCAGTCCGGTGGACATGGCATCGGTGATGAATTACCAGCGCCATGCCTTTGGCGATGCCGGCAGTTCCGAGCGGAGTGCGCCGGTCAAGCCCAAGGACATTGCCAGCTTCGCCGCAGCCCAGTGAACCGCGAACCCAGGAGTGCAGGAAGATGAGCGCCGTCATCGACGCCCACCACGATGATCATCACCACGGGCCGGCCAAGGGCATCACCCGCTGGCTTTACACCACCAACCACAAGGACATCGGTTCGATGTACCTGTGGTTCAGCTTCATCATGTTCTTGGCCGGCGGCGTCATGGCCCTGGTCATACGGGCGGAGCTGTTCCAGCCCGGCCAGTCCTTCGTGGAGCCCCATTTCTTCAACCAGATGACCACCATGCACGGCCTGGTGATGGTGTTCGGCGCCATCATGCCGGCCTTCGTGGGTCTGGCGAACTGGATGCTGCCCATGATGGTCGGCGCGCCGGACATGGCGCTGCCGCGGATGAATAACCTGTCGTTCTGGATCCTGCCCTTTGCCTCGCTGATGCTGATCTCGACGCTGTTCATGGAAGGCGGCGGTCCGGACTTCGGCTGGACCATGTACGCGCCGTTGTCGACCACCTACGCGCCGGATTCGGTCACTTTCATGATCTTCGCCATCCACCTGCTCGGGGCGTCGTCGATCATGGGTGCGATCAACATCATTGCCACCATTCTCAACATGCGCGCGCCCGGCATGACCCTCATGAAGATGCCGATGTTCGTCTGGACCTGGCTCATCACCGCCTACCTGCTCATCGCGGTGATGCCGGTGCTGGCGGGTGCCGTCACCATGATGCTGTTCGACATCCACTTCGGCACCAGCTTCTTCGATGCGGCGGGCGGTGGCGACCCGGTGCTGTTCCAGCACATCTTCTGGTTCTTCGGGCATCCCGAGGTCTACATCATGATTCTGCCGGCGTTCGGGATCGTCTCTCATGTGATCCCGGCGTTCTCGCGCAAGCGGCTCTTTGGTTACGACTCCATGGTCTACGCCACGTCGTCCATCGCCTTCCTGTCGTTCATCGTCTGGGCCCACCACATGTTCACGGTGGGCATGCCGCTGGCCGGGCAGCTCTTCTTCATGTACGCGACCATGCTGATCGCCGTGCCCACGGGCGTGAAAGTGTTCAACTGGATCAGCACCATGTGGCAGGGTTCGATGACCTTTGAAACGCCCATGCTGTTCGCGCTGGCCTTCGTGTTCCTGTTCACCATCGGCGGTTTCTCCGGGGTGATGCTGTCCATTGCCCCGGCGGACTACCAGTACCACGACACCTACTTCGTGGTGGCCCACTTCCACTATGTGCTGGTGTCGGGGGCCCTGTTCTCCATCTACTGCGCGGTGTACTACTGGCTGCCGAAGTGGACCGGCTTCATGTACTCCGAGGCGCTGGGCAAGCTGCACTTCTGGCTGTCGTTCATCGGCGTCAACCTCGCATTCTTCCCGATGCACTTCTCGGGCCTGGCGGGCATGCCGCGGCGGATCCCGGACTACGCGCTGCAGTTCGCCAATTTCAATGCCTGGTCAACGGTGGGGGCCTTCGTCTTCGGCCTGTCGCAGCTGGTGTTCCTCTACCTGGTCATCAAGTGCATCCGTGGCGGCCAGAAGGCCACCGCTCAGGTCTGGGACGGGGCTGAAGGCCTCGAATGGACGGTGCCGTCGCCGGCCCCCTACCACACCTTCTCCACGCCACCCGTAGTGAAGTAATGAAGTTGCAGTAACGCAATGGCTCAGACCGGCGCCACCGCCGCGAGCACAGCTGACAAGGAGGACCTGGCATGACTGAGTCCGAAACCCAAGGCGAAATCATCAACCGGCAGGCCGAAGCTGCCGCGCGCACCCGCCGTACGGTCACCCGGCTTGGCCTGGGCACAGTGGGCATGTTCGCGTTTGCCTTTGCGCTGGTGCCGATCTACGACGTCATCTGCGAAGTCACCGGTCTCAACGGCAAGACGGCCGGCCAGTACGAGTACGTCGAAAGCGACCTGGTGGCGGACGAAACCCGCGAGATCCAGGTTCGCTTCGTGACCAACGTCAATGCCGGTATGCCCTGGCGCTTCGGCTCCGACGTGGGCGGGATGCGGGTGACGTCGGGTGGCATGCACGAGGCGGTCTTTTATGCCCACAACCCTACCGACCGGGTGATGGTGGCGCAGACGATTCCCTCGGTGGCACCGGGGCGCGCGGCAGCGTTCTTCCACAAGACCCAGTGTTTCTGCTTCGAGCAGCAGGTACTGCAGCCTGGCGAGTCGGTGGAAATGCCCATGCGCTTCATCGTTGATCGGGACCTGCCGGACTCGATTCGGACGATCTCGCTTTCTTACACGATGTTTGACATCACGGAACAGGTTCGGAACGTCCACGGTAGCGTGGGTTCCGCCGCGGGTAGCTGAAGTCGGCACCAAGGCGCCGACGGCAACGGAGAGAAACGGGGATGGCACAACAACAGGCGGGCGGGCACGAGGCTTACTACGTGCCGAGCGAGAGCAAACTGCCGGTATGGCTCGCGTTTGGCCTCGGGGTCATGCTTTACGGTCTCGCTGCCTGGATGAATTCGGCCCAATCCGGTGGTCACGGCAAGGAAATCCTGTTCATCGTGGGCTTCATTGTGGTGGCCATCTCGCTGTATCGCTGGTTCGCAGCGGTCATTGACGAAAATCATCGCGGCATGAACAGCCCCCAGGTCAAGCGTTCCTATGTCTGGGGCATGGGCTGGTTCATTTTCTCGGAAGTGATGTTCTTCGCGGCCTTTTTCGGCGCGCTTTTCTACATTCGCTTCTTCGCGCTGCCTTGGCTCGGTGGCGAGGGTGAGAAGGGCATCACCGGCCAGTACCTGTGGCCCGACTTCAGCGTCGACTGGAGTGCCGGCACCAATCCCCATCCCCAGTGGCCGACCCCCGAAGCGACCCTGGCGGCACCTCCGCTGACCCAATGGCTGGCCTACCTGCCGTTCTACAACACCGTGGTGCTGCTGACGTCGAGTGTGACCATCCACGTGGCGCACACGGCGCTGAAGGAAGGCAATCGCTCCAAGCTCAACCTCTGGATGGGCATCACCGTGGCGCTTGGCCTGCTCTTCCTGGTGCTGCAGTTTGCGGAGTACGTCCACGCCTATCAGGATCTCGGCCTGACGCTGAATACCGGCATCTATGGCTCGACGTTCTTCCTGCTCACGGGGTTCCACGGCTTCCACGTCACGCTCGGCACCTTCATGCTGATCGTGATGCTCGCCCGTTGCCTGAAGGGGCACTTCACCAAGGAGGATCACTTCGGGTTCGAGGCGACAGCCTGGTACTGGCATTTCGTGGATGTGGTCTGGCTGGGATTGTTCCTGTTCGTCTACGTGTTCTGAGGAGCCGGTGATGGTGGGCGCGCGGAGGTCAGTGACCGTGCCACGGTGCCCCCATGCCGAGTTCCCCGCTGACGAGGCCGTAGAAAACGAGACCGAGAAGGGCCGCGGCGAGGCAGACGCGTGTGCCGAGAGCATAGAGCACCCGCTTGCGGCCGCTCTCCTGATCCTTGAACAGGAACACCAGGCCGCTGGAGAGGCTGACCAGCACGGCAATGAAGAGGATGACGATGAGAATTTTCAGGAGCATGCAGAGGGTCCGATTCGGGAGCCCGTGAGAGAGCGTCGGAGTATAACCTATCGCTTCATGCGGATCGCCGGCGAGGCCAGGCGCCCCCTTTGAAGAGACGTTTGCAGTTCGAGCCTTCCTGGCGCCTCTCGCTGTTCGTGGCGGCATTCCTGCCCCTGGTCCTGGCGCTTTCCCTCTGGCAGTGGAGCCGGGCCGAAGCCGTCGCAGACGCGGAGGCTCACCTCGCGCAGATGCAGGCCCTGCCGCCGCGCCCGCTGGCAGAGGTGGCGGCTGAAGCGGGAACTGCCGTCGATTACCTGCCGGTGTCCCTGGAAGGCCATTTCCTTCCCGCTGCCCGGATCTGGCTCGACAATCGGACCCGGCGCGGACGTGCGGGCTATGAACTGTTCGTGCCGTTCTCCGCAGAGGATCTGCAGCGGCCGGTCCTGGTCAATCTCGGCTGGGTGGCAGGAGATGTCGACCGCTCCGTGCTGCCGGAGGTGCAGCTGCCCTTCACGCGGGTGGTCCTCACCGGCCAGCTGGCCCCGAAGCGACCTCCGCCTGCCGTGTTCGGGCCGGTGCTGGAGCAGATGCAGGATGACTTCAGAGTGCAGCGGGTGGAGCTCGAGGGTCTCGCCGAGGCCTTCGGGCAGCCTCTTTTCGGGCGTGTGGTAGTGGCCGATCCCGACGCCCCGGGAGTGCAGAGCTGGAACTTTCGGCCGCTGCGGCTGACGTCCGCCCGGCATCGTGGCTATGCCCTGCAGTGGCTCGGCCTTGGCCTGGTCCTGGTGGTCGGGTGGTGCGTGGTGTCCTTTCGGCGTACGACCGGCCCCATCGGAGATGACGAGCATGCAGACCCGACCTGACGATGGTGATAAGACGGCAACGCCGGTCGACCACCGCTTCCGCAATCGCAATCGATTGCTGTTGATTGCGTTGATCCTGCTGACGCTGCTGCCCCTGATTGCGGCGGTGACCATCTATTTTGGGGCCTCCGGGATGATTCCCGGCGCCCAGACCAATCGGGGGTGGCTGCTCGATCCTCCCGGGGACCTCGAAACCCTGGGGCTGGTGGGCGAGGATGGCGACCTGCTGGTGCCCGGCGAGCGCAGGCGTTGGCGGCTGCTGGTGGTGACCGGGGAAACTTGCGACGAATCCTGCATCGAAGCGCTGGAGCTGCTGCGGCAGGTCCACATCCTGCTCGGTCGGGATGCGGACCGGCTGCTCCGGTTCGCTGTCGTCACGCCGGCATCGCCGCCCGGCCTGCGCAGCAGCCTCCGGGCGAGACTGCCGGAGATGGGCATTGTGGAAGGCCCACCCGACCTGCTCGATGAGGCGCTGGCCGACCGCAATCTGCGTGGCCAACAGCCCACCCCTGCCGCGACCGGCCGTGCTTCGGGTATCCTCACGGTCGACCCACTCGGCAATGTCGTGCTCTACCACGGGCTTGACCAGATCGGGCCAGACCTGTTGTCCGATCTCAAGCAGCTCCTGCGGCTTTCCAACATCGGTTGAGTCCGGGAGGAGGAGAACACCTTGATTCGCGATCGCAAGCCCGGTTTCCGTTTCGTCGCCTTCGCCATCGGCCTGTGCATGGTGGTCATCGTCCTCGGTGCCTGGACCCGGCTGGTGGATGCCGGCCTGGGCTGTCCAGACTGGCCGGGGTGTTATGGCTTCGCCGGCATTCCCATGAGTCCCGAGCGCATCGAGCGGGCGGAGATGCGCTTTCCCGATGCGCCGGTGGAGGTGGACAAGGCCTGGCCTGAAATGGTCCATCGGTACTTTGCCGGTGTGTTGGGGCTGGTCATCCTCGCGCTCGCGATCCTCGCCTGGCGGCGCCGCGAGCATGAGGAACAACCTGTGGTGCTGCCCTTCGTACTGCTCGGGGTGGTCATCCTGCAGGCGGCCTTTGGTGCCTGGACGGTGACCTTGAAGCTCTGGCCCCAGGTGGTCACGGCCCACCTTCTCGGCGGCTTCCTGACCCTCTCTCTTTTGTGGCTGCTCCTGCTGCGACTTGGGTGGCGCCGTCAGGCGGTCTCCGGAGAGCAGGCTATGCTGCTGGCCCGGCTGCGACCCTGGGTGGTCGTGGGAATCGTCCTGCTGGTGGCGCAGATCGCCCTCGGGGGCTGGGTCAGCTCCAACTACGCGGCCCTGGCCTGCCCGGACTTTCCCACCTGCCAGGGCCAGTGGTGGCCGCAGGCCGACTTCGCCCATGGTTTCAACCTGCTGCAGGAAGTTGGACCCAACTACCTCGGTGGGCTGATGTACAGTGAGGGCCGCATTGCCATCCACCTCAGCCATCGTCTGGGCGCCATCGCGGTGGCGTTGGTGCTCGGTGTGATCGCCTGGAAGCTGTGGCGTGCGCCGCGCAGTTGGCAGTTAGCGCCTCTGGGCATTACCCTTGCAGCTGTCCTGCTGCTGCAGCTCCTGCTTGGTATCGCCAACGTGGTCTTCAGCCTGCCCCTGCTGGTGGCGACGGCCCACAATGCGATCGCCGCCGTGCTGCTGCTGGTCATGGTGACCGTCAACCATCGCGTGCGCGCCGAGCGCACGTCCACCGGGATCGGTGCATGAGCGATACAGTTTCGGAAGTGAGTCAGCCCGGGGCCACCTGGCGCGATTACTACCAGATGTGCAAGCCGCGTGTGGTGATGCTGATGCTGCTGTGTGCGGCTGTCGGCTCATTCCTGGCCACCCCGGGCCTGCCGCCCCTGGCACCGGTCCTGTTCGGGATTCTCGGTATTGCCCTGGTGGCGGGGTCTGCGGCGGCGGTGAATCACATCGCCGATGCCTCCATCGACGCACGCATGGCCCGTACCCGCAATCGCCCGGTCGCCACGGGTCGGGTCAGCATGCGGCGGGGCATCCTCTTCGCTGCGCTGACAGGCATTCTCGGCATGGCCATTCTGGTGGTGTTCGTGAACCCCCTCACCGCTTGGCTGAACCTCGCGTCCTGGGTCGGCTACGGCTTCGTCTACACCATGTACCTGAAGCGGGCCACGCCGCAGAACATCGTCATCGGCGGTCTGTTCGGGGCCGCCCCGCCTCTGTTCGGCTGGACAGCCGTTACCGGTACCATCGAACCGGGCGCCTTGCTGCTGGTGCTGATCATCTTTGCCTGGACGCCGCCCCATTTCTGGGCGCTGGCCATCGAGCGCAAGGACGAGTACGCCACCATCGACATGCCCATGCTGCCGGTGACCCACGGTGAGCAGTACACCAAGTGGCACATTCTGTTCTACACTCTGATCCTCGTGGCGGTCAGCCTGATGCCCTTTGTCATCGGCATGAGCGGCCTGCTCTATCTTGCGGGTGCCATCGGCCTGGGAGCCGGGTTTGTTTACTGGGCCGTGGTGCTGCTGATCGGCAAGAATCCGCGAGCGCCCATGGAGACCTTCCGCTACTCCCTGCTCTATCTCATGCTGTTGTTCGTATTCCTGCTGGTGGACCACTACGTGGTTCCGGATCTGACGACGGCGGTCTGGCCGGCAGCGAACTGATGGCCCCCGGTGTTCGCAATACCCTCATCGGCTGCGCGCTGTTCATGGCGCTGGTGCTCGGCCTGTTCGTCAACAACATCGTTCGCACGCCGGGCCTGAGCGACGATCAGCTGCGCGAAGAGTACGGCACGGTGGTGCTGCCACAGCCGCGCGCGCCTTCACCCTTTCGTCTCGTCCGCGATGACGGCAGTCCCTTCACCGAGGCGGATCTGCAGGGATCCTGGACCCTGGCCTATTTCGGTTTCACCCACTGTCCTGACATCTGCCCGGTCACCCTGGCGGTGCTGGGAGAAGCCCGTCGACAGCTGGCGGAGTCCAATGGCCATGCGCCCTTCGACGTGGCCCTGTTCACCGTCGACCCGGAGCGCGACACGCCCGAAGTGCTGTCTGAATTCGTGAACTACTTCCATCCCGACTTCGTTGGCGTCACCGGCGAGCACGGTGTCCTGGCTTCCCTGGCCCGCGAGGTCAGCGTCGCCTTCGCCAAGGTGCCGTCGGCGCATGAGCCTGACGGCTATGTCGTGGATCACACCGGCAACATCGTGATTTTCAATCCCAGGGGCCATTACCACGGCTACATCCGCCTGCCGCACACCCCTGAGCGGGTGCTGACGGCCTATCGCACCCTGGTTGACCGCTTCTGATCTCGGTTGCGACTGTCATACACGGGCGCCCATACTTGCTGCTGTGAGCAGCAGGAGGCGATCGTGACGCAAGCAGTGCAGCGCCCCGGCGACTTGGGTGTCGTCGACGCCCTTGTGGATTTCGAGCTCGTCCGGCAGCGCAGCCGGTCCCTGGTGGCGCCGCTGGAAGTGGAGGATTTCGGCGTCCAGCCCATGGCTGATGCCAGCCCGCCGAAGTGGCACCTGGCCCACACCACCTGGTTTTTCGAGACGTTCCTGCTGCAGCCCTTCCTCCCCGGTTACCAGCTGCTCGATGAGCGCTACACCTACCTGTTCAACTCCTACTACAACGGCGTGGGCGCCCAGTTTCCCCGCGCACGCCGGGGTCACCTCTCGCGGCCGACGGTGGCCGAGGTCATGGCCTACCGTGACCATGTGGATGCGGCCATGGTGACCCTCTTGGAGACCGCGGCCGATGACGAAGTTCTGCGCCGGCTGGTGCTGGGCACCCACCACGAAGAGCAGCATCAGGAATTGCTGATCACCGATCTGAAGTACGCCTTTGGACACAACCCGCTGCGGCCGGTCTACGGGAATGCCCCGGTGCCCCTTGCCGCGCCGCCGGCCGGCGCCCTGACCTACTCCGCGCTGCCCGGCGGACTGGTGGAGATCGGTCGCGAACCGTTGGCGGCACGCGAGCGTCGCCTGTTCAGCTTCGACAACGAGACTCCGCGGCACCGGGTCTGGCTCGAACCCTATCGGCTTGCGGACCGCTGCGTGACCAACGCCGAGTACCTGATGTTCATGGCCGACCATGGCTATGACCGACCGGAGCTCTGGCTGGCCGATGGCTGGGCCTGGCTGCAGCAACCCGAAGCCCCGTGCGCCCCGCTGTACTGGTTCGAGCAGGATGGGACCTGGTGGAGCTATACCCTGGGCGGTGCCCAGCCGCTGGATCCCGAGGGGCCGGTCTGTCATGTCAGCGGCTACGAGGCCGACGCCTATGCCCGCTGGGCCGGCGCCCGGCTGCCGCGGGAGGCCGAGTGGGAGGCTGCGGTCGCGCAGGCGGGTAGTGAAGGGGTATTTCTCGACGACGGACGCTTCCATCCGGGTCAGGGAGCAGCAGGCCACCTCGCGGCCATGCGCGGCGATCTTTGGGAGTGGACGTCGAGCGCCTATGGGCCCTACCCGGGATATCGGCCGCTGGCCGGCGCCCTCGGCGAGTACAACGGCAAGTTCATGGCCAATCAGCTCGTCCTGCGCGGGGGCTCCTGCGCCACGCCCCGTGCTCACCTCCGTGACAGCTACCGCAATTTCTTCTATCCCCCGGACCGCTGGCAGTACACCGGCGTTCGCCTCGCACAGGACGCCTGACCCTCATGGCACGACCGGAACCTCGCCCGAGCGCGACCGCTGCAGTCGAAGCCCGCGTGCATCTGCACGACCTGAAACCCCAACTCACCGACATGCGGGAGGAGGTCCTCGCAGGCCTTTCAGCCGCGCCCCGTCGCATCGCGCCGAAGTACTTCTACGACCACCGCGGCTCTGAGCTGTTCGAGGCCATCACGCGCCTGCCCGAGTACTACCCCACACGGGCGGAGATGAGCATCTTCGAGTCCCGACTCGATGCCCTCTGTGCCACGCTCGGCCCCGGCAATGTCCTGCTGGAATATGGCAGCGGCTCGAGCCGGAAGATCCGTCTGATGCTCGAAGGGCTGCGCCCGACGGCGTATCTGCCAGTGGACATTTCCCGCGAGCATCTCCTGGCCTCGGCGCGGGCATTGGCTGCGGATTACCAATGGCTCGAAGTGCACGCGATTTGTGCCGACTACGCTGCCGGGTTCGAACTGCCCTGGCGGCCCGAACGCCCTTCCGGTGAGCCGGTACCCATCACCGGATTCTTCCCGGGTTCGAGCATCGGCAACTTCGAGCGGAGAGCCGCCGGACGGTTTCTGACCGGGGTGCATCACACCCTCGGTACCGGCGGTCAGCTTCTGATCGGTGTCGACCGGCGCAAGGACAAAGCCCGCCTCGAAGCGGCCTACAACGATGCTTCCGGCGTCACAGCGGCGTTCAACCGCAATGTCCTCGCGCATCTGAACCGCACTCTCGACGGGGACATCGACGTCGAGGCCTTCGATCACGCGGCCCATTATGACGAGGAAGCCGGGCGCATCGAAATGCATCTCGTGGCCCGGCGCGCGCTCACCTTCACGCTGGCAGGCGAGACGTTTGCCTTTGCCCGGGGCGAGACCATCCACACCGAGAACTCCTACAAGTACGCCCCGGAGGAATTCCGGACGCTGGCGTCAGGGGCCGGATTTGAGACGGTGGAGGAGTTCACCGATGCCGAGTCACTGTTCTCGGTGTTCGTGCTGCGGGCGCTGTGAGTCGAGCTTGCGGTGGGAGCGGACTTCTCGAAGCTGCTTCGCAGCGCCAGCGTCGAGCGACACGCCTTTGTGGGAGAGCGCTATTTCGCCCAGCGAAATGCGCCGATCGGGACGCCGTCCAGCGAAGGCAACGACATCAGCTTCGGC
>JAFIFL010000127.1 GCA_020832055.1 Gammaproteobacteria bacterium
GTGGGAGAGCGCTATTTCGCGCAGCGAAATGCGCCGATCTGCAGGACGTGCAGCGAAAGCAGCCACATCAGCTTCGGCACAGCGCCACGGGATCGGCCCAATCGCTTTGCGATTAGGGCCTTCCCACAGAGGGGGGGGGCAGCACTGGATTTGAGCGCTGCGCCGTGATGGCCCCACTTTGTTCCGTCAGTCGAGACCGTCGAGTTTCAGCAGCTGTTTGCCACGATTCTGACCTGTAAACAGGCGCGTGAGCGTGGCCGGAATCTTCTCGAAGCCTTCCTGCACGTCTTCCTCATGGACGAGTTCTCCGGACTCGATCCAGCCGAGGATTTCCTTCACCGCTTCGCCGAAGCGCGGCAGATAGTCGAGGACGATGAAACCTTCCATGCGCCCACGCATGATGATCAGGTTGAGCAGGTTGCGCGGCCCCGGCGGCGGCTCGGTGGCGTTGTAGGCCGAGATGCCACCGCAGAGCACCACCCGGGCGTGCATGGCGAGGTGGTCGAGGGCGGCTTCGAGAATGTCGCCGCCAACGTTGTCGAAGAAGATGTTCACGCTATCCGGGCAGGTGTCCGCCAGCCGTGCCCTCAAGTTGTCGTTGCGGTAGTCGATGGCCGCATCGAAGCGGGCCGGGCCGGTGAGCCAGGCGCACTTCTCGGCGCCGCCGGCAATGCCCACCACCCGGCAGCCCTTGATGCGCGCGATCTGGCCGGCAATGGACCCGGTGGCGCCGGCGGCGCCAGAGACGAGCACCGTTTGTCCTGGCTGGGGTTCGCCGAGATCGAGGAGCCCGAAGTAGGCCGTCAGACCCGTGACACCGAGCACCGACAGCACATAGGTCGGCGGCACGCCCTCAGGTACCTTCGACAGCGGCACAGCGCCGCGGCCATTGGTGACGAAATAGTCCTGCCAGCCGCCCGTGCCCTGCACCCAATCGCCTGCCGCGAAGTCCGGATGATTCGATACCGCCACCCGGCCCACAGAGCCCGCGCGCATGGGTTCGCCGATCTTTACGGGCGGCATGTAGCTCTCACGGTCTTCCATCCATCCACGCTGGGTCGGATCGAAGGACAGATAGTGGTTGCGCACCAGCACCTCGCCGGGCCCTGGCTCGGGAATCGGAGCTTCTGCGTACTCGAAGTTGTGTTCGCCCACCATGCCCTGGGGCCGCTTGGCGAGCAGCCATTGACGATTCACTTCTGTGCTCATTCGGGTCTCTCCTCGATCCGTTTCGTACTGCATGCAAACAGCCCGTCGTGCCGCATTGAACACCGTTCTCCCGCCGAAGGCCATGACCCCATGGCAGGAGCCGCACCAGCCATCGTACCCAGGCAGTCTGGCCGCCGGAGTCAAGCCCCGCTAAGCTCTGTGCTGGTTTCCTGGAACGGACGTTTAGATGACTCTCCGCCATATCCTGTTGACCGCTTTGCTGTCGGTCGTCGCCACCGCAAGCCTGGCCCAGGCCCCCATTGTCCAGCCGGGGGCCCCCGGACTTCCCAGCCGGCAGATCACGGCCGAGGAGGCCATCGCGCTGGCCGGTGCGCGGTACTCCGCTCACGACGTGCAGTTCATGCGCGACATGATCCCGCACCACCAGCAGGCCCTCGAAATGTCGGCCCTGGTAGCGGAGAGGACGGCGCGCAGCGAAATGCTCGAACTGGCCCGACGCATCGAGTCGACCCAGAAAGACGAAATCAAGTACATGGAGAACTGGCTGCACGAGCGTGGCGAGCGCGTGCCGGAAGCCGGGGATCATGAGCACGGCCATGCCCACCATGGCGGGCATCGCGACACCATGCATGGCATGGCCACTGCAGAGCAGATGGCCGACCTCGCGGCCGCCAGCGGTGAGGCTTTCGATACCCTGTTCCTCGAGTTGATGATCCGGCACCACGAAGGTGCCTTGACCATGGTCGATGAGCTCGTGGAGAAATCCGGCTCCGTGCAGGATCCGGCGCTGTTCGAATTCACCACTCATATCAAGAACGATCAGAAGGCCGAGATCGAACGCATGATGGCCATGGCCACCGACTTCTCACCGGATCCCCGGGCCGGACTCGCAGCGGGGTTCCTCGACGCGGGCGAAGCGGCGCTGCACATGGAACTGCTGGCCGCACTGCCCAAGCCCGACGGCTTTGTCGACCCGGAGAATCCCGCCGGGCTGCCGTCGAATCGTTTGCGGGCCCTGGCCCGGGGCGACGGCGATACCGAAGCCACAGACGACGAGAGCGAGGGCGACGAGACTGTCGACCGTGAGGACGAGCGCGAGGAACAGCGGGATGCGGAAAGCGAAGAGCAGGCCGACGATACCGACAAGGATCGTCGACCGCTGCTGGATTTCGCCCATACCGACCTCGCCTTCTCCGGCAACCTGCTGGTGGCAGGCAATTATCACGGTTTCAACATCTACGACCTCAGCCATGACGGCATGCCGGAACTGGTGAGCTCGGTGGTCTGCCCCGGCGGTCAGGGTGATGTCTCGGTGGTGGGCAACCTGCTGCTGCTATCGGTGGAGCAGACCCGCGCCCGCCTCGACTGCGGTCTGCTCGGCGTGGCCGACAAGATCAGCGATGAACGCTTCCGCGGCCTGCGCATCTTCGACATCAGCGATCCGACCCATCCCCTGCAGGTGGGTGCGGTGCAGACCTGCCGCGGCTCCCACACCCACACCGTGGTCGCCGGACCCGGCGAGGACGGCAAGCTCATCGTCTACAATTCCGGAACGTCCTCGGTACGCGACGAGGAGGAGCTCGAAGGCTGTTCGGACAAATCGCCCTGGCGCGATGAGCAGACGGCCCTGTTTCGCATCGACGTGATCGAAATTCCCATCGACCGCCCCCAGGATGCGCGCGTCGTCGACAGCCCTGCGGTGTTTGCCGATCCCGAGACCGGCATCCTCGCCGGCCTTTGGGAGCGGGGAGATCATGGCCCGCGCACCCAGACCACCAGCGAAACCAACCACTGTCACGACATCACCGTCTTCCCCGCCAAGGGCATCGCGGCCGGAGCCTGCTCGGGCAATGGCATCCTTTTCGACATCAGCGACCCGCTGCATCCCAAGCGCATCCACGAAGTCGTCGATCCGGGCTTCGCCTACTGGCACTCGGCCACGTTCAGCAATGACGGGACCAAAGTGATCTTCACCGACGAGTGGGGTGGCGGCGTGAGGCCGCGCTGCCGCGCCTCGGACCCTGCCCACTGGGGCGCCAATGCCATCTACGACATCGTCGATAATCGCATGATCCCCCGCAGCCACTACAAACTGCCGGCCCCCCAGAGCGAGCAGGAGAACTGCGTGGCCCACAACGGCTCGCTGATTCCCGTACCCGGACGCGACATCATGGTTCAGGCTTGGTATCAGGGCGGCATTTCGGTGTTCGACTTCACCGACTCGACGAACCCCTTCGAGATCGCCTTCTTCGACCGCGGCCCCATCGACGCCGAGGTGCTGGTGGAAGGCGGCTACTGGTCGGCCTACTACTATCAGGGTCTGGTCTACGGAACCGAGATGGCCCGTGGCCTGGACGTCCTCGCCCTGCTCCCCAGCGAATTTCTGAGCGAACATGAAATCGCGGCGGCCAGGCTGGCCGTCGTGGGCGACGACTTCAATCCGCAGCAGCAGTTCCAGGTCAGCTGGCCCCAAGAGCCGGTCGTGGCGCATGCCTATCACGACCAGCTGCTGCGGGAGGGCAGCCTGGAAGCCGTGGACTCCGAACGCCTGACCAGACTGCTCGATCGCACTGATCTCGTGCTGCGCAACGGCGAACGGGACGCCACGTTGAGCGCGGACCTGATGGCCGCAGCAGAAGATTTGGCCAGCCGCGGCAGGGATGCGGAAGGCATCACGCGGACGCGGCTGCTGGCCCTCAGCGAGACGCTGCAAGGCATGGCTTCGCAAATGGACGCTCAGAGTTGATGACACACATGCCTGCGCAGCCCGGCTCAATCCGGCCCACGGTTCCCATCACCCTGGTCAGACGTTAAGATGCGCGCCATGAACAGTATCCTGCGTCAGCGATTTATCGACCCGGCCACCGTCCCGTTGGCAGCTTGCGGCTGCATGCAGGATGGCTGGCTGGGTGACGTGCGTGCCCGTGGGTACGCATATGTGAGCTAGGCGCCTTCGACCCACGCGGAGGCACAAGCACTGCCTCCCGGAAGAACCCCGATCAGGCAGTACGCCGGTCGGGGTTTTTTTTGACCCCCGTACGGCATCCGGACCAGCAAGAAGAGAGCGGAGACCGCAGCAATGAGCCCGACCCAACTCGACAACCTCAACGTCATCGCCCAGGAGGTGCTCACCACCCCTGCCCAGTTGAAGCTGGCGCTTCCGCTGTCTGCGGCAGCCGAAGCATCCGTGGCCAGGAATCGCGCCGCGGTGCGTGACATCCTCGATCGTCGCGATCCACGGCTGCTGGTGGTGGTGGGACCCTGCTCCATTCACGACGTGGACGCCGCCCGCGACTACGCCGAGCGCCTGCGCACCCTGGCCGATGAAGTCTCCGACAGCCTGCTGCTGGTGATGCGGGTGTACTTCGAGAAGCCGCGCACCACGGTGGGCTGGAAGGGCCTCATCAATGATCCGCACCTGAACGACAGCTTCAAGATCGAGGAAGGTCTGCATCTGGCGCGCAAACTGCTCATTGATCTTGCCGAAATGGGGCTCGGACTCGCCACCGAGGCCCTCGACCCGATCACGCCCCAGTACCTCCAGGACCTGATCAGCTGGTCGGCCATCGGTGCCCGCACCACGGAATCCCAGACCCACCGGGAAATGGCCAGCGGCCTGTCCTCAGCAGTGGGCTTCAAGAACGGCACGGATGGCGGCCTCGATGTGGCCATCAACGCCCTGCAGTCCGTACTGCGCCCCCATCGTTTCCTGGGCATCAACGGCGCCGGTCAGGTGGCCGTGATTCACACCCGGGGCAACCGCTACGGCCACGTGGTCCTCAGAGGCGGCGGCGGCAAACCGAATCACGATGCCGAGAACGTCGCCCGCTGCGAAGCCGCACTCAGCGCTGCCGGCATCGAGCCGAACATCATGGTCGACTGCTCTCACGCCAACTCGAACAAGGATCCGGCCCGTCAGACCGCAGTGATGGAAGACGTGGTCGCGCAGATCGGGGGCGGCAACCAGTCGCTGATCGGGGTCATGATCGAGAGCCACCTGGAGTTCGGCAGCCAGCCGCTGCCCAAGGACCTCAGTCAGCTGCGCTATGGCGTGTCGATCACCGATGGCTGCATAGACTGGGAGACGACGGCGAGATGTCTGCTCGATTCAGCAAACGCTCTGCGCGACGTGCTCGCGCAACGGCAGGCAGGTGGGGCAGCGCTCAAGGCGAGTTGAACGGGGTGCGGCCGGAGCTGGTGGCCGGCGGCTGCTCAGATGCGGCTGCGCTGCTATCGCGGACAGAGCGCAGCGCAGTCCGCGAAGGCAAAACTGCTCAGTAGTAGGCGTTCTCGCGCACGCTGTGATCGGTCTCGTCGCGAATGCCTTTGAGATCCGGGACCTGTTCGAGCAGGGTTTTTTCCACGCCCTGCTTGAGGGTCATGTCCACGGCGGCACAGCCCTGGCAACCACCCCCGAACTTGAGGATGGCTTCGCCTTCACTGACTTCCACCAGCGACACCATGCCGCCATGGGCAGCCAGGGACGGATTGATCTCGTTGTAGAGGACGTAGTTGATCCGGTCCTCGATGGGGCTGTCTGCGTCCACGCGGGGCATCCGGGCATTGGGTGCCTTGATGGTCAGCTGACCGCCGAGGCGATCCTCGGAGAAGTCCACCACGGCGTCTTCCAGATAGCGCTCGCTGCGCTTCTCGAACCAGGCGGTGAAGGCGTCGTAGGGCACAGGAATGTCGTCCTCCTGCTCCTCACCGGGCCGGCAGTAGGCAATACAGGTCTCGGCCTGGGGGGTACCCGGGTTGGCGACGAATACCCGAATACCGATACCTTCCACTTCCTGCTTCGCGAGCAACTCGCCGAGATAGGACTGGGCGGCGGGCGAAATCTCGATCATGGTGAAACCTCTGACTGAATCTGCCGGGAACAATAACCTACGGCAACACTCGGACATTCTAACCGAGGACAGCGCCGGCTGCGACTCCCATCCCTGTCATCCGGCGAAGGCAACGACGTCGGCTTCGGCAAGCGCGTCGCGATCGGCGCATTTCGCTGCGCGAAATAGCGCTCTCCCACAGCTTTGAGCGACACGCCGCTGTGCATGCCTTGCAGCCAAGGCGAGCGCGCGGAGCCAGATGAACGCGGCTCATGCGACCTTGCCACCATATCAACCGGACTCAGCCGTTGGCCTGCTAAACTGACGGCGTTTTCGCCCACTGGAGAACTCCGTCCGCATGTCCGACCGTAACCAGCGTCTCGAACAACTGCACCGTGCCCTCGCCGAGCGCATTCTGATCCTTGATGGCGCCACCGGCACCATGTATCAGCAGTACAAGCTCGACGAAGCCGGCTACCGGGGCGAGCGCTTTGCCGACGCGGACCGGGATCTGAAGGGCAACAACGAACTGCTGTGCCTGAGCCAGCCGGAGATCGTCCGTGCGGTGCACGAGGCCTACCTTGCGGCCGGCGCAGACATCATCGAGACCAATTCATTCGGCTCCACGCGCATTGCCCAGGCGGACTACGGGCTCGAGGGCACGGTGGTCGAACTCAATCTGGCGGCAGCGCAGCTGGCACGGGAGGCCGCCGACGCCTACAGCACGCCTGAGCGCCCGCGCTGGGTGGCCGGCGTCCTCGGCCCCACCAACCGCACCGCCAGCCTGTCGCCGGACGTGAACGACCCGGGCTATCGCAACGTCGATTTCGAGGCCCTGCGGGTGGCCTACAAGGAAGCGACGGTGGCGCTGATCGAAGGCGGCTGCGATCTGATCATGATCGAGACCATTTTCGACACGCTCAACGCCAAGGCGGCGGTCTTCGCCATTCAGGACGCCTTTGCCGACACCGGCGTCGAACTGCCGCTGATGATCTCCGGGACCATCACCGATGCCTCCGGCCGGACCCTTTCGGGCCAGACCACCGAGGCGTTCTGGCATGCCCTGCGCCACGCCAAACCGCTGGCCATCGGCCTCAATTGTGCCCTCGGCGCGGCCGAGCTGCGGCCCTACGTGGAAACCCTGTCGAAGATCGCCGACGTGGCGGTCAGCGCCCACCCCAACGCCGGCCTGCCGAACCAGTTCGGCGAGTACGACCAGACCGCCGAAGAGATGGCAGCCATCGTCGGCGAATTCGCCGCCAGCGGTCTCGTCAACATCATCGGCGGCTGCTGCGGGACCACGCCCGATCACATCCGCGCCATCGCCGAGCAGGTCCGCCAGTACGCCCCGCGCCCGATTCCCGAGATCGCGCCGGCCTGCCGTCTCGCCGGTCTCGAGCCCCTGACCATCGACGACGACTCCCTGTTCGTGAACGTCGGCGAGCGCACCAACGTAACGGGCTCCAAGCGTTTCGCCCGGCTGATCCGCGACGAGGATTACGACAGCGCGCTCAGCGTGGCCCGGGAGCAGGTGGAGAACGGCGCCCAGGTCATCGACATCAACATGGACGAAGGGATGCTCGACTCCAAGGCGGCCATGGTTCGCTTCCTGAACCTGCTGGCTGCCGAACCGGACATCTCCCGCGTGCCGATCATGGTGGATTCCTCCAAGTGGGAGGTGATCGAGGCCGGCCTGCGCTGCATTCAGGGCAAGCCCGTGGTGAACTCCATCAGCCTCAAGGAGGGCGAAGCCCAGTTTCTGGAGCAGGCGCGCCTGTGCCGCCGCTACGGTGCCGCGGTGGTGGTCATGGCCTTCGACGAACAGGGTCAGGCCGACACGGCCGAGCGCAAGCAGGCCATCTGCAAGCGCTGCTACGACCTGCTCACCAGCGCTCTCGACTTTCCGCCCGAGGACATCATCTTCGATCCGAACATCTTTGCCATCGCCACCGGCATCGAAGAGCACAATAATTATGCGGTGGACTTCATCGACGCCTGCCGCTGGATCCGCGCCAACCTGCCCCACGCCCTGACCTCCGGCGGGGTCTCCAACGTCTCGTTCTCCTTCCGCGGCAACGACGTCATCCGCGAAGCCATCCACGCAGTGTTCCTGTACCACGCCGTCCGGGCCGGCCTGCGCATGGGCATCGTCAACGCCGGCCAGCTCGAAATCTACGAGGAGGTCACACCGGAACTGCGGGAGCTCGTGGAGGACGTGGTGCTCAACCGCCGCGCCGACAGCACCGAGCGCCTGCTGGAAATCGCCGACCGCTATGCCGGCCAGAGCGGCAAGAAGCGCGAGGAGGATCTGTCCTGGCGTGAGGCCCCGGTGATCGAACGCATCCGCCATGCCCTGGTGAAGGGCATCAACAGCCACATCGTCGAGGACACTGAAGAGGCGCGACAGCAGCACGATCACCCGCTGGAAGTGATCGAAGGTCCCCTCATGGAAGGCATGAACGTGGTGGGCGACCTGTTCGGAGCCGGCAAGATGTTCCTGCCGCAGGTGGTCAAGAGTGCCCGAGTCATGAAGCAGGCCGTGGCCCACCTCATTCCCTACATCGAGGCCCGCCAGAGCGGCGAACGGGAGGCCAAGGGCAAGATCGTCCTCGCCACCGTCAAGGGCGATGTCCACGACATCGGCAAGAACATCGTCGGCGTGGTCCTGCAGTGCAACAACTTCGACGTGGTCGACCTCGGCGTCATGGTCCCGGCCCAGAAGATCCTCGACACGGCACGTGCGGAAAAGGCGGACATCATCGGCCTGTCGGGCCTGATCACGCCCTCCCTGGACGAAATGGTGCACTTCGCCTCGGAGATGGAACGCCAGGGTTTCGACCTGCCCCTGCTGATCGGTGGCGCCACCACGTCCAAGGCCCACACGGCGGTGAAGATCGAGCCCGCCTACAAGCGTGGCCCCACCGTCTACGTCACCGACGCCTCACGCAGCGTCGGCGTGGTCAGCACCCTGCTGAGCAAGACCGGCCGGGACGCCTTCGTGGCCGAGCGCAAGGAGGAGTACGCCACCGTGCGCGAGCGCAACGCCCATCGACGGCCAAACATGCAGTGGCACCCCTACCGGGAGCTGGTCGACCATCATCCCGTGCTCGATCCGGCCGGTGCGCCTGCCCCCAAAGAGCCGGGCATTCACGTCCTCGACGACTATCCATTGAGTGAACTCGAGGACTACATCGACTGGACGCCGTTCTTCATGACCTGGGAGCTGGCAGGCAAGTACCCGAACATTCTCGAAGACGAGGTGGTGGGCGAGACCGCCCGCAGCCTGTTCGAGGACGCTCTGGCCATGCTCGACCGCATCATCGAGGAGCGCTGGATTCAGGCCCGGGCCGTGTTCGGCTTCTGGCCGGCCAGCCGCGTGGACCAGGACGACGTGGCCCTGTGGACCGGGCCCGATCGCCGGGTCCGTGCCGCCACGTTGCACTTCCTGCGGCAGCAGACCATTCGCCCCGGCGGCGCTCCGAACCGCTGCCTGGCGGATTACGTGGCCCCGAAGGCCGAGGACTGGATGGGCGCCTTTGCGGTCACCGCAGGCATCGGCGCCGAGCGGAAACTGGCGGAATTCGAGGCGGCCCACGACGACTATCAGTCGATCCTGTTCAAGGCCCTGATGGACCGCCTCGCCGAAGCCTTCGCGGAACATCTCCACGCCCGGGTCCGACGCGAGTACTGGGGCTATGCCGCAGACGAGGCCCTGGACCAGACCGACCTGATCAAGGAGCGCTACCAGGGCATCCGCCCGGCTCCCGGCTATCCCGCCTGCCCGGACCACACCGAGAAGGCCACCCTGTGGAAGCTGCTGGATGTCTCTGAGCGGGTGGGCATCACGCTCACGGAGAGTTTCGCCATGGATCCCGCGTCCTCCGTGTCAGGCTGGTACTTTGCCCATCCCGAGTCCCGCTATTTCGGGGTCGGCAAGATTCTCGCGGATCAGGTGGCCGCTTATGCCGAGCGCAAAGGCATCAGCGTCGCCGAGGCCGAGCGCTGGCTGGCCCCCAATCTCGGCTATGAACCGGCGCTCAGGGATTCGGAAGAAGAAGGAGCGGCATGAGCTCTTCGCAGCAGCCAGCCCGGCCCGGAAACCCGGATGAGCCGCCGCCAGAGCAGCGGCCGCAGAACGTGACGTTCTGGACCATCGTCCGCAGCACCCTGGCTGCGGCCATCGGGGTTCAGAATCAGGCCAATCGGGAGCGGGACTTCGAACACGGTACGCCCGGCGCATTCATCGCCGCCGGGCTGATCTTCACGACGCTGTTCGTCGCGGTACTGGTGGGCGTGGTCTATCTCGTCATCCGTTCTGCGGCAGGCTGAGGCCACCGCCACTTCGATCCGACCGGACTTCAGCTGATCACGTACCACAGCGCCATCAGCGTCAGTGCGCTGACCACCACGAAAGCCGCAATCGCATCCACCGTCTCATCCGGCCACAAGCCCCCCTTCCGGGGTTGTTCCTGATCGCCATCTTCCATGCTCGCCTCCGTCATGACCTTGCCGCTGCGAAATCGGCCGGCATTCTAGCCCGTGATAAGGAAATCACCAATCGATCGTTTATGCCTTCCTGGCGACCTGCTAATGTCTGCGCCCTCGCGCCAAGCCCGGATGGAAAAAGCCGACGATGTATCAGTACGACGAGTACGACCAGCAGATGGTGGACGACCGCGTTGCCCACTATCGTGAGCAGACCCAGCGCTATCTGGCAGGGGAACTCGAAGAGGCCCGGTTTCGGCCGCTGCGCCTGAAGAACGGCCTCTACATTCAGCGTCTGGCGCCCATGTTGCGCGTGGCCATCCCCTACGGATCGCTGAGTTCCACCCAGCTGCGGATGCTGGCGCATATCGCCCGGCACTACGACAAGGGCTACGGTCACTTCTCCACCCGCCAGAACATTCAGTACAACTGGCCGCTGCTGGAGGAAACCCCGGACCTTCTGGCGGATCTGGCCAAGGTACAGATGCACGCCATCCAGACCAGCGGCAACTGCATCCGCAACGTCACCGCCGATCAGTTCTCCGGCGCCACGCCCGATGAGGTGGTGGATGCCCGCCCCTGGTGTGAACTGATCCGTCAGTGGTCCAGCTTCCATCCCGAATTCGACTGGCTGCCGCGCAAGTTCAAGATCGCCGTGAACGGCTCCAAGCTCGATCGCGCCGCCACCATGGTCCATGACATCGGTCTCGACGTGCGCCTCGACGACGCCGGCGAGGTCGTGTTCGACGTCAAGGTGGGCGGCGGCCTCGGCCGGACGCCGGTCATCGCCAGCGTCATCCGCGAAGGCCTCGAAGCGAAACACCTGCTGACCTATCTGGCCGCCATCATGCGGGTTTACAACCGCTACGGCCGCCGCGACAACAAGTACAAGGCTCGCATCAAGATCCTGGTCAGGGCCATGACCGCCGAAGGTTTCCGGGATCGGGTCGAGGCCGAGTGGGCCCATCTGAAGGATGGACCGGAAACCCTCACGGGAGAGGAAATCGAGCGTGTTCACGCCCGTTTCGTGACGCCCGAGTTCGAGTCCCTGGACAATGATCCGGCCGAGCTCACCGAGGCCCTGGCCAAGGATGCCGCCTTCGCCCGCTGGCACACCCAGAACGTGCATCCCCATCAGCGTGCCGGCTACGCCAGTGTCACCCTGTCCCTGAAGCGGACCGGTGTGGCACCCGGCGACGCTACCGACGTGCAGATGGACGCGGTGGCCGACTGGGCCGACGCCTATGGTCACGGCGAGATCCGCGTCACCCACGAGCAGAACCTGATCCTGCCCCACATCCGCAAGCGCGATCTTTACGTCCTGTGGCAGCAAGCGGTGAAGCAGCGGTTGGCCACGCCCAACGCCGGCACCCTCAACGACCTGATCTGCTGCCCGGGCGGCGACTTCTGCTCTCTGGCCAACGCCAAGTCCATTCCCATCGCCGAAGCCATTCAGGCCCGCTTCGACGACCTCGATCGACTCTACGATCTCGGTCCGATCTACCTGAACATCTCCGGCTGCATGAATGCCTGTGGCCACCATCATGTGGGCCACATCGGGATTCTCGGGGTCGACAAGAAAGGCGAGGAGTTCTACCAGATCTCCATCGGTGGTGACGCCACCAATGACGCAGTGATTGCACAGATCCTCGGCCCGTCCTTCAAGCGTGACGAAGTGCCGGATGTGATCGAGCAGATCATCGACCTCTATGTGGAGCAAAGAAACGATGGCGAGCCCTTCATCGAGTGCGTCCGCCGCATCGGTATCGACCCCTTCAAGGAGCGCATCTATGCCTCGCCTGATCAAGGGTGAAGCCATCGTCGAGGACGGCTGGCAGTGGATCGAGGACAAGGCCGCGAAGCTGGCCGACCTGCCCGCCGGCCCGGTAATGGTGCCGCTGGCCCTTTGGCAGAACGAACGCGACGGTCTGCTCGACCGTAATGGCGATCTCGGCATCTGGCTCGACTCCGACGAGGAGGCCGAAACCATTGCCGACGATCTCGAGCACTTCGGGGTCATCGGGTTGCATTTCCCCGCCTACGCTGACGGCCGCAATCTGTCCAACGCGGTACTGCTGCGCAGCCGCTTCGGTTATCGGGGAGAGATCCGCGCCCTCGGCGACGTGGCTCGCGACCAGCTCTCCTACATGCGCCGCTGCGGCTTCGATGCCTTCCAGATCCCAGCGGAGCGGGACCCCGAGCAGGAGATCGCCGGCCTGAAGGTCATGCGGGACTACTATCAGGGCGACGTCCTCGAACCCCAGCCCCTGTTCCGCAGGATCGCGCGCCCGGCCTGAACGGCGC
>JAFIFL010000128.1 GCA_020832055.1 Gammaproteobacteria bacterium
AGCAGATCGAATTCTTCGGTGACGATGCGGCTGCCTGGCACGCCCGCGCTCTGGGCCACCTGTTGGGCCAGCTTCAGGAGCGGCCCGGGGCCGCAGATGTAAACCGTCCTGTCCCTGGCGTTTGGACAGCGCTCATTGACGAAGGTGCTGTTCAGTGGCCCCTCCTGGTAGAAGTAGTGCATCTGCACCTGGAACCCCGGCAGGCTGGCCGCCAGTTCCTCGAACTCCTCCAGCCAGATGGCCCGGGCCTCGTCCTGGACGCAGAAGATCAGCACCACGTCCACCGGCTCGCCGATGGCTGCCAGATGGCGCGCCCGCGCCAGGAATGGCGTGATGCCGATACCTCCGGCAATCCACAGCTCCGGCGCATCGGCCGTGGAGGTCTTCGGGAAGAAGCCACCATAGGGCCCTTCCACCCGCACCTCGCTGCCCTCGGCAATGTCACCGATGGCGCGGCTGGCATCACCGAGGGCCTTGATGGCAATGCGCAGGCCCCGTTCGCCGGGGGCCGAGGACAGGGTGTAGGGGTGCTCCTCGCCATGGCCCGCCTCGAGATTCGGATCCCGTGGCGTGAGATAGACGAACTGCCCAGCTTCGTAAGCCAGGGCCGGCCCCTCCGTGGTCAGATTCAGCTCCACCACGTTGTTGGCGGGCCGATCCACCCTGGCGACGCGATAGCGGCGACGGCCGAAGCGGCGGGACCAGAGGAATCGGTAGCCGATGGACGCCACCGCCAGGGCGGCCAGCCCGATCCACAGCACCCATTCCCAGATCCAGGGCAGGGTGCGAGCCAGATAGAAGGTATGCACCAGGGCCAGCACCACCGCGGGCGCCGCCAGCCGGTGCAGATGCTTCCAGCGCTGGTAGTCCGGATCGCCGAAAAAGCGATAGCCGGGCCCGAGAAACACCATCATCAGCAGCAGAGCGGCCCAACCCGTCCACAGTGCAATGTCGGCGCCCCGGGGGAGGAGGGTGGCTACCGCGACGTCGAGACTGAAGCCCGCCGCCGCAAACATCAGCAGCAGCGGGTGGGCCAGCAGCAGCAGGAAGGCGACGGTGGCGATCTGGTGGTGGGTGCGCCAGAGCTTGGTGAGGCCACCAAAGGGGCGATCGAAACCCGGCACCCGACAGCTCAGGATGGCCGCCGCCAGCATCAGCGCCAGACCGGCGATGCCGGTGAGCCTGCCGAGGAAGTTGAGGAAGGCGGCCGGATCAGCGAAATCCCGTTCGCCCACGGTGGCCAGCACCACCACGGCCGGCAGCAGTGCCAGGACCCAGATCAGTGTTCTTGCAAGCTTTGGAGACATAGCAGATATCAGAACCTGTGCAGATAGCTCAGGGTCACCCAGTTGGCCCGATAGCGCGGGCTGGCCTCACCGAACAGCAGCACCTGCGCCACGCTGGCCGGGCCGACGCCATCGAGGGCGAAGTCGCGACTCCTGTAGCGCTCATGCTCGAAGGCGAAGCGGATCCGCGCGACCTCGGAGAGGCGCTGGGTGGCCGTGAGGCTCACCACCTGAAAGCGAGTGGAGAGATTCGGCAGATCCGCCGCTGCCAGGGCCGGACCGGCCTCGACGCCAATCTGGCCCCGGGATCGTGAATCGGTGTAATCCAGCCTCAGATCCAGGCTCCTGCTGCTGCCATCGGTGGTGGCGAACCCGGCGTCGAGGCCATCGAGGTCCAGGCTCAGGCCCCAGGTCTCGTGGGTGTCCCGGGTGTCCACGGACCAGTCCCGATCGGGATCATTGACCGTGGGCGGGGCCGCGGTGAACGAGCGCGCCCGCTGAGAGCTGGCGTAGCGATCGTGGTGGTAGAAGGCACTCACGCGCACCTTCTCGGTGGGTACGTAGCCAGCATCGAGCATCCAGGAACGCAGCCGGCTCTCATCGAGGCCGAACAGGTCCTCACGGTAGTCGTCACGGCTCCAGGCAAACGCAGCTCCCAGATGCCAATTGTCCGCAGGGTGGACGTCGGCACGGAGCTGAATCCGGTCACGATCCCGGTCCGCAAGATAGTAGCGCCGCAGATTGGGATGATTCTCGAACGCTTCGGGATCGACGCTGCCCGGCACCCGGGTGGCCAACAGCGGACGGTTGCCCACGTAGCGACTGGTGTTGCGGCGCTCGTGGCTGGCGTCCAGCCCGAGGCTGACCGCCTGGAACCGCTGGGTTCTCAACCCCCCGCGGAAGACGTGTTCGCGGGCCGTGTTCACCTCGGAGAAGTCACGCTTGCGCAGGCGATGCTCGTAGCCGAAGTTCAACCGCGTACGCTGGGGCAGACGATAGGCGCCATCGAAGCCGATCTCGCTTCGGGTGAGGCCGTAGGGCCGGTTGATGCGCCCATTCTCCGGCGCCACCTGCAGACCGGCATCGCCGGAAACGGGCAGAAAGACGTCCTGGGGAGTCTTGTTGTCCCGGTCCTCGTAACGGACCCGCCCCGTGAGGTTCAACCGCGGCAGCGGCCGGCTGTTGAGGCGCAGATGGGCCAGGGTGGTATCCACCTTGCCGTTCAAATCCGCCCTCGGCAGAGCCGTGGGCGCCAATTCGGCGTCGACGCTGTAGGGCAGGAAGCGCTGATCCTGACGCATGCGGCCACGGGCGAGATCGAGGCTGGCCCGGGTGGTCGGGGTCAGCGATAGCTGGCCGAACACCCGCAGTTGCTGAAAGTCGTTGTCCGGAAGCAGGGCCAACTGCCCGAAACCGTCCGGGAAGGCGGCGCCGGGCTGCCATTGGGGTTGCGGGCCGAAGGGATTCTGCCAGCTCAGTTCACGGTCACTGTTGCGGAAGAACGAGCCGTGCCAAGCCATGCCGAGCAGGTGGCGCTGGCCTTCCCGCACCACGCTGAGGTCGAAGGTATCGGTTTCGTAGTCCACCGGTGCCGGCAGCAGCGCCGCCCGGGAGTTGCCGCCATTGGTGCCGATGGTGCCGGCCATCTCGCTGCGGCCATCCCGGATCTGCCGTCGCATGCTGGCATCGAGGCGCCAGCCGTCGGCAAAATGCAGCCGGTAGTCCAGGTTCGCATCACGGCGCCGCTGGCGCTGACTGAAATCCAGCAGATTCTCATCCAGAGTGGTCATGGCGGCGGTGGATGCCGCTGTCGCTTCCCATCCCGCGGGCAGGGTCAGACGCTGACCGCCGGTGCCGAGAAAGGGCGTCTGCCCATCCTCGAACAGGTTGCGCGGGGTTTCCTGAAAGCTCAGCCGCAAACGCTGACTGCCCTGATCGCCCGCCTCGACGTCGACGCGCCGGGAGTCGAAGCCGAGCCGTTCACCTTGCAGGCGCCAGTAACGCGTGGCCCCACTATCCCAGACGGGTCGGGAGCTGAAGGCGACGTTAGCGATCACTTCCAGGCCGTCGTCTACCAACCCGGAGTACTTGCCATAGCGGAAGGAGCTCTCGTCGAGATAGCCGACCCCGAGTTCGACTTCACCCTCGACGATGCTGTCGCCGTAGGCCACACCCACCAGCGCGAATCCACCTGCCAGCAGCCAGCGTTTCATCGGATCAGCCCTGCCCCGGAGGGATGGTTGGAGCCATGCACCTGGGTGTGGCAGTTCAGACAGTCCCGGCCGAGGACCTGCCGCGAGGCCCCCTGAGGCGGCACGCCGAGCCCGCTCTCGACGGTGGAGGGATGGAACTGGGCCAGATGGCACTCCTGGCACATCCAGGGCGAGCGCCGCGACAGCAGGTTGCGATGGCTGGAGCCATGGGGCTCATGGCAGCTGCTGCAGTCCTCACTGACGGGCGCGTGTTCCCAGAGGAAGGGCCCGCGATATTCGGCGTGGCAGTCGTAGCAACTCTCGTTGAGGGTACCGCGCAGCAGCTCCCCCGGCGTCATGCTGCCATGGGGCGCATGGCAGTCGGTACAGACCATGTTCCCCGATCGCACCGGATGGGTGGAGGGTCGCAGGAACTCGGAACGGGTCCGGCGATGGCAATCGCTGCAGACCTCGGCCTGGCTGAGCCGGACCATGACCCGGTCCTCTCGCGTATGCAGCTGATGACAGTCCGTGCAGGCCACTTCCTCGAACTGATGGGCGCTGCCCTGCCAGTGGTGGCCGGTATCCGCCTGATGGCAGTCGAGACAGGGGCGGTCCTTCAGCGACGCCGGCTCGTCGGCCGTGAAGCCGATGGCCGTGGCAGGGCGACCACCATCTTCGCGTCGGCCCATGACGTGATCGGCACTCGGGCCGTGGCAGGCCTCGCAGGCCCGCTGTCCCTCGGCAAAGGGGGTGCGGCCGTCGCCGCGCACACCGTGCACCGTGTCGAGAATGTCATGAGCAGGCCACTGACTGCCCTGACCATGGCACATCAGGCAGCCCTCGACCCCGTGATCGAGGTAGGCGCCTTCCGGCGCGGCATCCGGGTAGCCCCACGCGTTGCCCATACCAAGCAGAACCAAGCAGGCGAACAGGCCCGCGACCGCGCACCTGGCTCGACTCCCGCGAAGCATTGTGACTCCACCTGCGACCAGGTAGCGGCCCCTTCCTCATCCAACAGCTTCCATCATCCTAACAGCATCGTTGCGCCGCATTGACATGCATCAACGCGGCTGGCGACGTCGACGCGCTTCGCTGCGGGCCGCCTCGCGGACGATATGGGCGATGATCGCGATCATGATGCCCGCTACCGGCCAGCCGAACAGGCGGCTGTAGACCAGATACTCGCCTACCGTGAAACCGCCGAACAGCATCCAGGTCCTCACCGTGCCCTGGAAAATGTTCACCACCACGAAGACCCAGGTCGCCCGCACGAAGGCCTCATGCCGCAGCGGCAGCAGATCTCTCAGCGCCGGCCACATGTCCCGCAGCACCAGCCCCACTACGGGACGCCCGAGCAGGAGGCTGCCAAGGCCCAGGCTGGCAAGCAGGAAATCGATGGCCGCATCCCGGGCCAGGAACGCGCGCTCGTCCTCCAGGACGATGCCCACCAGTGCCGCCACCGTCGCCACGAACAGCCCGAACAAAGCAAAGATGCCCACCAGTCCCTTGCGGTCGCTGGCGTAATAGGCGACCACCGTGGCCACGAAGCCGAGGCCGATGGCAGCGTAGGCATGCCACTGATAGCCGATGTAGAAGGCCACCACCGGCAGCACGCCGAACAGGATGCGGAAGTCGAGCTTGCTCGGCGGCCGCGGTGGGACCTTGTCCGGATCGAACGTGTCCATGGGCTAAGCATACTGAAGCGTTGCGCTCCCGGTATCGGGTTTCGAGGAAGCACCGTCGCTTAGGTAACATGGCCGCCTTCAAAGGAGAGAAGAGAGGACACGATGCCCCAGCAAGGCCTGCACCCACTGCCGAAGATCCTGATCGCGCTCGGCCTGGTCACCCTGATGAGTCTCGCAAACCGCCCTGTCCTCGCCATGGGCGGCCACTACGTCGTGGATGATGCGGCCATGGCAGACCCCGGACGCTGCGAGATCTACGCCTGGTACAGTCGAGGCGGCAGCGACGATCAGGCCGTCGAGGGGGAGTTGGCCTGCAATCCTTTGGGCAACTTCGAACTGACCCTGGGCCTTGGGCGCTTCAAGGATGACGCTGGCTGGGATACCGGCGTCGCCCTCGAGGGCAAGACCGTCATCCAGGATGCGGCGATAGGCGGCTGGGGGTGGGGTGTCGTCGGGCGTTCGGAGTGGCGCGACACTCTCGGCGACCACGCCAATGCCCAGCTCTACGTTCCCGTGACCGTGATCGTCAACGATCGCGTCGCTTTTCACGTCAACGGCGGCGGCGTCTGGGAGCGCGATGACAGCAATGCCGCCATCTGGGGCGTCGCCGCCGACGTGAACCTCACGCCAGGCCTGAACCTGATCGGGGAGAGCTACGGCACCCATCGCGGGGGTACGGAGTTCCAGCTCGGCCTGCGCAGCGGATTCGGCGGCGGCCAGGTGGACCTGAGCTACGGCTGGACGCGTTCGAGCAGCAGCGACAACTGGGTCACCCTGGGCGTGGCCTGGATGTTCTGATCGCCGCAGGAGGCATCACGGGCTATGGTTCACTCATCGCGCCGGGGTCAACCATGTTCGAACGCATCCGCGAAATCCTTCGCCGCAGCCGGGAAGCCGGCCAGGCGTATCCGCCGCAGCTTGCACTCCTGCTGAGAAATCCGCTGCGCCGACTGATTCTGTCGCCGGCCGAACTGGTCCGGCGCCTGGACCTCCAGCCGGGTGATCGCGTGCTCGAACTCGGGCCCGGGCCGGGCTTCTTCAGCGTCGACATCGCCCGCGCCCTGCCCCAGGGCGGGCTCGTCCTCGTGGACCTGCAACCTGCCATGCTGGCCAAGGCACAAGCGCGGCTGACCCGCGCCGGCCTCGACAACGTCAGCTATCAGGCCGCTGACGCCCGTGCCCTGCCCCTGGACGACGGCTGCATCGATGTCGCCCTCCTGGTGGCGGTACTCGGCGAAGTGCCGGAGCCTGAGGTCGCCTTGAAAGAGCTGTTCCGCGTCATCCGACCCGGCGGGCGCGTGAATCTCACGGAGCAGCCGGGCGATCCGGATTTCATTCCCCGGAAGGTCATCACCCGCATGGCCGAATCAGCGGGTTTTCGACCGGGCAGACAATGGGGCAGGGGCCGCAACTACAGCGCCGAGTTTCTGCGACCGTGAAGCCCTGGTGGCGTGACCCCTGGCTGGGCCCCACATGGCTTGTCGGCCTGATCATCGCCGCGGCCTACGGCTGGCTGCAGGGTGGCGTCACGCCCGGGCTTGCCGTGCTGGCGCTGCTGGTGGTGGTGTATCCGGTGCTGGAGGAGGTCGTTTTCCGGGGCCTGATTCAGCCAGCGCTGATGACACCGACGCGCGGCCTGAACATTGGCCCCCTGACCCTGGCCAATGTCCTGACCAGCATCCTGTTCGCAGCCATGCACCTGCTGAACCATCCTCCGCTGCACGCAGCCCTGGTGTTCCTGCCATCGCTGGTTTTCGGCATCTTTCGTGACCGCAGCGCTTCAGTCCTGCCGGGAATGCTGCTGCACGTGAGCTGGAATGCCGCCGTGCTGCTGGCGCCGCTGGCATGGCAGTGACAGCGCACAGGACCGAAGCATGGCTGCTGTCTGCCTATGGGGCCGCCAGCCACCGCGCCTGGGCAGACCAGCTCATCGCCAGCCAGGATACCTTCGCCTGGCAACGCCTGGAGTTGCCAGGGCGCCACTTCGCCTGGCGCATACGCGGCAATCCGCTGTCCTGGCTCGATGCCTTGCCGACATCGACGCCCGGATTGATCGTGGCCACGTCCATGGTCGACCTCGCCACCCTCAAGGGCCTGCATCCACGGCTGGCCAACGTGCCCTGCCTGCTCTACTTCCACGAAAACCAGTTCGCCTACCCTTCGAATTCCGACCAGGTGACGTCAGTTGAACCGCAGATGGTGCAGCTTTATGCCTCGCTGGCGGCCGACCGCGTGGCCTTCAACTCCGAGTACAACCGCAGCAGTTTTCTCGCAGGTGCAAAGGCGCTTCTGGCACGGCTCCCCGATGCTGTACCCGTCAAAGTGATCGAACGCATAAGCGATCGCAGCAGCCTGCTTCCGGTCCCGATCGCGCCGGTGGCAGCCGGGCCGCGCGATCCGAGGCTGGTCCTCTGGAATCACCGCTGGGAGTACGACAAGGCACCCGAGGCCTTCGCGCAGGCCATGCTGCAGCTGGCCGGAACGGGCATCGATTTCCGGCTGGCCCTGCTCGGTGGGCGGGGGCGCGATGGACATCCGGCATTGGCTGAGCTGCGCCGGGACCTCCCGGACCGCATCGTTGCCGACGGCCACCTCGCGGTGCAGGCCTACCGATCGCTGCTCGGCCGCTCGGGCATCGTTGTCAGTAGCGCACGCCACGAATTCCAGGGGCTTTCAGTATTGGAAGCAGCCAGCGCCGGGGCAAGGCCTTTGGTGCCAGACGCGTTGTGCTATCCCGAGTACGTACCCGACGCCTATCGCTATCCCGCCGGGGACGTGATGGCGCTGACGCAGCGACTCAGCCTCTGGCTCGAAGGCGGGCTGCCCCCCAGCGTGGATGTCAGTCGCTACAGCGCAGCTGCGCTGACGCCACGCTGGCGCGCCGAGCTCGATGCGCTGCTTGTCGCTTCCTGACCGAAGTCACTCGGATGGCAGGAAGCGGTCGAACCACTCGATGATCAGTTCCAGACGCGCCACCAGATTCACCGGAGTGCCGGTTCTGGACAGGCCGTGGCTCTCGCCCTCGAACAGCGCGAACTCGGTCTCCACGCCATTCGCCAGGAGTGCGTAGTACCACTCCTTGCCCTGGCCCACCGGCGTGATCTGATCGGAATCGCTGTGAATCACCAGGGTCGGCGTCGTCACCCGGTCCGCATACTTCAGCGGTGAGCGTCCCCAGTAGTCATCGAAGTTGGTCCAGATCGTGCCACCGAATTCAGCCGTCATGGACTCCGGCGGATACTCCTGGGTACCTGCCTCGGAAATCCAGTTGCTGACGCTGCGCTGAGTCACCGCCGCGCGGAAGCGCTCCGTCTGCGTGGTGATCCAGTTGGTCAGGAACCCGCCGTGGCTGCCACCGGTGACGAACAGCTGTTTCGGGTCGATCCAGTCGAAACGATCAAGGGCGGCTTCGAGCAGCAACATGTTGTCCCGATAGTCGGCGCCACCGTAGTCGAGCCTGACCGCCGACTGGAAATCGTGACCATAGCCGGTACTGCCGCGATAGTTGGTGAAGATCACGGCATAGCCCGCGGCGGCCAGCATCTGGAACTCGTGGAACCATTGCCGCCCCCACATGCCTCCCGGGCCGCCTTTGATGTTGAGCACGACCGGGTAGCGGGTCCCCTCACTGAAGCCCACTGGCCGCAGCAGAAAGCCGTCCACGGTCATATCGTCCTCATTGCTGAAATTGAACCGCTCGAGGCTCTGCAGTTGCCGGGCCGAAAGCAGCTCGTCGTTGAAGCGGGTGAGCTGCCGCGACCGGCTGCCATCGCTGCGCGCGGTATGGACTTCGACGAGACGGGTCTCGTCTTCCTCGATGTACGCCATGTGCCGGCCATTGGCAGAGAAAGAAACGCTGTTGATCGCGGCCTCCGTCCCGACGACGGGGATCGCGCGACCGGCCCGGTCGAGACGGAATACTGGCCGCGCCCCGCGGGCATCCGCGCGCAGGAAGGGTCCCTGGCCCGCGGCCGGGAACTGTACATCCATCGCGGTCAGTGCGAGGCCGTCATGCAGAACTTCAGCGTCGCCGCCGCCAGCAGCCACCCGCTGCAGAGTGATCGGGGCATAACGTTCGCTCTGATGGAGGAAGTGAATCTGACGGCCATCCGGACTGAAGACCGGCTGTGACGCCCGTCCGGGGGGCGTGTCCACCAGCGAGACGTCACCAGTTTCGATCTCGAGCAGAAAGATGTCCCCGCCGAAACCACCGGCGTACTCACGGCCGCTGCGGTCCGAATCGAACGCGACACGCCTGCCATCCGGTGACACGGTGGCATTGTTGTCATTCCAGTCGGCGTGGCCAGTAAGCCGACGGAGGCTGCCGCTTTCGCTGTCGAGCAGCCAGAGTCCAACCCGTGATTCGTCCAGATAGCCGGTGCCGTCCGACTTGTAGACGGCATGGCGGAAGCGTTTGAGATTCGGCTGCGGACCTTCCTTCTCCTCCGCCTTGACAGTGGGGTCCTCGACTGCGGGATCGAGACGCAGACTCAACAGCAGGTGACGATTGTCGAGCAGCCATTCGTAGCTGGAAATGGATCCCTGTTCCAGCGTCGTCACAGCACGGGCTTCGCCACCATCAAGCGGGATGAGATGCAGCTGGGAGCGCTCTTTGCGCCCGGAGATGAAGGCCAGCTGACGACCGTCCGGCGACCAGCGCGGACTGCGATCGCTCGCTTCCCGCGTAAACTGGCGCGGTGGCGTGCTGCCATCACTGGCCACCAGCCAGATCGCCGATTCGCGGCTGCGGCGATCTTCACTGACCGCGCTCCGCACGAAGGCCACGGTACTGCCGTCGGGTGCCATCTGCGGATCACTGACGAACTGGAACTCGTAGTAGTCACCCGGCGAGAGTCCGACTGGCTCCGCCACGGCCGACAGGGGCAGGAACAGCCATGCCGCCAGCAGGACAAGCGGCACGGCGCCACGGATTGCAGGCATTTCAGTCATGGGTCGTTCCCCGGCGTCGAAAAGCGATCAAGACTACCCCGCGACAGCGATCACGGCCAGCCTGGGCTGGATACCCATGAGGCATTCCCACCGGGAAAGACATGCGTGGATTCCGGGCTGCGCTTCAGCGTGAATCCGCACAGGAAGCCTGCAAGCGAAGGCGTCCGCGCAGCCTCAACGAGCGGTCTCGACGCGGGCGAATCGCGGCGTCAGGAGCCGGTTACACCGATCCTCTCTGCTGGCGTAAACTCGCGGAGAGGGAAGGGAGATGCATGCCATGGCCATCGCCTACTGGTGTCTGCTCGTCGTCGTGCTGCTGCCGTACCTGCTGTCCGTTGCAGCCCGTTCTGCGGCCGGCCGCGCCGACTACGTCGCCGATCCGCGGGCCTACAGTGACCAGCTCGAAGGCTGGCACCGGCGCGCCCATCTGGCCCATCTGAACGCCTTCGAGGCCGCAGGGGGATTCGTGGCAGCCATGCTGGTGGCGGAGCTCATGCAAGCACCCCGGGGCCAGGTGGATGCACTTGCACTCGCCTTCGTGGTTTGTCGCATACTCCACGGGGCGTTCTACATCATCGACCGCCCCATGCTGCGCAGCCATGCCTGGCGGGTGGGGATGCTGTGTGTGATCGGACTGTTCCTGGTGGCGGCCATCCACGGCAGCGCCGCTCGCTGAAATCCGTACCCTGAAGGCCAACTCGAGGCACACGACTTGATCATGAAACCGTCGGCAATCTTCACTTCCCTGCTGCTCGTGGTGGCAGCCAGCTCCCTGTCCGCTTTCGCCAATGAGGTGACTGTGGACGGCACGACCTACGCCATCGACCGCGTGCTGATGTGCGAGCCCTACGAGGAATACGGTAGCCGCCAGGAACTCGAACTTCAGGGCCTGCACCGGGGAGACAGCAGTCGCGCGCAGGTGGACATCGCCATCACCGTCATGGGAACGCTGGTGATTCAGGAGGTGTCGTGGTCCGGGCCGGAGGGCCTGTTCAATCATCAGGGCATGCCGGACGAGGCTTTGTTCGAAGTGGCAGACGACCGGGTCCGCGGCGCGCTCGAACTCGAAGACGCCTACGGGCGCAGCGCCAGCGTTCGCATCAGCTTCGATCTCGGACTGCCCGAAGAACACTTTGCCTGTCGCTGACCATTGATCCAGGCGTCCTGGAACACCGGTGGGGCTTCAGGTGGGAGCGGACTTGTCCGCGAACGGATCGGGTGCGATCCCGCACTTCGCGGATGAATCCGCTCCCACTGGCCATCCCCATGCGACAGCCGACCTTGGCGAACCCGGCCGATCGTTGGCGAATCTGACCTGCGCGCCGGGGCAAAGCGCCCCGCCTCGGTGAGCACGTCAGGATCCTCTCCGAATTCAGTCGCGGCCAGCCACTGCGTGTGGAGCGCCTCGACACCTCCGAGCGTCTGCGCCTGCTGGCGAGGACCCGGTCCGCTGGCGAGCGCTATGGTCTTTTGCGCAACAACTGCGAACACACCTGTTATCGCGCCCGCGACGGCCAGCCCCGCTCCCCTCAGCTCCTCACCTGGACGCTGGGATTGGCGGGGGCTCAAGCAGGCACGCTGCTGTTCAGACACTGGGGCGGCACTCTCGCCGGCTGGGAGCTTGGGAGACGCATCGGCCAGCGGGCATGGGGCAGGCCTGAAGGTCGCTGAACAGCTCGCCGGCCCCGACCACTACCGCGGCCCGAACCGGGATCCGGTGGCCAGCCACGGCACGACGGGGGATGATAGGCGCCTGGAACAGCACCAGAAGGAGCACAGCCATGACCACAGGCCAGGCAACGAGCATCGCCTCTGTCCGGGATCAGGTATCCGACGAGGAGTGGCAACTGCGGGTGGACCTCGCCGCGCTCTACCGCCTCGTCGCCATGCACGGTTGGGACGACTTCCTGTTCACCCACCTGTCCGCCCGCATCCCGGGGCCCGAGCACCATTTTCTTCTGAACCCCCTCGGCATGACTTTCGAGGAGGTCACCGCATCGAGCCTCGTGAAGGTCGACCTCGATGGCAGCAAGGTCATGGAGACCCCCTACGACATCAACAGCGCGGGCTTCACCATTCACTCCGCAGTGCATGCCGCCCGGGAGGATGTCTGCTGCGTGATGCACCTGCACACCGTGGATGGCGTCGCGGTATCTGCCCAGGAGGAAGGCCTGATGCCCCTCTCCCAGCACGCCATGCAGTGCGGTGAGATCGCCTATCACGACTACGAAGGCGTGGCGCTCGATCTCGATGAGCGCGAACGCATCGTCCGGGATCTCGGCACCCGGCAGTTCATGCTGCTGCGCAATCACGGCACCCTGACGGTGGGGCCGACGATCTGCTCGGCGTGGATGGCCATGTACTACCTCGAACGGGCCTGCTCCATGCAGATCCGCGCGCTGGCAGGCGGCGCCACCGTGAACATGCCGCCTCAGGGGTCCACCCAAAAGGCCGCCGAGCAAAGCCGGCTGCTGTTTGACGGCACAGCGGATCCATTGGCCTGGCCAGCACTGCTGCGCAAACTGGA
>JAFIFL010000129.1 GCA_020832055.1 Gammaproteobacteria bacterium
GCGAAGGCAACGACATCAGCTTCGGCAGAGCGCATCGAGATCGGCCCAATCGCTGCGCGATTAGGGCCTTCCCACAAGCTGGGGTGAAGCCCGCTTCGGGCGAAACGCCCTTGTGGGAGAGCGCTATTTCGCAAAGCGAAATGCGCCGATCTGCATCACGCTCAGCGAAGGCAACGACATCAGCTTCGGCAGAGCGCATCGAGATCGGCCCAATCGCTGCGCGATTAGGGCCTTCCCACAAGCTGGGGTGAAGCCCGCTTCGGGCGAAACGCCCTTGTGGGAGAGCGCTATTTCGCAAAGCGAAATGCGCCGATCTGCATCACGCTCAGCGAAGGCAACGACATCAGCTTCGGCAGAGCGCATCGAGATCGGCCCAATCGCTGCGCGATTAGGGCCTTCCCACAAGTTGGGGTGGCGCCGCGTCAGCTCGTCGACACCGGCGTTTCCGGGACACGGACGATCATGGACTGGCTTGCAGTGGCCATCAGGACGCCCGCGTCGCTCCAAAGATGGACCGTGCCGTAGCCGAAGCCGTTGCCGAGGTGCTCGACGTAGTTGTCACACAGCACCCACTCCGTGGGCTGGAGCTGACCGAAGCGAATGGTGTTGTCGAGACTTGTGGAGTAGGCCAGAGTGCCGAGCGCGTTGCCCAGTGCCGCGGGCATGTAATCCGCAATGATGGCCAACGCGCCGGCGTCGTGTTCGACCCGGGGCATGCGTGCCCAGAGCAGCGACCGGCCGTCCCGGGTGGGTGTGCCGAAGCCGGTGAAGCCGAAGCTGCCACGGGCCAGCCGCAAATCCACCTCATCATGAATGGTGACGCCCTCGTGAGGGCGGACGATCTCCGGACAATCCTCCGGCAGGGGTGCCTTGGGGCACCGGACCCAGCAGCCCTCAGCATCCGACGGTCGCCGGCCGGCGGCGCCGAGTACGGTGATGATTTCCTGGTTGCCCACGTGACCCACAACGCGCCCCTGAGTCACGCTGCGGCCGACAGCAGGCAGCAGCACTTCGAGATCGATGGTCACCGGCTGCTGGGTCAGGGCCAGATACTGTCCCGTCGCCCAGACCACCGGCTTGCCCGTAGCCTGCTCCAGCGCCACGATGCCCGCCGCCAGCCCCACACCCCCGAACAGGGAACCCCGGCCGCCGGTCTGGGCGGCGGTCACCGGCAGCTGCCAGCGCAGGGTGTCGACCGGATGGGCTAAGGACAGGAATTCGCTGGAGGATTGCTTCATGCTGACTCCCTTGTGTTAGAACTTGGACCTTACGAGGCGTGCATTGTAGGCGCGGACGCCACGCAGGGGGGAGTGCGTGCCTGGGAGCGGTTCCCCTTGCGGCCGGAGCTCCCGTATTCTTGCAGCAACCCGCTGGGCGGTGGGCAGTCAGCAGCTGTCCGCAATCCGAGACAGCTCTGAGCGAGCCACAGCTAGAGAGACGCGAGGGGACATGACCGCATTCGAACGCTACGACGCCGTGGTGGTGGGCGCCGGCTTCGCCGGCCTCTACATGCTGCACCGGTTGCGCAAGCTTGGACTCAGCGTGCGGGTGATCGAAGCCGGCACCGACGTCGGCGGCACCTGGTACTGGAACCGCTATCCCGGAGCGCGCTGCGACGTGGAAAGCCTGGAGTACGGCTACCAGTTCGATCCCGAACTGCAGCAGAGCTGGTCCTGGAGTGAACGCTACGCCGCCCAGCCTGAAATTCTCGACTACATCCGTCACGTGGCCGACCGCTTCGACCTGCGCCGCGACATCATGTTCGGAACGCGGGTCGACAGCGCCCATTTCGATGACGGCAGCAACGACTGGCGGGTGATCACTGACCGTGGCGCGCGCTACCAGGCCCGCTTCTGCATCATGGCCACCGGTTGCCTGTCGGTGCCGACCTGGCCGGACATCAGCGGCGCCGACACCTTTGCCGGCGAGACCTACCACACGGGGCGCTGGCCCCATGAAGGGGTGGATTTCACCGGCCAGCGGGTCGGCGTCATCGGCACCGGGTCCTCGGCCATTCAGTCCATTCCAATCATGGCCGATCAAGCTGCCGAACTGTTCGTGTTCCAGCGTACGCCGAACTTCTCCGTGCCGGCCCAGAACGAGCCCATGGACCGGGAGCTCGAAGCCCTGGTTAAGGCGAACTACGCCGATTTCCGCGCCCGCAACGGCCAGATGCAAAGCGCCTTCGGCGCGCGGCACCCCCGCAGCGAGGCCTCGGCGCTCGAAGCCACCGAGGCGGAACGGCAGCGGCAATTCGAGCATCACTGGCAGCTCGGTGGCCTGCTGTTCCTGCGGGCCTACGGCGACCTGCTGGTGAATCCCGAAGCCAACGAACTGGCCTGTGAGTTCATCCGCGACAAAATCCGCAGCATCGTCCGGGATCCGCAGGTGTCCGAAAAGCTGCTCCCGGACTCGGTGGTCGGCTGCAAGCGTCTGTGCGCCGATACGGGCTATTTCGAGACTTTCAACCGCCCCCACGTCCATCTGGTCGACCTGAGGGAGTCACCCATCGAGTGCATCACGCCCGAGGGGATCCGTCAGGGCGGCCAGGACTACCCGCTCGATGCCCTGGTGTTCGCCACCGGCTTCGACGCCATGACCGGCGCCCTGGCCCGCATCGACATCCGCGGTCGAAAAGGGGTCGCCCTGAGCGAGCGCTGGGAGGACGGGCCGAAAACCTATCTTGGGCTGCAGGTCGCCGGTTTCCCCAATCTGTTCACCATCACCGGCCCCGGCAGCCCTTCGGTGCTGACGAACATGCTTTACTCCATCGAGCAGCATGTGGATTGGATCAGTGATTGTGTGGACGATCTGCGCCGGACCGGCCTCACCACCATCGAGCCCGCAGTGGAGGCCGAGACGGCCTGGGTCGAGCACGTCAACGAGATGGCGGGCATGACCCTGTTCACCCACTGCAACTCCTGGTATCTCGGCGCCAACGTGCCAGGTAAGCCGCGGGTCTTCATGCCCTACCTGGGTTTTCCGGAGTACGTCGCGCGCTGCAACGAGATCCGCGAGCGCGGCTATGAGGGTTTCGTGTTCGGCTGACAGTTCGGCTGGACCTTCGGTTTTGGTTCTGGAGTTCCGATGCGCAAATCAGACATGCAGTCTATAGCAGCCATCCTGGTCGCCCTGATCGTGGGGGCCGCCGTGGCCTGGGCGGGCAGCCAGGGCGGCGTGAGGGCAGGGGGCATCCCCCTGTTTACTCTCTGCGCCATCGTGGCATTCTCCATTCAGTGGCTGGTCTTCATCCACGCCTGGTTCGCGCAGACGGAGCATTACTTCGATCTCACCGGCAGCCTCACCTACCTTATCCTGGTGATCATGGCCTTTCTGCTGGCGGACATCGGCGATACCCGCTCGCTGATACTTGCGGCGCTGGTGGGCGTGTGGGCACTGAGACTCGGTTCCTTCCTTTTCGTACGCGTCAAGCAGGACGGATCCGACGGCCGTTTTGATGCCATCAAGCCGCGCTTCTGGCGCTTTCTGATGACCTGGACCCTGCAGGGCCTGTGGGTGTTCCTGACCCTCTCGGCGGCACTGGCGGCCATGACCTCCGGCGCTCCGGGTCCCCTGGAGCCCCTGGCGCTGGCCGGGGTGCTGGTGTTCGCCTTCGGCTTCGTCATCGAAGTGGTGGCCGATCGCCAGAAGCGCAGCTTCCGCACCGATCCGGCCCATGCCGGACAGTTCATCCGCCACGGCCTGTGGTCCTGGTCGCGGCATCCGAATTACTTCGGCGAGATCACCCTGTGGATCGGCATTTTCATGATCGCCGCTCCCGCGCTGGTGGGCTGGCAGTGGGTCACCATCCTGTCACCGCTGTTCGTGATTTTTCTGCTGACGAAGGTCAGCGGCATTCCCATGCTCGAAGAGCGCGGGAAGAAGCGCTGGGGCGACGATCCTGAGTATCAGGACTATCTGGCGCGCACCTCGGTGCTGATTCCGCTGCCGCCGAGGCGCCGCAGCGCCTGAATCCCGTTTCGCCCCTCTGTGAGAGAGCCCCAATCGCGCAGCGATTGGGCCGATCTCAAGGTCCGGTGCCGAAGCCGATGACGCTGCCTTCGCTGGATGTCATGGAGATCGCTGCTCCGCTGCGCTGCGCAGCTTCCCACAAGGGCGTGCCCCATGTGTGGGAGAGCCCTATCCGGCGCAGCCGGATGGGCAGATCTCGAAGCGTTTGCCGCAGCTGACGTCGCTGCCTTCGCTGGATGTCATGCAGATCGCTGCTCCGCTGCGCTGCGCAGCTTCCCACAAGGGCGTGTCGCTTGACGCTGGCGCACGCCTCTGTGGGAGAGCCCTAATCGCGCAGCGATTGGGCCGATCTCTGGGCGCGCTGCCAGAGCTGATGACGCCGTCTTCGCTGGACGCTATGCAGATCGGCGCATTTCGCTGCGCGAAATAGCGCCTTCCCACAGAAGGCGTATCGCTCGAAGCTTGCAGGCGGTTGTGAGTCACGCGCGGTCGAGGACCACGGGCAGCTCCGAGTAGCCGTTGATGAAGTTGCTGCGGATCCGCACCGGCTCGCCGACGACTTCGATGCTGCGGAAGCGTGGCAGCAGTTCCTCCCACAGCACCCGCAGCTGCATTTCTGCCAGACGATTGCCCATGCAGCGGTGGATGCCATAGCCGAAGGCGACGTGATGGCGGGCATTGGGGCGTTCGACGCGCAGTTCGTCGGCGGCTTCGAACACGGCTTCATCGCGGTTGCCCGAGTAGTACCACATGGCAATCTTGTCGCCTTCGCGAATCCGTTGGCCCGCCAGTTCCACGTCGATGGTGGCGGTCCGGCGCATGTAGGCCAGCGGGGTCTGCCAGCGGATGATTTCCGGCACCAGATTGCGGATCAGTTGCGGATTCGCCCGCAGTTTGGCGAATTCATCGGGATACCGGTTCAGGGCGAGCACGCCGCCACTGATGGAGTTGCGGGTGGTATCGTTGCCGCCGACGATGAGCAGCAGCAGATTACCGAGGAACTCCATGGGCGGCATGTCCCGAGTGGATGGGCCATGGGCCAGCATGGAGACCATGTCGTGGGCCGGCGGGCGCTTGGCGCGCTCATTGCGCAGGGCGGTGAACACTTCCAGGCATTCCTGCAGTTCCGCTCTCGCCTGTTCGCGGCTGGCTACGATGCCCGTCTCGGGGCCACCGGTGGCGACGTCCGACCAGCGCGTCAGTTTGCGGCGCTCGGCGAAGGGAAAGTCGAACAGGGTGGCCAGCATCTGGGTGGTGAGTTCGATGGAGACCGCATCGACCCAATTGAACGTCTCGCCGACGGGCAACCCGTCGAGAATCTGGACCACCCGCTCCCGCAGGGTGGCCTCCAGCGCCGCCAGGTTGCGCGGCGCCACCGCCGGTGCGACCGTATTGCGCTGCTCGTCGTGTCGAGGCGGATCCATGGCAATGAACTGGGACAGCTCGAAATCCGCCGGCTGGTCCATCAGCACGATGCTGCCTGCCGAGGAGAACAGATCATGGTGGGTGTCCACGTACATGATGTCCGCGTGCCGGGTAATGGACCAGAACGGTCCATTGTGACTGTCGGGGTGATAATGAACCGGATCTTCGGCGCGCAGACGCTCGAAGTAGGGCGCCACCACGTCCTGCTCCCAGAGATCCCAGTGGGTGACGTTGATGTCTTCCAGGGGCACCGACCGGGCATGTTCCCGTGCCGCCGCGAGCCGATCAGCAACCGTGTCCTCGAAGTCCATGCTAATCCCTTCCAGCAGTCTCTCAACGCCATCATGATGCCCGTTTCCAGGGCCGGGATGCGAGCCGGGAAAGGCTGGGGGGAGAGATGGTGAACGGACTCGATGCCACCACTGTGCTCTGGGTGCTGGCAGGCAGCGCTACCGGCGGGGCTGCCCGGTATGCAGTGTCCGAGGCAGTGGCCCGGGGCCTGATGGAACGGTTTCCCTGGGGCACGCTGGTGGTGAACGTGACGGGCGCGCTGGCCATCGGTGTCTGGTTCGGAGCGGCTGTGGACAGCGCGTCGCTGCACGCCGGGCTCGTCCTGGGCTTCCTGGGCAGCTACACCACGGTGTCGAGCTTCGCCCTGCAGAGCCTCCTGCTTGGAACGGAGGGGCGGTGGCGGGCCGCGATGGCCTACGTGCTGGCGTCGGTGACGATCTGCCTGCTCGCCGTCGCGATCGGATTCGCGGCCGGCAGCGTTGTTGCGGGAGAAGCCTGATCCATGGCCGGACTGCGTTCGGAGGGCATCACCGCGTTGCTCATCGGCCTCGGCAGCGCCTTCGGTGGTCTGTCCCGGGTGTGGGTCGCAACACACTTCGCCGCTCTGCCCATGCTGGGGACCGCCCTGGTGAACGTCAGCGGCGCCTTCCTGATCGGACTGCTGCATGTGGTGACCCTGCCTGAAGGGCGCATGCCCGCTCCGGTACGCCTGCGCCAGACCGTGCTGGCAGGCTTTCTCGGGGGCTTCACCACGTTCTCGATTCTCAGCGTGGAAACGCTGCTGCTTCTGCAGACCGGGCAGACGCTGGCGGCGTTGATCAACCTTCTGGGTTCCCTGGGCCTGGCCCTGCTGGCCGTGGCGGCAGGCTATTCGATCGGCGTACGTCTGAACGGATGAAGTCATGTTCCTGATCAAGAAATTCGTCGCCACCTTCGCCATGCCGGTGCCCATGACCCTGATGCTGCTGCTGTTGGCGGTCATCCTGGCGCTGATGGGGCGGCGGCGGGGGGCACGGGTCCTGGCTGGCGGGGCGGTGGCCCTGCTGCTGCTGGCTTCATGGGCACCGGTGGCGGATGCCCTGCTCGGGCCCCTCGAAGACCGGCATCCACCGGTACTCGATGCCCGCAGCCTGCCGGGCATCAGTCATGTGGTGGTGCTGGGCAGCGGGTATCACGCGATGCCCAGTCTGCCCATCACCTCACAGCTTCGTGACTCGGCCGTGATCCGGCTGGTGGAAGGCGTCCGCCTGTGGCGTCAGGTGCCGGAGGCCCGGCTGGTCCTGACCGGCGGCAACATTCATCAGCGCGAGTCCGTGGCCCGGGGCTACTCAAGGCTCGCCGTTGCCCTCGGGGTCGATGCCCTGAGCATGGATGTGCTCGAAATGCCCATCGACACCGCCGAGGAAGCCTTTGCGGTGAAGGATCTGGCGAGTCCGGATGCCCGCATCCTGCTGATCACATCCGCCTCCCACATGGATCGCGCCCGCAGGCATTTCGAACGTGCGGGTCTCGATGTGATTCCGGCCCCGACCCGGCACAAGAGCCTGAGCGAAGACCGCTCGCGCTTCGAGTACTGGGTTCCGAACGCCTTCCATCTGCGCAAGACCGAACGCGCCATCTACGAGTATCTGGGACGGGTCTCTTTGTTCCTGGATCATCGCGGCTGACGCGTTGGCTCGCCCACTCTGTGGGCGCATTTCGTCTGGAACGAAATGCGCCGATCTGCAGGATGTTCAGCGAAGGCAGAGACATCAGCTCCGACATAGCGCGTCGAGATCGGCCCAATCGCTGTGCGATTAGGGCCTGCCCACAACGAAGGCGTCGCGACTGCGCTGTCAGATGACGGCTTCGATCAGGCGTGGACCACGGTGCCGGAGTGCGCTTTCGATCTGGGTGTTGAATTCGGCCACCGTGGTGGCCCGGGAAGCTTCAAGGCCCATGCCCTGGGCGAGTTGCACCCAGTTGAGGTCCGGGTTGGAGAGATCGAGCATGCTCATGGCCTTCGGGCCCGGGTTGTGAGCCCCAACGCGCATGAACTCCACCTGCAGGATGGCGTACTTGCGGTTCGAGAAGATCACCACGGTGATATCGAGTTGTTCCCTGGCCATGGTCCACAAAGCCTGCAACGTATACATGCCGGAGCCGTCCGCTTCCAGGCTCAGGACCTTGCGGTCCGGACAGGCGACGGCGGCCCCCACGGCACAGGGCAGACCCTGGCCGATGGAACCACCGGTGAGGGCAAGCCAGTCGTGTGGTGGGCAGCCGGCCGTGGCCACGGGCATGCCGAAACCGCTGGTGGCGGCCTCGTCCACCACGATGGCGCCCTCCGGGAGCCAGGCGCCGATGGCTCGAGCGATGGTCTGAGGATCGAGCTGACCGCTGCGCGCGGGCTCCGGCCGCCCGGAAGGTGCGACGATACCGGCATCACGAGCGCTAAGGGTATCGGCCAATGCCTCCAGGGCGGCGCCGAGATCGCCCTCGGCCCCAGCCAGGGAGTGGACCTGGCAACCATCCGGCACCAGATGACTCGGCCTGCCCGGATAGGCGAAGAAGGACACCGGCGGGCGGGTGCCCACCAGGATCATGTGACGGACCCCGGCGAGGACCTCCTCCACCTGCTCGCCAAAGTAGGGAAGGCGATCGACGGCGACGATGCCTGCGCCACGTTCGATGCGGGCGACGAAAGTGTCGGAGAACAATCTGGCTCCGGTGGCGGCAGCAATGCGTCCGGCCACGGCAAGATTCTCCCGCCGCAGGGCCGCGCCGTTCATCAGCAGGACGGCCGGTTCGCCGGTACGCAGCGCTGCCGCTGCCGACGCCACCGCATCCGGCTGTACGGGCGCCGCCGCAGGTATGGGCAGGGGTGCCGCGGAGCCTTCCGGCGCCGGGTTCCAGGCCGTATCCGCGGGGAGGATGAGCGTAGCGATCTGCCCCGGTGGCGTCATGGCCGCGCGGACAGCTTCGGCACCATCGCGAGCCACCTCGGCGGCAAACCTGGAGGTGCGCACCCAGTGGGACATGGGTCGCGCCACACCTTCGATGTCAGCAGTGAGGGGCGCGTCATACTGGCGATGGTAGGTGGCGTGCTCGCCGACCACGTTCACCATGGGACTGCGCGCGCGTTTCGCGTTGTGCAGATTGGCCAGACCATTACCCAGACCCGGGCCCAGGTGGAGCAGGGTGGCCGCGGGACGTTCCGCCATCCGCGCATAGCCATCGGCGGCCCCGGTCACCACGCCCTCGAACAGTCCGAGCACGCAGCGCATGTCCGGGTTGTCGTCCAGCGCGGCCACGAAGTGCATCTCCGAAGTCCCCGGATTGGCGAAACAGACGTCGACACCGGCTCTCACCAGGGTCCGTACCAGACTCTCTGCACCGTTCATGAATGTTTTTCTCCCCCTCATTGGATCAACGAAGGCTAACCCACTGGCCTCCGTGGGCACAGCAGGTGGTCGATGACCTTGCCAGCGCTGTGCGTCGTCCAGTCTGAAGACTGGTTGCCGATTCCCGCATGTTCATGGATGGCCATGTATGGTCATTAATTTAACATAATATAGATTATGCGCTTCTTGGAGATGGCCGGCAGGGCCGGTTCAGCCCAATCTGGCCCCAAGTTCGCGGAGATCCTGGCTCACACCGCTGTCCACTTCGATCACCTTCAGACCTTCTTCGGCTTCCGGCACCTCGATGCGCTGCAGCTGTTCAGCGAGCACCAGTTCGTCAGCCTCCGACGGATCGCCACCTTCCCGCTGCCGTCTGCGAACGCGGTCATGCAGGGTTTTCCGTGCACAGGTGACATAGAGCACCCGCACCGGAACCTTGCGCTGCCGTGCCAGCTCGATGAACGGTTCGCGCCGGGACCGGTCCAGGAACGTGGCATCCACCAGCACGCTGTGCCCGGCGCCCAGCACCAGGTCCGCCGTATCGAGCAGGTGCCGATAGACCAGCTCGGAAGCCCCCGGCGTGTAGATTCCGGCATCGTGGGCGGAGCCCGAGCGCTGCTCCGCACGCATGCCGAACAAACGCTTGCGCTCCACGTCGGAGCGGACGTGCACCCAACCTTCAGCCGCGGCCAGGCGCGCGCCCAGCCAGCTCTTGCCGCTGCCGGATACCCCGCAGGTCAGGATCAGGCGCGTGGTTGTCGGCGTGGCGAAGCTCCCCGCCAGATCCAGGTAGGCCAACAGCTCCTGCTCCGAGCGATCGCGCTCCCGACCCTCGAGCTGGCCCCGTCTGAGGGCAGCCACTTTGGCCCGCACCAGCGCCCGATAAACCGCATAGAACCGCAGCAGCGCCACACCGCGAAAATCACCGCTGCGTGCGAGCCAGGCATTCAGCAGCGTCCAGGCCAGATCCCTGCGGCCCTTCATGGCGAGATCCATGAACAGGAAGGCCAGATCGCAGATCACGTCGATCCACCGCAATGCGGGCGAGAATTCGATGCAGTCGAAGGCCCGGATGCCCTCAGGCAGCCTGGTCAGGTTAGCCAGATGCAGATCACCGTGGCCCTCGCGGATGAAGCCTGCTGCCCGGCGCTCCATGAACAGCTCAGTCAGCTCTTCGGCCCATTGCTCCGAGACTGCCTCGAGATGCTCGAGCACGGTCTCGATTGCGGGGAGATCGGCGCCCGCCGTTCGCAACTGGACGAAGTTCTCGCGTACAGGCGCCAGCACTGCAGCCGGCGTACCGTAGCTGTCCGCCGCTTCGCTGCGAGGTGCCTGCAGCTGAAATCCCGCCACTTCATCGGCAACGGCCACCATGTCGTCGGCAGTCAGGCGGCCAGCGGCCAGTTCCTCGTCGAGCTGACGGCCGGGGTCGAACTGGCGCATCCGCACCGCCACCTCGATCAGCGGCCCGGAACCGTTGAAGCTCGGCGCCTCCGGCGAACCCGTGATGCGCACCACATCCCGATAGATTTCCGGTGCAAAGCGGCGGTTGAGGCGGATTTCTTCATGGGCGCAGTGATCCCGCCGCGCCAGCGTGCTGAAGTCGAGAAAGCCCAGATCCACCGGCTTGCGAATCTTGTAGGCTGATTCGCCGGTCAACAGCACCCAGGAAATGTGGGTCTCGATCAGGGTGACGTCGCGCACGGTCGTCTCGCCCCGGGGCCAGGCCTCCGGACGCTGCAGGGTCTCGATCAACTGCAGGCTGCGTTGCATGGGTGACATGGCTCGTTCCTGCGGTCGGCGACTCATCTCTCGGTGCCCCGCAATACTGCCACAGTGGCATGCTGCGCAGGGTCCGCTCCATTGCATGCGCCCTGCTCGCCGCACCCGGCTCCTCGTCAGCACCCCACCGCAAACCGCTTGCGGATGCCGGGTACACCATTGCGGCTGAGGAGATTAGACTGTTCAGACGAAAGTGTCGGTAAGGTGCCCGTCTGGGACCTTGCCCGTTGGGAGACCGTATGCAGCCTGACGCCGCTTCACAGCATGACCACGATCATCAAGCCTGCATCGCCGATGCGCTGGCCGCGGCCGAACGCATCTGCGCCGAGCGCAAGGCGCGTCTGACACCCAATCGCCGGCGCGTGCTCGAACTGATCTGGGACAGCCATGGCGTCGTCAGCGCCTACGATATCCTCGCGGAAATGCAGAAGGACGATCCCTCCGCCAAGCCGCCAACGGTCTATCGGGCGTTGGATTTCCTCATGGACCTCGGTCTCGTCCATCGCATCGAATCCAGCAATGGCTTCACGCGCTGCGAATCGCCCCTGCGTCATCGCGTCTGCCAATTCCTGATCTGCGACGGCTGCGGGTTGGTGGAAGAGCTGCATTCGCGGCCACTGTTCGAGAATCTCTCGGAGCAGGCTGCGGCGCTGGGTTTCGAGTCCGACTATCAGACCGTCGAAGTGCACGGTCGCTGCGCCAAGTGCGCGAAGGCCTGAGCTGCCGCTGGCCGGCCTGCGACGCCCCCGCAACTCCGCAAGGTTTCCGATATGCGCATTGCCCGCTTCAAACTCGATACCCCTGGTGACCCGGGGCCGCGCCTGGCCCTGGTCCATGACGACACCCTTCTGGACCTGACCGTGCTGGCTCCGGATCTGCCCCAAGACCTGCCGTCCCTGCTGGCGGCCGGCAGTCGTGCCCGGGAGCGCCTGGAGGCCGTAGCCGGCAGTCGGGCATCCGAACGCGCTGGCATAGCCATCGCAGAGGCCCAGCTGCTCGCCCCGCTGCGACCTGGAAAGTGCCTGGCCATCGGCTTGAACTATCGTGACCACGCCGAGGAAATGGGCACCCCACCGCCCCGCCACCCCATCGTCTTCACCAAGCAGGTCACGGCAGTGCAGGACCCCTTCGGGCCTGTCCATCTGCCGCGCGTGTCTGACCAGCTCGACTTCGAAGGCGAACTGGTCTGTGTGATCGGTCGCCGTTGCCGGCACGTCCCGCGAGATCGGGCCGTGGATGTGATTGCCGGCTACTGCGTGGGCAACGACGTCAGCGTACGCGATTGGCAGATGCGTACCGGGCAGTTCACCCTCGGTAAATCCTTCGATACCCACGCTCCGTTCGGCCCCTGGCTGGTGACAGCAGACGCCGTGACCGACCCCCATACCCTCGCCCTGTCCACCCGGGTCAACGGCGAACTGCGGCAGTCGTCGAACACCTCCCAGCTCATCTTCGACTGCTTCGATCTCGTGACTCACCTGTCCCAGGCCTTCACGCTGGAACCCGGCGACCTCATCTTCACCGGCACCCCATCGGGCGTGGGCGCTGCGGACAACCCGCCACGCTATCTTCACGCCGGAGATCGGGTGAGGGTGGAGATCGAAGGCATCGGCGCCATCGACAACCCCGTCATTCCGGAGCCGGACAGCACTGCGTTCATCGATTAACGGCGGGTTTCAGGCTGGCGGCACGCCAGAAGCTGCGCAGCGCAGCGAAGCAGCGATCTGCATGACATCCAGCGAAGCCAGAGTCGTCAGCTCCGGCAAGCGCCTCGAGATCGG